>CBFHWN010000060.1:792-12887 GCA_965659595.1 uncultured Ilumatobacteraceae bacterium | reverse complement strand
CGAGATCGAGTCCTTCATCGACACGATCTCTCGCGAAGAAGGCGTCTCGATCTCGCGCCGGGTACTGGCGCGCTTCGAACCTGTCGACTTCGATCCGCGCGTGGTCGAAGTCGTCGAACGAACCGTACGTCGACGCAACCACGTCGTGCGACGCCTTCCGTCAGGAGCGGGCCACGACGCTCAGATGTTGGCCCGGGTCTGTCCGACGGCCATGATCTTCACGCCATCCCATCTCGGAATCAGCCACAACCCGGCCGAACACACCGACGACGAGGACTTGGTGGAGGGGACTCAACTGCTTCTCGAGGTGATGATGGAACTCGTCGACATCGACTTCACGAATGAATCAACCACCGAGTCCGTCGTGAGCCGGTCATGAGCCGCGTCTTCACCCACCATCGCAAATCGCACCGCACGATCAACGTCGGAGCGGCCCAACTCGGGCCGATTCAACGAGACCACTCGCGCGCCGAGGTGGTCGACCGGTTGATCGCCCTCCTCCATCAGGCTCACGAACGCGGAGTCGAACTCGTCGTGTATCCGGAATTGGCTCTCACCACCTTCTTTCCGAGATGGTTCGAAGCCGACCTCTCACGAGCCGATCACTGGTACGAGACGGCGATGCCGAACGAAGCCACTGCGCCACTATTCGCCGAAGCGAAGAAACTTCGTATCGGCTTCTGCCTCGGTTACGCCGAACTCACCGAACCTGACTCCGACGGAACCAGGCATCGCTTCAATACCCAGGTGTTGATGGAGCGCGACGGAACGATCGTCGGGAGATATCGGAAGGTGCACATCCCTGGGCACGAAACCAACGAACCCGACCGCCCGTTCCAGCACGCCGAGCGCTACTACTTCGAGCCGAGCGACGAGGGCTTCCCGGTCTGGCGGGCTTTCGACGGCATCGTCGGCATGATGATCTGCAACGACCGTCGTTGGCCCGAGACCTACCGCGAAATGGGCTTACAAGGCGTCGAGCTCATCCTGTGCGGCTACAACACGCCGCTCCACTACGTCCCAGATCCGAGTCAAGACGTGCTTCAGGGCTTCCACAACGCACTGGTCATGCAGGCCGGGGCCTACCAGAACGGAACCTGGGTCGTCGGTGTCGCCAAAGGGGGCGTCGAAGAGGGTGTCGATTCGCTCGCTCAGTCGTGCATCATCGCTCCCAGCGGTCAGATCGTGGCCCAGACCCTCACCGCTGGCGATGAACTGATCACCGCCGAGTGCGATCTCGACTGGTGTGCCCGGTACAAGGAGACACTCTTCGACTTCGATCGCTATCGGCGGCCCGAGGTGTACACCCGTCTCACCAACCAACGAGGAGTGATTCGACCGTCATGACTTCGATCTCCGAAACCCGTGTGTCGCTGACCGTCAACGGTCGAAGCATGACCGTTGACTCGTCCCACCCCCATCTTCTCGCCGCTCTGCGCGAGGAACTCGACATCACCTCGCCAAAGGACGGATGCTCCCCCTCAGGTCAATGTGGATGTTGCACCGTGTTGATCGATGGCAAGCCGGTCGTCAGCTGCCAACAGCCTCTCACCAAGGTCGCCGGAAAGGATGTGGTCACGCTCGAAGGTCTTCCCAACGAAGAGCGTGACCGCTATGCGACGGCGTTCGCCGCCTGCGGAGGACTGCAATGCGGCTTCTGTATTCCTGGCATCGTCATGCGGGCGAAAGGCCAGATCGACAAGAAGGGATCGGCGCTCACCCGGGCCGACATGAGTCGTCATCTCGGCGCCAACCTCTGCCGTTGCACCGGATACGTGAAGGTTCTCGACGCCATCGAGGCCGTAGCCCAGGGAAAGCAAGTCGTCCCCGTCGTCCCGGGCGGCATCGGCTCACGGGGCGTCAAGTACGAAGCCGAAGAACTGGCGCTCGGCGACCGGGGCTACGTCGACGATCTCCGCGTGCCCGGAATGATGCACGCCGCTCTGCATCTCACTGCTCACGCGCGGGCCGACGTCGTCGGCATCGACGCCTCCCGCGCCGCGGCAGCCCCAGGAGTCGTGAAGGTGCTCACCGCGGCCGATATCCCGGGTGAACTGAAAGTCGGACTGATCCACAAGGACTGGCCGGTCATGATTCCCGTCGGCGGTCGTACCAGCTATGCCGGCGATGTTCTCGCCATCGTGATCGCCGACACGCGACTGGCGGCCCGTCAGGCAGCCGAACTGGTCGACATCGAGTATCGATCGCTTCCCGTGGTCACCGACCCCGAGAAAGCTCTGTCCGACGAACACATCGCAGTATGGGGCACCGACTCGAACACACTCAGCATCAGCGCCTACGCCCGAGGCGACGTCGACACCGCCCTCTCGACGTCGACACACGTGGTGACCGAGACTTTCGAAACCCAGCGAATCGAGCACGCTTTTCTCGAGCCAGAGAGCACTCTCGCGGTTCCCGAAACTCGCGACGGCCGCCGCCACCTGCACGTGTATTCGGGCGGTCAGGGCGTGTGGGACGACCGCAACGACATTGCTCGTGTTCTCGGAATCGAGAACGATTCCGTGACGGTCGAGTTGGTCACCAACGGTGGAGCCTTCGGCGGCAAAGAGGACATGAGCAACCAAGCGCATGCCGCACTGGCCGCATGGATTCTCGACCGACCGGTCAAGTGCACTCTCTCGCGCGAGGAGTCCTTCCTCATGCATGCGAAGCGACATCCGATCCGCATGTCGTACGAGATCGGCTGCGACGACCAAGGAGGTCTGACCGCACTGCGAGTCCGGGCCGTCGGCGACAGTGGCGCTTACGCGAGTGTCGGGATGAAGGTTCTCGAGCGCATGGCCGGACACGCTTCGGGTCCGTATCACCTGCCGACGATCGACGTTCGCGCCACCGCCGTTCGTACCAACAACCCGGTATGCGGCGCCTTCCGGGGCTTCGGCGCCAACCAGGCCCAGTTCGCCATGGAGGGTGTGCTCGATCGACTCGCCGAAAAGGTCGGCATCAGCGGCTGGGAAATGCGCAAGCGCAATGTCATCAAGCCCGGTCAGGTCTGGGGACCGGGACAAATCATGGACGACGGCTGTCTGGGCGCCGAGCGTTGTCTCGACGAGATGAAACCGCATCACGATGCGGCAGTTGCATCCGGCCGAGCAGTGGGTGTCGGTCTCGGCTTGAAGAACAGCGGCCTCGGCAACGGCTTCAAGGAGATCACCCGCGCCGTGGTCCGGTTCTGCAGTGACGGCACCGTGGAAGTTCGTCACGGATGGACCGAGATGGGACAAGGAGTCAACACGGTTGCCCTTCAAGTCGTGGTGCACGAACTTGATGTCGATCCGGCTCGTATCCGCGTCATCGTCGACACGACGCGAGAGCTCGGATTCGGCCAAACCACCGGCTCTCGAGGCACGCTCATGGGCGCCGGGGCCGTCAAAGCCGCGTGTGAGGCGGCGCGTGCTGCGAATTGCGCTCCAGATGTCGACCACGTCGGCGAATACCGCGTGGACTGGACCAACAAATTGGGTGAAGTCGAGAACCCCATCATCCACTCCACGTTCGGATACGCGTGCCAGATGGTGGTGATGGATCCGACCAACGGCTCGATCGATCGGGTCGTCGCGGCTCACGACGTCGGACGCGCCGTGAATCCCACGCTGTGCGAGGGACAGATCGAGGGCAGTGTGCACATGGGCCTCGGGTATGCCCTGTCCGAAGACTTCCCTTCCGATCCCGAAACCGGCTTTCCGTTGCCCACGACCCTGCGCGCCCTCGGAATCATCCGCGCTAAGGACATGCCTCCGGTCGAGGTGATCCTCGTCGAATCCCCCGAACCGTCTGCGCCGTACGGAATCAAGGGCGTTGGTGAGATCGGCCTCGTCCCGACGGCCGGCGCCGTTGCCGCGGCACTTCATCAGGTCGATGGCGCCTGGCGGAACAAGCTCCCGATGCGTCCGTCGAAGGACGAAGCCGACTCATGACCGACACCACTCCCGGCCTCGTCTGCGCACACCACCACCTCTATTCGTCCTTGGCTCGCGGTATGCCCGCCCCACCCTCCACCCCTCGAGATTTCCGAACCATCCTCGAATCGATCTGGTGGCGACTCGACGTGGCGCTCGACCCCGATCTCGTCTACTGGTCGGCCAAACTCGGCGCCGTCGAAGCACTGATGAGCGGCACCACAGGGATCGTCGATCATCACGAGAGTCCTTCGGCCATCGACGGTGTTCTCGACCTCGTTCATGATGCGTGCTCCGAAGTCGGAGTGCGAGTCTCTTGCTCGTACGGGGTCACCGACCGGCACGGAGCCGACGGAGCTCGGCGCGGACTCGCCGAGAACGAGCGCTACCTCAAGAGCGGAAAGCCCGGCCTGGTGGGCGTTCATGCGGCCTTCACATGTTCCGACGACACATTGGAGGCCGCAGCCGGGTTGGCCCAAGATCTCGGGGTCGGAGTGCACATTCACGTCGCTGAAGGAGTCGACGACCGAGATGCTGGGCAGCGTCTCGAATCACTCGCCCAGGACGATTGGTTGCTCGTTCACTGTGTCCATCTCGATCGCGATCTTCCGGGAACCATCGCCCACAATCCGCGCAGCAACATGAACAACTCCGTCGGTTACGCCCGGCCGGCCACTCGCCCTAATCGCATCGTTCTCGGCTCCGACGGGATCGGCGCCGACATGATGGAGGAATTCCGGCTCGCCTACGTCGCTCATCGTGCCGATGACGTCATGGCCTCCCCCGACACCACGTGGAACTGGCTGACCAATGGGTACGACTTTCTACCCGAATGTGCCGGCGATCGTGTCCACTGGAACTACGACCACGCCGACTCGGCCTGGCACATGGCGTTCACACCGGGCGTTCGCGCGACCACCGTGACCTCGTCGTCGGGCGAGGTTCTGCTCGCCGACGGTCGCCCGACTCGCGTCGATCTCGACGAAGTTCGCCGCAAGGCGACCGAAGCAGCCGAGCGTATGTTCACCCGACTCTGACCGATTCACCAACGAGGACCTGCCATGAACCAACCTGTTGCCCTGTACCTGCAAGACGCCCACTCGATTCGAGAGGGCATCGACTTCGTGACCTACGCCGAAAGCAAAGGCTTCGACGCGGTGTGGCAGGCCGAGAGCCGCCTCGTACGCGAAGCCACTGTGCCGATGGCGGCCTTTGCCACGTCGACCTCGACGATCAAGGTCGGCAGTGGCGTGGTCGATTGCTGGAGCCGCAACCCAGCTCGTCTCGCCGCAACCTTTTCGACCCTCGACGACCTCGCACCGGGCCGCGTGATCCTCGGCATCGGAGCCTGGTGGGATCCGCTGGCTCAAAAGGTGGGTATCGAAAGGTCCAAGCCAATCCGGGTGATGCGCGAGATCGTCACCAGTGTCCGTGCTTTGCTCAACAACGAGAACGTGACCTTCCATGGCGAATACGTCCACCTCGACGGAGTCGAACTCGATTACGTGTATCAGGAGCGCCGAGCCAAGGACGTCCCGATCTACATCGGTGCAACCGGACTTCAGATGATGGAACTCACTGGCGAGATCGCCGACGGTGCTGTCCTCAATTACCTGGTGTCTCCGGAGTACAACGACCAGGCGATCGAAGCGCTCCAGCGCGGAGCAGATCGTGCAGGACGGTCGCTCGACGACATCGATCGTCCCCAACTCGTGGTGTGCTCGGTTCACGAGGATCGCGATACTGCGATCGACATGGCCCGCCTCATGGTCACGCAGTATCTCGGCCAACAACCCCACATCATGAAGGCATCCGGTGTTCCGCAATCGCTGCTCGACGCGGTCGGGGAGGTTCTCACTTGGCCGGCGACTCACGAGCAGGTCGTCGCCGCGAGCAAATTGGTGCCCGACGAGATCGTCCACATGTTGACGGCCAGCGGCACACCGGCCGAAGCGCGTGCCAAAGTCGCTCACTACATCGAACACGGATGCACCTGCCCGATTCTGTATCCCCTCGGGGACGTGAAGGCGATGATCGACGCCTTCACGAATTGGAACGGACGTCCCTCATGAGCGTTCTCGTTCCTAAAACGCTCGACGAGGCAGTCGCCATGGTGCGCGCCGATCCGACGGCGACTCTGCTCGCCGGCGGCACCGACCTCATGGTTGACATCAACCTCCACGATCGCCGTCCGTCGTCAGTGGTCTCACTGTCCCGGATCGACGAGTTGACATCGTTCCGCATCGACGATCACGCCGTGACCATCGGCGCTGCCCTCCCGTACTCCGAAATGGAGCGCGGACCCCTGGCCGACGCCCTGCCGGCTCTGGCTCAGGCAGCTCGCACCGTCGGGTCGCCCCAGATCAGGGCCACTGGAACCCTCGGCGGAAATCTCGGCACTTGCTCTCCGGCTGGTGACGGTCTCCCGGTGCTGGCGGCACTCGACGCCGTGGTCGATGTGATCGGTCCCGACGGTGATCGACGCGTTACGTTCGGCGACTTCATGACCGGCGTCAAGAAAAACTCGCTCGCTCCCGGCGAGATCATCCGAGCGGTCATTATCCCGCGGTCGTCGCGTTGGCAGGGATACGCCAAGGTCGGTAGTCGTAATGCCATGGTCATCGCCACGGCGTCACTGTGCTTGACTCGTTCCGATTCCGACGTCACCGTGGCCCTCGGTGCAGTCGGGCCGACCATCATCCGGGCCCGCGATGCGGAGTCCTGGATCGCCGAGAATTGCGATTTGTCTCGGGTCGTTCCCGAACCGGTGATCACCGAATTCGCCGACCGGGTTGCAGCCGCAGCTCAGCCGATCGACGACCATCGATCCACGGCTGACTATCGGCGACATGCCGTTCGAGTTCTGGCGCGACGTCTCCTCGAAAGGTCAGGAACATGACGAACAGCTCCCCTCCCACCCTCGACTACCCACTGACGGTGAACGGCCGCCGTCACGACGTCCAAGACGCCTGGATCGGCGAGAGTCTCCTCTACGTCCTACGCGAACGCCTTGGACTCCCGGGCTCCAAAGGCGCGTGCGAACAAGGAGAATGCGGAAGCTGCACGGTCGTTGTCGACGGGCGTGCGGTCTGCTCCTGCCTCGTTCTCGCTGCCTCTGCCGTCGACTCCGAGATCACCACGATCGAGGGACTGGGCGACAATCAAGCGCTGAGCGATGTCCAGCAGGCGTTCATCGATGCTGGCGGAGTGCAATGCGGCTTTTGTACTCCTGGTTTCGTGGTGGCGGTTCACCATCTTCTCTCCGTCGAGGACGACCCCACCGACAATGACATCAAAGAGGCTCTGTCCGGAAACATATGCCGATGCACCGGATACGGGCGGATCCTCGAAGCAGTTCGGTCGGTCGTAGTGAGAAGGAGATCGTCGTGACCACTGCAGTGTCCACTCGTCGCCGCGAGGGAACTCTCGGCACCAACGCGGTGCGGCCCGACGGGAATGCCAAGGTCTCGGGAAGTTTCGCCTTCAGCAGCGACATGTGGGCCGATGGGATGCTCTGGGGTGCAACCCTGCGCTCCCCCCATCCGAGGGCAAGAATTCGCTCCATCGACGTCTCGGCTGCCCTCGCGATCGACGGCGTCTCGTGTGTGATCACCGCCGACGACGTGCCCGGTCAGCTGACCTACGGAGTGATCGCCCAGGATCAACCCGTTTTCGCCCGGATCGGAGACGAAGTTCGTTACGTGGGTGAACCGGTCGCTGCGGTCGCTGCCGACCACCCCGAGACATGTCGCCGAGCTCTGGCGGCGATCGTCGTCGATTACGAGGTTCTGACTCCGATCACCGATCCCGAGATCTGCATCAGCGGCACCGACGATCTCCTTCACCCTGATGGCAACGTCTTTCGTCAACAGAGGGTCGTACACGGGGACCAGACGGCAACCGGTCCGATCGTCGTCGAGGGAACGTACGTCATCGGCATGCAGGATCAAGCCTTCCTCGGCCTCGAGGCGGCTCTGGCCTTACCCGATCACGACGGTGCCGGCGTCGAGCTCTACGTCGCCACCCAATGGCTGCATGAAGATCGCAAACAGATCGCCGCGTGTCTCGGAGTACCCGAAGACAAGGTCCGATTGGTCCTCGGAGGAGTAGGTGGTGCTTTCGGCGCCCGAGAAGACATCAGCCTGCAAGTCCACACCTGCCTGCTCGCCTTGCGTACAGGTCGACCGGTACGGATCGCCTACGACCGCGAGGAGAGTTTCTACGGTCACGTCCATCGACACCCGGCCACCATCTGGATGAGGCATCATGCCGATCTCGAGGGCCGAATCGCACGTGTCGAGGCCCGGGTCGTGTTCGACGGTGGCGCCTACTGCAGCACCTCGCCCGCAGTTCTGGTCAACGGAATCTCTCAAATCCAAGGACCGTACAAATGTGCGAGTGCGTACGTCGAGAGCTGGGCGGTTCGTACGAACAACCCGCCCTGTGGAGCCATGCGTGGTTTCGGAGTGGTGCAAGCCTGCTTCGCGCACGAAAGTCAGATGGACAAATTGGCGGCAGCCGTCGGAGTCGACCCCGTCGAGATTCGACTGCTCAACGCGATGGAGACCGGTGACGTGCTCGTGACCGGACAAATCGTCGACGACGTCGCACCAGTCGAGCGATGCATTCGCGAGACTGCCGCTCTCCCCTTGCCTCCGGACGAGCCGGACAGTGACGACTACCGGGACATTCCAGGCGGTAGCGGCCTCACCGCCGAACGTCGGCACATACGGCGAGGAATCGGTTGGGGTGTGAGCATCAAAAACCTGATGTATTCGGAAGGATTCGACGACTTCTCCACGGCGCGATGCCGCATGGAAGACGGCGTCGTCACGGTCAAGTTCGCGACTGCCGAAGTCGGACAGGGCTTCGTGATGCTCGCCCAACAGATAGCCCGTTCCGTCCTCGGTGTCGACGAGGTTCTCCTCGACACCATCGACACCCAGATCGGCTCGGCAGGTTCGACATCGGCCAGTCGTCAGACGTGGATGAGCGGCGGAGCCGTCGACGCGGCGTGCCGAGCGGTGCGGGAGCGCCTACTCGATCTGATCGCCGAACGTGACCAGGTCGATCGTGCCTCGCTGTACATCGACGACGTCGATGTCACCGATGGTCTCACCTATCGCCGACCGGTCGTGGAGGCTGCCCGCGGATTCCAGATCGACGAAACTGCCGAATATCGCCATTCACCCACTGAGGACCTCGACGAGAATGGGCAAGGAAATTGCCACGTCGCTTTCGCCTTCGTGGCCCACCGAGCGGTCGTCGACGTCGATCTCGACCTCGGGCTCGTGAAGGTGGTGCAGGTGGCAACGGCTCAAGACGTGGGCCGGGTCCTGAATCCCGTGTCGTGTGTCGGCCAAGTGGAGGGTGGTATCGCCCAGGGACTCGGCCTCGCCGTGATGGAAGAGATCGTCGTCGACGACGGATTGGTCCGTAACCCGAGTTTCACCGACTACCTGCTTCCCACCTTTCTCGACGCCCCCGACGTTCTCGCCACCTTCGTCGAGGAATTCGAACCCAAGTCACCACTCGGTGCCAAAGGGGTCGGTGAACCTCCGTGTATCAGCGTCACGCCAGCCATCGTGAACGCCATTCGACAGGCGACCGGGCGCGATCTGACCCGGGTGCCGGTTCGCCCGTCCGACATCTGCCTCTGACTCCGAGGGCGACGGCACAGCGTTCGTGCCGTACTCTGTGGCCATGGGTGAGATTGACAACGATCTGGGATTCCTTCCTTTCGACTGCGACAACCATTACTACGAGGCTCTTGACGCCTTCACCCGCCATCTCGATCCGAAACTCGGGCCGCGATGTGTTCAGTGGGCCGAGATCGACGGCCGCAAGTACCAAGTGGTCGGCGGCAAGGTCAGTCGGGTGGTCACCAATCCCACGTTCGACCCCATCGCTCCTGCGGGCGCCATGCACGACTACTTCCGTGGCAACCCCGAACGGAAGAGTCCGCTCGAGTTTCTCGCTCGACGAGAACCCATCCGACCCGAATATCGAGATCGTGATGCCCGCTTGTCCACCATGGACTCACAAGGCGTCGGGCGAATCTGGCTCTTCCCCACCCTCGGCATGCTCTACGAGGAACTTCTGAAGCACGATCCCTTCGCGGTCTGCCAAACCTTCACCGCCTTCAACAAGTGGCTCGAAGAAGATTGGGGATTCGACTACCAGGATCGGATCTTCGCCGGACCGTATCTCTCCCTCGCCGACGTCGACTGGGCAGTCGACGAGCTCCGTCGGGTCCTCGAAGTCGGTGCTCGGGTCGTCGTCATGCGCCCGGCTGCCGTCCACACGGCCCACGGCATTCGCTCGCCGTTCGACGAGTCCTTCGATCCCTTCTGGTCGCTGGCGGCCGAGGCCGGGGTCACTGTCGTCGTCCACGCCGGAGACAGCGGCTACTCGAGCCAGGGCTACGCCGACGACTCCTTCTCGGCCCAGTTCTCCGGGGATTCATGGAAGCCTTCCATCAAGAGCTTCGCCATCGAACGAGCCGCCCAGGACTTCGTCATCACGTCGATCTTCGAGAAGATCTTCGACCGTTTCCCGCGTCTGCGGATGGCGAGTGTCGAGAACGGGTCCGGCTTCTTGGCCGATGCCATGAAGAAGATGACGTCGACGGCCAAGAAGATGCCCGGATATTTCTCCGACGACCCCATCGAGACCTTCCGGGACCACTGGTGGATCAATCCGTTCTGGGAGGACGACGTCCACACGGTGGCCGAACTGATGGGTGCCGATCGTGTCCTGTTCGGTTCCGACTGGCCTCACATCGAAGGAATGCCGAATCCTCTCGACTACCTTCCCGAACTGAAGGCCTTTGATGACGCCGACCGTCGACTGATCCTGCACGACAACGTGACGGCTCTCAACACCCGACTTCCCTGACTCACCAGGTGTCGATGTTCGGGCGCTTACGTGTAGCTCGGCGCGGGGCACACCACGAACCGAGAACGACTGAGAGCCAGCGACGGGTGTCAGCCGGATCGATGACGTCGTCGATTTCGAAATGCGTGGCGACCGACAGCGCCTTTCCATGTTCGTACAGGCGATCGACCATCTGCTGAAATGCGGCGTCACGTTCGGTGGGATCGTCGATGGCCTCGAGTTCTCGTCGGTACCCGAGTCGAACCGCTCCTTCCAGGCCCATTCCTCCGAACTCTCCTGTAGGCCAGGCGACACAGGCGAGCGGGGCCTTGGTCGATCCGGCCATCATCGCCTGCGCTCCGAGGCCGTAGGACTTGCGTATCACCACGCTGATCACCGGAACATCGAGATTCGCTCCGGTCACGAACAAGCGACTGCAATGCCGGACCAGAGCCGTCTCTTCGACTTCGGGACCGACCATCATCCCCGGCGTGTCGACCAGGGTCACGATCGGCAGGTCGAAAGCGTCGCACAACTGCATGAATCGCGCCGCCTTGTCGGCCCCGTCGCTGTCGATGGCCCCGGCCAGGTGATTCGGATCGTTCGCCACGACCCCGACCGACATCCCCTCCAGTCGAGCCAGGGCCGTGAGCATTCCTCTGCCGAATCCTCGTCGCAGTTCGAGCACTGAACCGACGTCGAAGAGTCCGTCGACGATTCGACGCACCTCGTAGGCCTTCTTTCGTTCGAGCGGTACGACGTCTCGCAAGGCTTCGACCGGAGGAGATGTGAAGCCCGTCCGACGACACTGAAAGAAGTCCAGATACTTTTTGGCGACTTGAACTGCTTCGACGTCATCTTTCACCAGAACGTCGACAACGCCATTGGAGACCTGGACGTTCGTTGGCCCGATGCTTTCCGGAGGATGGACGCCAAGACCACCTCCCTCGATCATCGCCGGACCGCCCATCCCGATGTTGGCGCCGTCGAGTGCGATCACGACATCGCAACAGCCGAGCAGAGCGGCGTTACCGGCGAAACAGAACCCTCCGGTGATTCCGACCAGAGGCACCAATCCCGACAGTTGTGCGAAGTCGTGAAAGGCCCAGCAATCGAGACCCGACACGCCGAGTCCATCGGTGTCTCCCGGTCGACCTCCCCCTCCCTCGGCGAAGAGAACGACGGGAAGACGGAGTCGTTCGGCGACGGCGAAGAGGCGATCCTTCTTGCGGTGGTTCTGTTGCCCCTGGGTTCCGGCGAGAACGGTGTAGTCGTACGACACGACCACGGCATGACGAT
>CBFHWN010000060.1:0-782 GCA_965659595.1 uncultured Ilumatobacteraceae bacterium | reverse complement strand
CCGATTCCTCCGACCAGACCATCCGCCGGTGTCTTCTCGATCAGGTCGTCGACACTGCGGCGACGACGTTGGGCGGCGATCACGAGTGGCCCGTATTCGACGAACGAGCCGGGTTCGACGAGATCGACCAGGTTCTCGCGTGCAGTTCGCCTCCCGATTCGATGGCGCTTGTCGACAGCATCACTCCGGTTCATGTCGAGGCCCCTCGCGTGGCGCTCGAGAACTTCGGACAGGTCGGACCGAGACGACGTCGACGACGGCTCGTCGTACGAGTCTCCCTCGACCAGCGCCGAGCGAACTTCCACCAGAACCTGCCCGTCGGTCACCGTGGCGCCGACCGAGATGTGCAGGTCGACGACCTCCACGGCTTCATCCCACGAGACGTCATGTTCCATCTTCATCGACTCGATCACGACGATCGGTCGACCAGCGGCGAGCTTCGCGCCTCGATCGGCGACCCAGGTCACCGTTCCCTGAATCGGCGCACGAAGAAGACTCATCGAGGGGCGAATGCCACCTTGGCCGATCGCGGCCCTCGCACTTGGCCGCCGGCCCAGGTGACTGCCGAAGGATCGACGAGCGCGAACTCGGGAATACGCGAGATGAAAGTGTCGATGGAGACCCGAAGTTCCATACGAGCCAGGTTCGAGCCGGCACAACGATGGATTCCCGCTCCGAACGCGACGTGTCGATTCTCCTGGCGATCGATCAGAACCTCGTCGGCCTTCTCGAACACTTCCGGATCGCGATTAGCAGCGGGACAGTTCATGAGAATGCGCTCG
>CBFHWN010000059.1:6153-13252 GCA_965659595.1 uncultured Ilumatobacteraceae bacterium | reverse complement strand
GAGTGTCGATGGTGTCGTCGATCTTCCAGGACGAGAGCTTCGATCGAGCATGGTCGAGGACTCTCGACGTGAACCTCACCGCTTACGTGAATCTGGGGCGACTCGTCATACCCCACATGCAGCAACGCGGGTTCGGACGTATCGTCAACATCGCCTCGACGGAATCGATCGTCGCCACAGGGGGACTCGCGGCGTATTCGGCTTCCAAAGCCGGGGTCACCGGTCTGACCCGGTCGATGGCGGTGGAACTTGGGCGACACGGAATCACCGTCAACTGCATCTGTCCCGGACCGATCGACACCGGCATGACAGCCGGGATCTCGAACGAGGCCAAGGAAGCGTACGCCCGGCGAAAAGTGCCTCTTCGGCGCTACGGCGATCCCGAAGAGGTCGCCCACATGACGTTGTCGCTGTGTCTGCCGGCGGCGAGCTTCACCAACGGCGCGACTCTCGTGGTCGACGGAGGGATGACGATTCGTCACACGTGAGACGTGACGAATCGGGTGTCACGACGAAGGATCGACGATTCCGGTGAGTCCGGTGGGGTGATGCTCCCCGATGATCATCTGCTCGAGGATGCCGAGGCCGATGTCGTCGCGGTGTCGGACCCGACACACGGTCTGAACGTGCAGATGGTGAGGAGAACAAGGGTCGGGAACGGGAAGCGGCCATCTTTCGGCGGCGACCGCGGACTCGCCCTTCCATGCGCCATGCGTCCATTCAGGGTGCCCATATCCGATGCCCAGCATCTGGAACTCGTAGAGAGGCTCGAACGAGACGTCGTGCCGTGAACCCGAGCGCGTCGTCAGCGACATGTCGAACGACTTGGCCCAACGAGTGCCTGGTCTCCATGAGATGGAGTAGTCGACCGAGTCGCACTCGTTCACATCGTCGAATCCGTCCGGGAGGACGAAGCCGGTCTCGTGCCACCTCCGGCCGTCGCTGTACTCGTTGACGTCGAAGTGCATCGCATAACCCTCGAAATTGACCGGTGCCCACAGCCAGTAGAACTGACGGCCGGCGATGGGCGCTCCGGTGTCCGACGGCGGCCCGATGGGTCGAACTCCCCATGATCGATCGCGAGAGCCCCACGACGTGTCGAGGGAAATCTCGTTTCGGGAACCGTCGATCTCGATCCAGCCTTCCCAGTGCCCGAACTGCGTGAGCCGTGTGTAGTCGAAGACGATCCTTTGGCCGGCCCGCATCTCGAAATGCGGCTCCTGAACCGGGGAACTGCGAGCAACGAAAGTGAGGTCGGCTCGGATGCCGTGCTCCGGGTCGTCGACGACGATTCGATGGCGACGCATCGGCTCGACTATCTGGACGTCGATCGGTCCGACGCGATTGGCGCCTGCTCGGTCGCTCGGCGCCCGGCCTGACGCGTGCAGGGAGATCTGCTCCCCACCATCGATCACGACCGAGAACGATGCGTCGACAACGTGGCGATTCGGATAGATGCCGAGGGCGACCCCGAAGTACAACGAAGCGTCACGTCGGTAGCCGTTGAAGAAGTAACGGTCGTAGTGATTCGCGTCACTGGTGCCGGTCAACGCGATCGGTTGGCTTCCAGGATGAATCGGGTAGTCGTCGAAGCTCGTCAGCATGATTCGACGGTAACCGTCCGGGTGGCGATCGTCGAACATCGAGTTCGCCCATCTATTGTCGGGGCGTGAGCTCCTGGACGTTTTCCCCCCAGCGCTACACCAAGGTCGCAACAGCGGCCCTCGTCCTTCTCTGCATCATCGTCGTGACCGGAGCGGCCGTGAGACTCACCGGATCGGGTCTCGGTTGCGAGGACTGGCCGCGCTGCAACGACGAACGCTTCATCGACGTGTCGACCGGCCATGGTGCGATCGAACAGGTCAATCGCCTCTTCACAGGTCTGGTGGCAGCCGGCGTGATTCTGGCCGTTCTCGCCGCCCGGCTTCGCCGTCCCTACCGTGTCGATCTCGTGAGGCTCGCCTGGGGGTTGGTTGCCGGCGTCGTCGGTCAAGTGGTGCTCGGAGGAATCGTCGTTCTGACCGATCTTCATCCGCTCGCGAATCAGGGACACTTCGTTCTGTCGATGATCCTGGTCGCCAACGCAACAGTCCTGGTCCTCAGATCTCGGGATCGGACTCCTGTCCAAATGGTCGACTCTCGCACTCGTCGATTTGGGCGCCTGATGGTGATCTCAGGGGTCGTCGCAATACTCACCGGAACGATCGTGACCGGTTCCGGCCCGCACGCTGGCGACGAGAACGCTCGCCGTTTCGACCTCGATATTTCGTCGGTCGCTCGGCTACACGGTTTGTCGGTGATCCTGACGCTCGTTCTTCTCGTAGCCACGATCGCCATGGCTCGACGTTCGTTGGCCACGTGGCGCGAAGTTTCTGGCCTTCTCGAGCTCACCATGGTGGTTGCTGTCGTCCAAGGAGTCGTCGGCTATGTCCAGTACTTCAACGGAATTCCAGCCGTCTTGGTGGCCGTCCACATCGCTGGAGCGACAGCTTTCATGATCGTGATGACAGCGCTGTGGCGCCGACTCTCGTACTCCGACGATTCTGGAGCTCACAAAGTGGACGACAAACGGGCGACCGTTTCCTCGTAGACACGCACGGTCGACTCGACGATTTCGGCGACTGTCTTCACGGCCTCGATACGGCCCATCACTTGTCCGGTCAGCGCAATGGCCGCCTCCATGTCGCCGCCGAAGTAGAGATCCATGGCTCCACTCATCTCGGACAACGGAACGTGTTCCTGACGTTCGAGGCGATCGGTCCTTTCGGTTCTGATGGCGCGAAGACCCGGTCGAGAGAACCTGTTCAGGAACACGGTGTCCGTTTCGGCGCCGTCGACGATGGCTTGCTTCCAGTTGTCGTGTACCGGAGATTCGGAAGCCGACACCATCCTGGTTCCCATTTGCACGGCATCGGCGCCGAGAGCCAAAGCCGCCGCCATCGATACGCCATCGGAGATTCCTCCGGCTGCGACGATGGGTACGTCCACTCGAGAGGCGACCAAGGGTACGAGGACCATCGTGGCGACGTCGCGCGGGTTCTTGAATCCGCCGCCCTCACCTCCCTCCACCACGAGGCCGTCGACCCCGGCATCGACAGCCTTCAAGGCCGCAGCGAGAGTCGGGACCACGTGAAAAACGGTGAGTCCGGCGCTCTTCAACGTGGCGGTGTACTGACGAGGATCGCCGGCTGACGTCGTCACGAAGCGAACGCCTTGCTCGACGACGAAGTCGACGATCGACGGATCGCGTACGAACAGTTGTGCGATATTCACCCCGAAGGGTCGGTCGGTGAGTTCTCGCATACGGGCGATTTCTCCGCGAATCACGTCCAGTTCTCCGGACGAGGTCTCGATGATTCCGAGTGCACCGGCGTTGCTCACCGCCGAGGCGAGCGCCGAGCGCGCGATCCAGCCCATCGGGGCCTGGACGATCGGAACGTCGATCCCGAGCAGGCGCGTGAAGCGAGTGTCGATACGCGGACTCATGTCCGCACCGTAGTCGTGGGTTCCCCATCGGTAGTTGCGACCGTCACGAGTCCGATCATCACAAGAGCAGCACCGAACCAACCGATCGACGAGAGCATTTCGTCGAGGACCACGACCGCCAAGAGGGTCGCAACGAGAGGTTCGGCCATCGTGAGCATCGTGGCCGACGTCGGCGGGACATGGCGCAAGCCGCGCCCGAAGGCCATGTAGGCGAGGGCGAGTGTGACGACGGCCAGATGAAGGATCACCAGAACTCCGGTCGACGATTCGAAAACGTCGAGGGGTCGGAAGAAGAGAACCGGACTGGTGAGCACTCCGGCACCAAAAAAGAGTCCGGCGAGAACGGCGTCCGGATGGGCTCGGCGTCCGATGGCTACCGAGGCACATTCGGTGTATCCGGCGAAGGCCGTTCCTGCCACCACTGCGGCCACGATTCCGATCACGTCGAGTCGGACATCCTCGTAACCCCCGAGGACGAGTGTCATGAGTCCGGTCAGGAGAAGTCCCGCGCTGAGGAACCACCGATCCCCGGGGGAAGGGCGGTGACGAACGATGCCGACGATGCGACTGGCCAGAGGACTAACGCCGATGGTCGTCAACGTCGAAACGGCGACTCCGGTCTCGATCACCGCCCAGAAGAACGTCAACTGGTACACCGCCACCAAAGCCGCACCGATCGCCACCGGTGATACGACTGCCGCGAGCGAAGATAGTCGGCGAGAGGCCAACACAGCGAGAACGAGGCCACCGAGAAGAAGTCGAAGCGACCCCGTCGTCCACGGATCGGCACCTCCCGGAACGCGAGCCAGAGCAGTGCCCGTCGTACCGAACAACGCTGCGCCGAATACGACGAGAAGTGCGGCGGCTCCTCGCTTGGACGAGTCTGTTTCGGTCGTCACGGCTCTTGGACTATCATTTCGAGGTCCGCGCGACGCGGATGTCGGGGAGTCAAACATCCGTGTTCGTCACTGTTGAAATCGTCAAAATCGGCCTGGCTGCCGGATCGGCAGGCTGGGCCTCGACTCGGTGGTGCTCGTGACTCGTTCGGCGAGACAGTGGGCCGCTCGTTTGTTCCTTGTTGTCGGTGTTCTGCTGGTGGGTCTCGGCCTGTCCACGACCGCCGCGTCGGCTGAGGACATCGCGATCCGTATTCAGGTCAAGGAGCAGAACCGCGACGAGGCCGGCAAGGTCGACAACCAACCGGTCGCCGGGGTCGAGGTCGTGGTGCTCGATGCCGAAGGTGCCGAGGTCGCACGTGGAGTGACCGGTGACGACGGAGTACTGGTCGTCACCGTTCCGGCCCGGGCCGACTACACGGTCGAACTCCTCGAGGACTCACTGCCGGATGGGCAGAACCTGAGTCCGCAGAGCCCATCCGTCCAGTCGATAGCCGAAGATTCTTTCGTGACGGCGACCAAGACCATCAACTTTTTCACCGGCGAGTCGCAGCGGGTGTCCGATACAACCTTCGAACGGGTGGCACAGCGTTTTTCCGACGGCTTTCGTCTCGGACTAGTTCTCGCCATGTGCGCCGTCGGCTTGTCGCTGATCTTCGGAACCACCGGGCTGACGAATTTCGCTCACGGTGAAATGGTCACCTTCGGTGGTCTGGCTGCGTTCGTCTTCAACATCACGGGCCTGACCTTTCTCGGCTTCCTCGACTTCCTTCCCGGCGTCTACGCCGACGGGCGTTTCCACGTGATCTGGGCCACGATTCTGGCCGCCGCCTTCGGCGGACTCTTCGGATGGGCCCTGAACGCTGGAGTTTTCCTGAAATTGCGGCGACGGGGGATCGGTCTGGTTACGCAGATGGTGCTCACCGTCGGTTTGTCGATTCTCTTGAAGAACTTCTTTTTGTCACGATTCGGTGGGCGCACCCGGCCGTACCGCGAGTACAGCCTGCAGAAGGCGCTCGACATCGGGCCCATCAGCATCACGCCGCGAGATCTCACCGTGTCGATCGTGTCGATTCTGATTCTCGTGACCGTGGCCCTCACGCTCCGGTACTCGCGCCTTGGTAAGGCCACCCGTGCCGTGTCCGACAACCCGGATCTCGCCTCGGCCACTGGAATCGACTCTGAGCGTGTCATCAGACTCGTCTGGATCGCTGGAGGTGCACTCGCAGCACTTGGAGGCGTGTTCCGCGGCCTCGACGAACAGGTCAGTTTCGAGATGGGCGGGCGGTTGCTCTTCCTCATGTTCGCCGCCATCACCCTCGGCGGGCTCGGATCGGCGTTCGGCGCCCTCATCGGGGGCATCGTGGTGGGCGTGCTGGTGGAGATGGCGAGTCTGGTCGTCCCCACCGAGTTGAAGACCACACCAGCCCTTGCGATTCTCATTCTGGTCCTGTTGTTCCGTCCGCAGGGACTGCTCGGTAAAGCACAGAGGGTGGGTTGACGATGGATTGGGGTCTGATCTTCGAACTCTCGCTGAAGGGTCTCATCGGAATCAACGCCGTCTATTTCGCCATTGCGGCGATCGGACTCAATGTTCAGTTCGGATACACCGGTCTCTTGAATTTCGGCCAGGCCGGCTTCATGGCGTGTGGTGCCTACGGACTCGGCATGACGGCCCACTACTTCGAGATCTCGTTCTGGTGGGGCATACCGATCGGAATCCTCTTCTCACTTTTCCTCGGTTTGCTGATGGGTGTTCCAACCCTTCGCTTGCGAGCCGACTACCTCGCCATCGTCACCATCGCTGCAGCGGAAATCATCCGCTTGGTGGTGCGCTCCGTTCGCTTCAAGCATTACTTCGGCGGAAGCGACGGCATCAATCGATTCGCTCAGCCATTCCGTGAGGTCGGTGCCGATCTCGGTATCGACCAGACTCAACTGTATGGCGTCGGGCCCTTCACCTTCACCGGTCGCGAACTTTGGACCATGATCGTCGGCTGGACCCTGGTCGCCGTGATTGGTTTCCTCGTCTACAAACTCATGAAGAGTCCATGGGGACGAGTCTTGAAGGCGATTCGGGAAGACGAAGACGCCGTTCGCAGTCTCGGTAAGAACGTCTACTCCTACAAAATGCAGTCGCTATTGCTCGGCGGCGTGATCGGGACCATCTCAGGGATGGTCTTCGCTCTCGATCGAGGCAGTGTCCAACCCGACAATTACAGCCGTGACGTGACCTTCTACATCCTGACCGCGCTGGTGCTCGGAGGGGTGGCCAAAGTGTCGGGTTCGATCGTCGGTCCGATGCTCTTCTGGTTGATCTTCACCTTCCTCGACAACCTCCTACGGCAGGTGGCTGACGAACCGATCAAGATCGGGAACTTCACGATCATGCAATCGACCCAGGTCGGTCAGGTCAATTTCATGCTGGTCGGACTCGCTCTCATCTTGCTCATGGTCTATCGACCGCAAGGAATTTTCGGTAATCGACAGGAGATGGCCTTCGATGGACGCTGACTCCGCATTGTCGCCGGCGGCACGTTCGGCTCGCGAGGCTTTGGCCTCCTGCAGTCCGACTCCAGGCTCGAAGAAGGTCGATCCGATTTTGGTAGCCGATTCCGTTCAGCGCACGTTCGGTGGGATCACGGCCGTCGACGTAGATCACCTCGAAATTCAGCGCGGATCGATCACGGCCCTGATCGGTCCGAACGGTGCAGGGA
>CBFHWN010000059.1:0-6143 GCA_965659595.1 uncultured Ilumatobacteraceae bacterium | reverse complement strand
ACGACCCTTTTCAACCTCCTCACCGGGTTCGACAACGTCGATGAAGGGAAGTGGTCCTTCGACGGACGCACGATGGGTCGCGTCGCCCCCCATCGCATGGCCAAACTCGGCATGGTCCGAACCTTCCAGCTCACCAAGAGCCTCACCAAGCTCAGTGTCATCGAAAACATGCGCCTGGGTGCCGCCGATCAACTCGGAGAGAAGTGGTGGAACGGCCTGATCGACGCCCGCTGGAAGAAGCAGGAAGAAGCGATCACCGCCCGCGCCGAAGAACTGCTCGAGCGATTCAAACTCGATCACATGAGAGATGAGTACGCTGGAGCGCTGTCGGGTGGCCAGCGAAAGCTCCTCGAAATGGCACGCGCTCTGATGACGAATCCAGTTCTGGTGATGCTTGACGAGCCCATGGCTGGTGTCAATCCAGCTCTCAAGCAAAGCTTGAACGAGCACATCAGGGGTTTGCGTGATGAAGGAATGACAGTGCTCTTCGTCGAGCACGACATGGACATGGTGCATGACATCTCCGACTGGGTCGTGGTGATGGCAGAGGGTCGTGTGATCGCCGAGGGAACTCCCGATGCGATCTCGTCGAATCCGGCCGTGATCGACGCCTACCTCGGCGCCCACCAGGGTCGCTCACTTCTGGAGGACCAGACATGACCGTGACCGATGGAGAGGCAGACGTGCTGAGGGCGACCGATTTGGTCGCCGGATACGTGCCCGAGGTGAACATCTTGAACGGGTGCGATCTCGTCGTCGGAGCGGGAGAATTCGTCGGAATCATCGGACCGAATGGCGCCGGAAAGTCCACGTTCTTGAAGGCAGTGATCGGACAGTGTCGGATTCGGAGTGGTTCGGTGTCCCTCCTCGGACAGGACATCACAGGACACAAAGCTCACGAGCTCGTTCCGCTCGGACTGGGGTACGTTCCTCAGACACGCAACGTCTTTCCGAGCCTCACGGTGAAAGAGAACTTGGAGATGGGTTGCTTCTTGTCGCCGAAGGTCTTCGGTCGACGCTTCGACTACGTCACCGGTCTTTTTCCGAAACTTGGAGAGAGGGCCTCGCAGCGAGCCGGAGCTTTGTCAGGAGGTGAACGCCAAATGGTGGCGATGGGTCGCGCGCTCATGCTCGAACCGAAGATCCTCCTTCTCGACGAGCCGTCTGCTGGTCTCTCGCCGGCGCTCCAGGACGAGGTATTCGTCCGCTGTCGAGCCATCAACGAAACAGGCGTGGCAATTCTGATGGTCGAGCAGAATGCAAGGCGTTGTTTGCAGGTGGTTCATCGTGGGTACGTCCTCGATCAGGGCCGCAATGCATACACCGGTACCGGACGAGAACTTCTGGCCGATCCGAACGTGATCGAGTTGTACCTCGGGACTCTGGCGCGCGCGACCGGCGGCTGATCGAGACGAATGTTGTCGGCGAGGTCCGGCCAGTCGTTGCCCACGAATGAGAAAGGCCCCCGGTTTCCCGGGGGCCTTTCGTCACGTCGAAACGTGGATGGGATCAGTTGCCGGCGTCGAAGTTCTCGCCGAGAGCGTTACCCATGTTTCCGTCGGTGCCGTACCAGTTCTTGGCCTTCGGTCCGATGCCGTTCTCGACGGCTGTCCGCAGGATGCGGCTGCCTTCGTCGAAGGACACGAGAACAACGGCATCCGGGTCGGCCGAGACGACTTCAGCAACTTCGGCGTCGAAGGACGCCGCCGTCGGATCGTAGGCCTTGACCCCAAGAACGGTCACACCAGCGGCTTCGAGAACGTCCTTCACGACAGCAGCAATGCCGTTGCCGTAGGCGTCATCGAGGTTCATGATGTACACCGAAGCGTTACCGTCTTCGACGATCTGGTTCGCCACCACGGCGCCCTGGAGTCCGTCCGCCGGAGCGTTACGGAAGTAGAGGGCATTGTCCGGATAGTCCGAGAGCGCCGGGCTCGTGTTGGCCGGGCTGAACATGGTCACACCAGCGGCGGTGATCTTGTCGATCACCGTGAGCGAAACACCCGAGGAGGCGGCACCGATGATGGCATCGACACCTTCGCCGATGAGGCGATCGGAGGTGGTGCTGGCGATGTCGGTCGAGGTGTCGCCGGAATCACCCTGCGACAGTTCGACCGGATTGCCGAGCACGCCACCGGCGTCGTTGATCTCCTTGACGGCGTACGCCACACCAGCGAACTCCGGTGGTCCGAGGAAGGCAAGCGAGCCGGTCTCGGGCAGGAGTGTGCCGATCTTGAGGACGCCGTCACCCGCACGGGTGGCGGTCGTCGTCTGCAGATCGACCACGGCCGAAGCCGGTGCTGCAGCATCGATCAAGTTGTTGTTCGACTCGGCGGTGATGCGGTTGTCGGCACCGAATTCGAGCATGGCGTAACTGCCCTGAAGCGGCTCGCCGTTGCCGTTGAATTCGTGCGGACCGGAGATGCCGTCATAGTCGGGATCTCCACCGGCCTCGATGATCGCCAAGCAGTCGGCGAAAGTCGTGCACTTCTCGCCGTCCTTCGTCACGCCAACGATCTGGTTGGCGTGCGCAGCACCGTCGTCGCCGGCCTTGGCGACTGCGAGGGCAATCACGATGGCGGCGTCGTACGACTCAGCGGCGTAGTTGAAGTCGGTCAGAGCAGCGTTGCCCTCAGACACCCAGAAGTCGGAAACAGCTGACAGCCATTCCTCGCTCACGTCGGCACCCTTTGGCGTCGTACCCTTCATTCCTTCCAGTTCACCGCCGGCGGCGGGAGCATCGGTGGCCGGAGCCTCCGTCTCTGCCGGTGCGTCGGTGGCCGGAGCTTCGGTTGCCGGAGCGGTGTCGCTGTCGCCGTCGTCGCCACCGCAGGCAGCGCCTACGAGTGCGAGACCGAGAACCAGCGCACCGACCCGACGAGCTCGGGTCTTCTGCATGTTTTCTCCCCCTATGGAGATACGGGACAAACGTCCCAATGGTTGGAAAGGCGAAGGTTACCCGTCGGTCATGAAGATTTCTCGTCGGTGTTACGGTTCGTCCATGTCCGAAGTCCTCTATGACGTGGCCAATCACACGGCAACTATCACCCTCAACGCCCCGGAACGGCTGAACACAATTTCCGGGACGATGTTGAACGACCTGTCTGACGCCCTGTTACGGGCGGACCGAGACCGAAACGTCCGTTGCATCGTCCTCACGGGTGCTGGCCGGGCCTTCTGCGCTGGCCTCGATCTGGCCGCCCAGATGGGGCAGAAGAAAGACCTCGGCGTTCTGGATGCCGGATCCGATCTCGGTGGCGAATTCGACGTGCGGACGGCCCCTCCAGTGGTCCTTCACAATCTCGACACCCCGACCATTGCCGCTGTCAACGGTGGGGCAGCCGGATACGGCCTCGACCTGGCCTTCGGATGTGACATTCGGGTAGCCGCTCGCACGGCCAAATTGAATCCAGGCTTCGCCAAGCGAGGCATTCTTCCCGAGAGCGGTGGTACCTGGCTGCTTCCCCGCATTGTGGGATACGCCAAGGCGGCTGAGATCTGTTTCACGGGACGCACCCTGACCGCCGAGGAGGCACTCGGTCTCGGTCTCGTCAATTCCGTGTCCGATCCGGCCAGTTTCGAGTCCGATGTCCAGTCGTTGGCGGCCGAGATCACGGCCAATGCACCATTGGCCGTGAGGGCGATCAAGAGAATGATGCGGGCCGCCGAGACAGAGACGTTCGAACAGAACATTCACCACGTGTTTCTGCAGTTGCTGCCGCTTTTCCGCACTCAGGACTTCAAAGAGGGTGTCTCGTCTTTCATGGAGAAGAGACCCGCCGATTTCAAAGGGCGGTGAAGGCACACACCCATGGCTGACGGTGTCGACCTTTTCACCGGACTTGCGACGACGCGATCCATTCGGCGCTATCGACCGGAACCGATCGCGCGCGAGGATCTGAGCGCAATTCTCTGGGCTGCCAGCCGCGCTCCGAGTGGAAGCAATCGACAGCCCTTTCGATTCCTCGTTCTGACCGACGGTCCGCGCGCGAGAACTGTCAAAGGTCTCCTGGGCGAAAGTTTTCGAAACGGTTGGAGCCAGAAGCGGAGTCGTGACGGTTTCGACGAGGGTTCCGGAACCGACCCGAATTCTTCGAAGTCCCGTCAGGCTCGGGCCATGCAAGATTTCGTCGATCGTTTCGAAGACGTCCCGGCCGTGGTGTTGGTGTGCCTCGATCGCTATCGCGCTCCAAACCCTTATGAAGGCGCGTCGGTGTATCCGGCTTGCCAAAACCTCCTTCTGGCCGCCCGTGCGCTCGGGTACGGAGGTGTTCTCACGATGTGGCACCTAGCGGTAGAGGGCGAGCTTCGAGAGGCCCTGGCAATCCCCGAGCACGTTGCGCTCTCGGCGTGCATCACACTCGGTCGCCCGGTCGGTTCCCACGGGCCGGTTCGCCGTCGTCCTGTGCATGAGGTGGTCTTCGACGATCAGTGGGGACGAGAAGCCGAGTGGATCGACGAACAAGGCGCCAACGCCCGCCTGGCGCCGATCGAGAAGTGACGGAGTCGTTCTTGGACCGGCGTCGTGCTCTCGAGATTCTCGGGTTGCCATCAGATTTCGATCGCGTCGATGTCACATCGGCGAGGCGTCGGGCGGCGCGTCGAATCCACCCCGACACCGGAGGTACGACAGAACAAATGGTGCTCGTCAATCAAGCCGCCGATTACCTCTTGAACAGCGGATCTTCGGTAGGTACAGAGGACTTGGGCCGACGGCCAGACTCGGCACATCGGTCCGACAATGACCGGGACGGAATCGAAGTCGATCGGCCATCCTTCGTCATAGACGTTCTCCCGGTCGAAGCATTCTGGTGGATCCTCATGGCGGCTCGAACTCTTGGCCAGGTCGTCGATGAAGATCCTCCGTACGTCGTGGAACTGTTGATCGATCATCGTCCCGACCGCTGGTGCATGCTCGACATCGTTCCCGATGCCGGCTCTTCGACCGTCTCGATCATCACCGAGGGCTACGACCCTGCTGAACTCGTGCCTCTTTTCGTCGGGGCCATCAACGAACTCTCTAACGAAGCCCCCTTCAGAGGCGGGGTGCCGCCGCTTTCATGAGACGATCTCGGACGGCACGTCCGATTCCCACGTCGGCCGGAAGGATCATCACGACCTCGTCTCGCTCCTCTTCATCGCAACGGCGGAGAATTGCATAGAGATCGCGCACGAAAGTACTGGGATCGCTCGCTGCATCGATCACCAGAACGTCACGTCGTCGAAACGGCTCGGCGTCGACATCAGTCTCGACCGTTACGATCGAACATCGGGGAGCGTAATGACTGATCAACATTCCGGGTGCGCGTGGGGGTCCGGACGTGGGCATCAAGGATCCAATCGTCTCGACGACATCGTCGTAGGTCACCGCACCGGGTCGAAGGACTTGTGCACCGTTTGCCGAACATTCGACGATCGTCGACTCGATTCCGATGGTGCACGGTCCGCCGTCGAGCACGTAGTCGACGGCGTCTCCGAGGTCGTCCACTACGTGCTCGGGTCGAGTCGGACTGACCCGTCCGAACAAGTTGGCCGATGGCGCAACCAAACCGAAGTCGACCCGATTGAGAAGTTCGAGTGCCACTGGATGGGACGGTACGCGAAGGGCGACCGTGTCGAATCCACCAGTCACCTCGGCGATCACGTTCGGAGAACGTGGAACAACGATCGTGAGGGGCCCGGGCCAGAAACGGGCTCCGAGGGCTTCTGCATCATCGTTCCAGTCCGAGCTCATGCGTCGAGCGCGCTCCAGAGTCGGAACGTGAACGATGAGCGGATGACCGCGAGGACGCCCCTTGACGTCGAAAACTCTGAACACCGCAGAGGCTTGATCCGCCCGAGCCGCCAGGCCGTAGACGGTTTCGGTGGGCAGGCCGATCAGTCCGCCTTTGGTGAGTATTCGAGCGGCGAGATCGATGTCACGTCCCAGTCGCTGTCGGAAGACTGTCATCGAGCCAGAAATTCGAACACTGTGTCGAAGAAGACGAAATTCTCCGTCAACGCGAAATGGTCGCAACGTGGAACGGTCACCAACTCGGCGCCAGGAATAGCCGCCTGAAGCGGTTCACCCGGACCAGCAAAGTCCTCGGCTCCGATCACGATCAGCACGTCGGCGTCGATCGTGGCCAGATCGCCCATCGTGA
>CBFHWN010000058.1:0-14078 GCA_965659595.1 uncultured Ilumatobacteraceae bacterium | reverse complement strand
CGACGAGTACGGATCGATCACAGGGATGATCACCCTCGAAGACTGCCTCGAAGAACTCGTCGGCGAGATCGTCGACGAATACGACCGCGAAGAAGTGGAGATCAGCCTGCTGCCGAACGGGGATCTGCTCGTCCTCGGCTCGACGAGCGTTTCCGATGTGAACGAGAAACTGTCCACGCACATTCCCGACGAGGAGTGGGACTCGATTGGCGGTTTTGTCTTCGGGACACTCGAGCACGTGCCATCGGTCGGTGAATTCGTGGACTTCGAGGGTTGGCGGTTCAGGGTCGCCGAGTTGAAGGGTCGCCGAATCCAGAAGGTTCGCGTCACCCTGATCGACATTCCTTCCGAAGTTTCGGCTGACGGCGAAGACGCGTCTGCCAAGTAGGTTCGTCTCATGGACGTTCGACTCGACGGAAAAGTTGCGCTGATCACCGGAGCCTCGCGGGGGATCGGGTCGGCCATGGCCAGAACCATGGCCGAATCAGGGGCAAGCGTCATGATGGTGTCGCGCAAGATCGACGAGTCGGCGATGCAGGGCATCGACGGCGAAGTGTCGATCTATCCGGCCAATACTGGCGACGTCGAAGCCGGCCGTCGTTGTGTCGACGCCACGCTCGAGAAGTACGGCCGTCTCGACGTTCTCGTGAACAACGCGGCCACCAACCCTTACTTCGGTGACACTCTCGGAGTCGACGAGTCGCGATACGACAAGACATTCCAGGTGAACCTGCGTGGTCCGATCTTCTGGACCGCCGCGGTCTGGGACGCTTGGATGAAGGAGAACCCAGGCGTCGTTCTGAACGTGGCATCGGTCGGAGGTATCCGCTCCGAGAGCGGGCTCGGTGTCTACAACCTCACCAAAGCCGCGCTCATCCACCTGACTCGTCAGCTGGCCGGCGAACTCGGTCCGTCACGCGTGGTCGGGATCGCCCCTGGACTCGTCGCTACCGACTTCGCCGCCTTCTTGGTCGACAACTTCGGCGACCGTCTAGCGGCCGCCTTGCCCACGAAGCGATTAGGTGATCCGCAAGACATCGCCAACTTGGCCACGTTCCTCGTGTCGGATGCCGCCAGTTGGATCACGGGCGAAACCTATGTGATCGACGGTGGTGCAGGTACGCGCTCGAGTTGACGTAACTCACTCGACAGGCGTCGGCCGGCAACGGCGAGAGCGAGAGCTGTGGCGCCGGCTCCCACGAGAAAGGGAGCGCGCAAACCTCCCCAGTACGCGATCTGTCCACCGATCACCGCACCGATGGCGATGCTTCCGGTGCCGATCCAGCGGTACGCGCTGTTCACCCGGCCGAACAGCTCGGTGGGGATCACTCGTTGTCGCATCGAGACCGTGATGACGTTCCAGACCGTGCCGGCCACACCTTCGACCACTGCGAAGCCGGCGAGAACGGCGGCGTGAGGCGCGAGGCCGAATCCGACCATGCACACGGCGAACGTGACGTAGGCGCCGAGGAGTGCTGTGCGTTCGCCCAGACGACGAGCGATGCGATCGCCAGCGAAACCTCCGATGATCGAACCGATCGACATGAGGGCCAAGAGAATGCCGAAACCGGACGGTCCGATGCCGAGTTCTTCGGCGGCAAATTTGACGAGGAGGGCCATTCCCATCTGATGGGCCATGTTGGTGACTCCGAGCAGAATGGCAAGCGTTCTCAACAGACGATGGCGCATGAGCCACCGCAGTCCTGTCTGGAGCTGGGCGGTGAAGCGTGCCGGCTCGTCGAGTGGTGGTGTCGGTTCCGGATCCATGGGTGGAACGCGGATACTGGCGACGAGCACTGCGCCGAGGGCCAGAGCCGCGGCGTTGACGCCGAAGGGAATGCCGACGGCGGCGACCCAGAGCCAGGCGCCGAACGGAAGCCCGACGAATCCGTTTCCGATCACCTCGGTGGCGAAGAGGATTCCGTTCGCACGAGGAAGCTGTTCGGAGGGCACGATGGCCGGCAGGAAGGCTTGGGCCGAACTGTCGAACACGACCTCACAGCATCCGACGACGAGCAGAAGGACCAGAAGGAGCGCGATCCCGATGGTGCCGGTGGCTGCCGCGATGGCGATCACCGCGAAAAGAACGGCGCGTATCGAATTCGCTCGAACCATGAGCGATCGACGATCGAGTCGGTCGACGTACACCCCGACCGGAAGCGCCAAGACGAACCATGGAACCATCGCTGCGAAGGACACCAGGGCGAGAAGGCGTGCGTCGTCGGTCAGCGAATAGGCGAGGAGTGGCATGGCCGCGGTGTTCATGCCGTCGCCGACGTTGCTCACCGCCGACGCGGTCCACTGTCGCCAGTAGGCGACCGGAAGCGGATCGCGGGATGATTTCACTCGGCGTGGCTCTGGAAGATCCGAGGCAGATCGGGGTAGCGCCCGGTGTTCCCGCCACCGTCGATCGAAAGAAAGGACGCGCTCATGAACGTCGAGTCGTCGGAGGCAAGAAAAAGAGCCAACTCGGCAATTTCGGTTGGTTCGGCGTAACGGTTGAGCGGAGCGTTCTCCACGAATTCGTCGACGACGCCCGGAACGCCGAAGAAGCCCGACGTGGCATTGGTCCGAACGAGTCCGGGAGCGATGGTGTTGGCCCGGATGTTGCGTTCGCCGAGTTCCATGGCCGCCACCCGAGTGAGCATCGCCACCCCGGCTTTGGCTGCGCAATAGGCGGCCATTCCCTTTGACGGTTGGATCGCGTTCAAGGAGGCGATGGTGATGAGTGAACCTCCGTCGCGCATCGTTTTCGATGCGTGCTTGACGGTGACGAAGACACCGGTCAGGCACAAGTCGATGATTCGCTGCCATTCCTCCAAAGAATGCTCGGCGAGAAGTCCGTAGGTGCCGGCACCGGCATTGGCCACGACGACATCGACACCTCCGAAGTGAGATTCGGCGATTGCGAAGAGATTCTCGACGTCGGTCTCCCGAGTCACGTCGCAAACGGCTGTCATCAAGAATCGATGAGAGGCCAAAGGGGCCATCGCCGACAGGCCGTCCTCATCGACGTCGCCGGCCACGACGGAAGCCCCTTCGGCAAGATATTTCTCGGTGATTGCGAGCCCGATTCCCGATGCAGCGCCAGTGACGACGGCGACTTTTCCGGACAGGCGATCGAACGTTCGTGTTGGCACGAGCCGACAGTACTCCGGCTTCAGCCGAGTCGGAGTCGTCCCTCGACGGCTTCGCGAACTGCACCTCGCCGAATTTTGCCGAGAGAGGTCGTCGGAATCTGTGGGAGCTGAACGACGCGCTTCGGTGCGCAGAACATCGGCAACTCAGATCCGACTGCGTCCCGAAGGGAGGCGACGTCGAGGTCGGGATCGGTGGTGGCGGCCACGACCATCTGTCCCCATTCTTCGTCGTTCACTCCCACGATGCAGACGATCGAGTCGGGAAAGACCGTGGACACGACTCGTTCGACGACATCGGGCCAGACCTTCTCGCCGCCGGTCTTGATCATGTCGTCGAGTCGCCCGTCGACGGACAGGACGCCGTCTCTGAACGAACCGACATCCCCGGTGTGCAGCCAGCCATTGGAGTCGATGGAGGTCGATCCGTCGCGATAGGAGCGCATGTTGGTGGGTGACTTGATCAAGATCTCGCCGTCGTCGGTGGTGGCGATCTCGACGTCGTCGAGGGGTCGACCGTCGTAGACGACGCCGCTTCCCGTCTCGGTGAGGCCATAGGTCGCGATGACGTGCGGCAGTCGATCAGACGGAGGCCGGGATCCGCCCACGAGAATGCAGCGAAAGATCGATGGATCGATACGACGCAGGGTGGTGGGTACAAGCGAGACGTGCGTACAACCGTCCGACGCAGCTCGATTCACGGCGTCGGCGTCGAATTTGTCGAGGACGGTGAGGTCGGCTCCGGTGTCGAGGGCCTTGAACAAGACCGAAAGCCCTCCGACATGCGAGAGGGGAAGGCAAGCGAGCCAGTGGGTGTCGGCCCCGGACGGCAGGCGACGACTTCCGAGGCGAGCCGAAGCTCGAACCGCATCGCGGGTGAGGACGACTCCCTTGGCGGTTCCGGTGCTTCCGCTCGTGGCCACGACGACCGCGTCACCGTCCTCGACGTCTCGACCATCCTCGAGGGAGAATTCTCCGTCGAGGGTGCGAACGGCCGAGGCGCCGAGCGACTGAGCGAGACCTCGTCGATCGGCGATCGAAAGGCGTTGATCGAGCGGAAGGATCGCATCGCCGCGGTCGAGGATTCTCGTCATGTGATCGACGAACGCCGGCCCGGCCACCAGATCGAGGGCGACGAGTCGAGGCACAGTGTCAGGTTAGGTGACGAGTCGCTTGTGCCTCACCAAACGGGATCGATGGGCGTCGGGAATCCGACGGCCCCGTCGACGGCCGAAGCCACGTCCAAGCAGACCAGGTCCTGGTATCGCCACGCCGCCACCTGTACGCCCACGGGAAGGCCATCGGAGACACCGGCTGGAACGATCGCCGCCGGCGATCCGAAGAGATTCGCAGCGAGAACCGGCCGGAAGGTTTCGAGCACCACTTCGGCCGACGCGAAATCTCGAATGTCGAATCCGTGTTCGAAAGCAGGAAGTGCCCACGTCGGCGAGATGAGGGCGTCGTAGTTCTCGAACCATTCGGACCACTCCCGTGCAACCTCATGACGTAGAGCGTGCATGAACGTGATCTCCGATTGATCGAGTTGAGGGAACTTCTCGCGTCCGAAATCGAGGAAGCGTCGGGCATCCTCCCCCAACACCGAATCGAGCAGAGGTTGCATGACCGACAGTTCGGCGTTGAGCGTCGCCGACCACATCACAACGGTTTCCTCGAACCGTGGAGGAGTTGCGTCGACGGCATCGTGTCCGAGAGCGGACAGGGCATCGGCTGTGGAACGGACGACGGCAGCGATTCCGGGATCGGTCCGACCACCGGGAACCTCGGTCATCACTGCGATCCGCCACGGCCGATCACGTGGAGCGCCGAACAAAGACGCCGGCACCGAATAAGGGTCGCGAGCGTGGGCGCCGCGGATGGCGTCGAATCCGACGCGTACGTCGTCGATGCGTCGGGCCATGACGCCGTCGACCAGCATGATTTGCGACGCCAGGCCGAGCGACGTGGGCGGAATCTCCGTTGCCCACGGGACGACACCTTGCGTCGGCTTGATCGAGGCCACACCGCAGCAGTGAGCCGGATTGCGCAACGAACCGCCGATGTCGTTTCCGAGACCAATGGGCGACATGCCCGAAGCCAGCGCAGCAGCTTCGCCTCCGCTCGAGCCGCCGGCAGTTCGGTCGTGGTGCCAGGGGTTGCGGGTGAGCCCGTGCAGTGACGAGTCGGTGTGGATACGCAGGCCCATGTCGGGAAGATTGGTTCGCCCGATCGGACTGGCGCCGGCCCGCCGGATCCGCTCCACGCTCGGCGCGTCGGACGAGCTGATCGCTTCGGCGAGAAGCGGAACCGCATTGGTCGTCGGAGTTCCGGCGAGGTCGATGTTCTCCTTCACGGTGCAGGGAACTCCGTGGAGTGGGCCGAGGGGTGCGCCGGCGCGGCGAGCTGCGTCGGCACGATCGGCGTCAGCGCGAGCGCGGTCGTCGAGGCGATGAACGATCGCGTTGAGACGTGGATTGACGGAGTCGATACGGGCGAGGTGAGCGTCGACCACTTCACGGCTCGATACGTCGCCCTTCGCGATCAGGTCGGCGAGCTCGCGCGCCGATTTACGCCACAATTCGTCGGTCATGAGGGGGACAGTATCCCGTCTCCATCGCTACTCTGATCGGGTGCTTCGGGGTCTGGTGTGAATCGCTGGATCGTCGGTTCCCGTCCTCGCACCCTGCCAGCGGCCGCCGTACCGGTCGCCTTGGGTGCTTCAGTTGCCGTCGGTGAAGGTGGTGCGGCCTGGGAAGCGGTGCCGTTGGCGGCCGTCGTCGCCTTGGCCCTACAAGTGGGCGTGAATTTTGCCAACGACTACAGCGACGGGCTTCGCGGTACTGATGACGATCGAGTCGGACCGGTTCGTCTCGTGGCATCGGGCCTGGCGACGGCTCGTGCAGTGAAGGCGGCCGCGTTCGGTTCGTTCGGAGTGGCGGCGGTCACCGGTCTCGTTCTCGCTGCTACGACGACATGGTGGTTGCTGGCCGTCGGAGCCGCCAGCATCTTGGCTGGCTGGTTCTACACGGGCGGACCGAAGCCGTACGGATACGCAGGCTTCGGCGAGTTTTTCGTCTTCGTCTTCTTCGGATTGGTTGCGACTGTCGGAACGACGTACGTCGTGCTCGAGCGACTGCCGGGAACGACATGGTGGCTCGGTGTGTCGACCGGGTCGTTGTCGTGTGCCTTGCTCGTCACCAACAACTTGCGTGATGTTCCGACTGATCGACTGGTGGGCAAGAAAACCTTGGCCGTCCGTCTCGGTGTCGAGCGCACGCGAGTCTTCTATGTGATTCTGATCGCTGCCTCCTTTGTCTCGTTGATCGGAGCTTCTTTCGATCGTGGCGAGATTTCGTTCGGCTTGTTGGCGGTGCCCGTCGCCGTGGCCCCGACGCGTTCGGTGGTGTCGGGCGCGAGTGGTTCCGAATTGATTCCTGTGCTCGGAGGAACGGGTCGACTCCAGTTGGTCGTCGGTGTGCTCGTCGTGACAGCGGCAATCGTGATGGGTTAGTTTCGACTGATGGCCTCCCTTCCCCCTCCGCCACCCGACGGCGAGTCGTTCGGGCCGCCTCGCACCGACGCCCGAGCGGTTGCATCGCTCGTCTGCGGGATTCTCGGATTGTTGATCTTTCCGCTGATCTTCGGGGCAGTGGCGTTGGTTCTAGGGCGGCGTTCGCGTCGCCAGATCATGTCTCAGCCGATCGTCATGAAAGGTATGGGCATGGCGACCACCGGCATCATCCTCGGCAGTTTGTCGATGGCACTCTTCGTCGTGCTCATCTTTGCCAATCGTTGATCAGGCGAGTTCGGATCGAATTTCCTCGATCAACGCTGCCAACGCGAGGGGGTCCTCGAGGTGGGCTGCGTGCCCAAGACTTGAAAGAGCGACGTGTCGGGACGGCCCGCCCAATAGTGCCACCATGCGACTGGCGACGGCCCCGAACTTGGTGTCGTTCGATCCGGTGACAAGAGTCGTCGGACAGGAGATGCGTCCAAGATCGCCCCAGAGGGGATCTTGAGCGCCCGTTCCTGCGATTCGTAGTGACGAAGCCAATCCGGTCTCTGTGTTGCGTCGACGATCGTCGAGATTCCAATTTTCACGAGGCAATGAGGAGAAAAGAGCCTGGCTCAGCCACTCGTCGAGAAAATCCTCGAGATCCATACTTTCGAGACGGTCGGCGAGTTCGTCGTCACGACGTCGTCGCTCCTGTCGTTCGGTCGGGTCGTCGATACCGGGCGATGCGCCAACGAGTACGAGCGACATGACGGCTTCTGGTCGGCGTGATGCGACGTGGAGGGCGGTTCGACCTCCCATCGAATAGCCCACGTACACCGCGGGTGGAAGCGAGTCGGCCAGAATCTCGGAGTACTCGGCGAGGCCAACCCGACACTCGGACGACGACCCGTGTCCGGGTGCGTCTGGGAGGAAGACCTCGATGCCGCTAGAGAGGTGGTCCACGATCGGGAGCCAGGAACGTCCGGTCTGAGTGAATCCATGGAGGAGCACGAGTGGAGGTCGCTCTCCGTGACGGTGCTGGCCCCCGATGGATTCGGAGGGGCCGAGATGAACGTCAGACCATCGATCGATCATGGATCGACCTTCGTCATTCGTTCGTGCGCGAGGCCGCGCGGCGTAGGACTCGTTCGAACGTATCGCTGTCCTGGGCTCCGGGGATTGCCCATTGTCCGGAGATGACGTACGTCGGAACTCCGGTGATCCCGTGGCTTGCTGCTCTGGCCATCTCTTCGTTGATTTCGCCGACGCCGGAATCCGACGCCATGAAATCGAGGATCTGCTCGGGTGTCGATTCGAGGATCGGAGCCGCTATTTCGGCCAAAGTTTCGCGATCGCCGACGTGTAGGCCGCGAACGAAGTAGGCCTCGAGGAACGCCTCTTTCAATCGGTCCTGGGACCCATCCGCCCGTTGGCCGGCCAGCCACAGGAGTCGATGGGCGAGAAGTGTGTTGGATCGCTGAGCGATGTCCATCCGGAACTCGAGACCGTCTTCGGCGGCCGTGCGCGTGAGATGGTCGATGATCGCGTCGGCACGCTCTGGACCCCCGAACTTCTTGGCGTAGCCCTCCCGAGCCGGGATCGAGCGATCCTTGGGAGCCGAGGGATCGAGTTGGTAAGTCCGATAGACGAACGAGACCTCGATCGGATCGTCACCGTTGCGCAGAGCGTCGATCGCCCGGTCGAAGCGGCGTTTTCCGATGTAGCACCAGGGGCAGATCACGTCGGACCAGATCTCGACCTCCAGTACCTTCGCCGCCCGTTGGTCCGTGACCTCGCCCACGACCTCACCCTAATTGGCCATCTGGCACGTCCACTGTCGACGGACCGTCGGTTCGTCCTCGTAGCGTTCTCGTCGATGGGGCTCGACGACCGCCAGTCCAACGAAGAGAGTACGGCCGACGTGCAGGCCACGTTCTGCAGCACTCTGGTCGATGAATGGGTTTCTCTCGGCGTCGTCAATGCGTTCGTGGCCCCCGGGTCGCGCTCGACGCCCATGGTGCTCGCCCTGGCCGGTGACTCTCGTGTCGACGTGCACGTCTTCCACGACGAGAGATCTGCGGCATTCGCCGCTCTTGGAGCCGGGATGTGTTCCGGGCGACCGAGTCTGGTCGTGTGCACGAGCGGTACGGCGGCCACTCATTTCCATGCGGCCGTGGTGGAAGCCGACCTGGCCGGCGTGCCGATGATCGTGGTCACCGCCGATCGACCACCGGAGCTCCATGGAGTCGGCGCACCACAGACGATTCGTCAGGACCATCTGTACGGCGCGGCGGCTCACTGGTTCTGCGATCCTGGAGTTCCGACGTCGGCGTCCGACTCGACATGGCGAGATCTCGCGGTCCGATGCGTGCGTGAATCCATGCGTCTACCGATGGGAGCCATTCATCTGAATCTCCCGTTCCGCGAGCCGCTCGTCGGAACCGCCCGAGAGTTGCCAGTCGAATCGGGTCATTCAGGTGTCATTCCATCGCGGCTGCTTCTCGATTCAGACGTAGTGAGTCGTCTCGTCTCCGAGTGGTCGGTTCGCCGCCCCCTGCTCATCGCCGGTCGCGGTACCTCACCGTCCGTGATCGAGACGGCGATCGGTCGTGGCTGGCCCGTGCTGGCCGAATCACGCGTTCGCAGTGTTTCCGACGTGATCACACATTTCGATTCCTTGGTGCGCCATGCGCCATTCGCCGACGGTGAGATTCCCGACTTGGTGGTCAGGGTCGGTGATCCCCCGGCATCGAAGGTCCTTGGACAGTGGCTCGTTCGCCACGGAGTTCGACAGGTACACGTGTCAGTCGACGGTCGGATGTACGACCCCGACCGGGTCGTTGCCGAACGAATCGTGTGCGAGTCGGAGAGTCTGACTGCCGTCTTGGCGGAAGTCGAACCGTCCGACGTCGAGTGGGCAGTCCGCTGGTCGATTGCCGAACGAGCAGCCCGAGATGCCGTCGATACGGTCCTGCGGAGTGAAGAATTGTCGGGGGTCGGCTCGGTCGTCGCCTTCGCACGTTCCCTCCCCGACGACGCTGCGATCGTGGTTTCATCATCGATGCCAATTCGCGATCTCGAGTGGTTCGCTGGTTCTCTCGGGAGACGGCGAGTGTTCAGCAACCGGGGTGCCAACGGAATCGACGGGGTGATCGCCACTGCCATCGGTGTGGCCACTGAACACCGCGGTCCGGTTGGCGTCCTGATCGGAGACGTCGCAACTCTGCACGATTCGTCCTCGCTCGCAGCTCTGTCGAGTCGGGGTCTCGACGTTCGAATTCTGGTCGTCGACAACGACGGGGGAGGGATCTTCCATCACCTTCCGCAGAAGACGGTGTTGGAACCAGCCGTGTTCGAAATTCTGTACGGAACCCCTCATGGCACCGACCTCGCCGCCTTGGCGCGAGCTCATGGCATCGATTCCGTCGTCGTGTCGGATCGACACGAACTGGAGCGAGTGTCATCGATGCCCGGTCCTCGTCTTTGCGTCGTTCGGACCGATCGTGAACACGACGTCGAGGCGCATCGCCGGTTGCACCGCCAGGTAGCCGAAGCTCTTGGCTCGAGGGTCTGATCAGGCTCGCACGATCGCCGAGAGCATGGCCTGGAATTTGGCTTGCGTCTCGGCCAATTCGGCGTCGGGGTCGGAGTCGGCCACGATGCCGCCTCCGGCGACCAGGCGCGCCCGACGGCGATCCTCGGAGAATTCCGCACACCGAATCGTGACGGCCCAGACGCCGTCACCCGTTGCATCGACCCAGCCGATGGCACCGCCGTACCGCCCCCGCTCGAATCCTTCGACATCAGCAATGAGACGAAGAGCATCCGGGCGCGGGTGTCCGCCGAGCGCCGGGGTGGGGCACAGTCGGCGAGCCAGTGTCAGAGCGTCGGGGCGTGGATCGCCCAGGCGCCCTTCGACAAGAGTTCCGAGGTGTTGGACGTTGGCAACAGGAACGATCGACGGTTCGGGCTCCCAGTCGAGATAGCTGCAATCGGGCAGGAGCATGTCGTGGACGACGTCGATTACCACTCGATGTTCGATCTGATCCTTCACGCTCTCGACGAGTTGTCGAGCCAGTTCTGTATCGGTGATGGGATCCCCGGTGCGCGGCGTAGTTCCGGCCAGAGGGTGGGAGCGAACGACATCGTCCTCGACGGAGATCAGCAACTCGGGCGATGCACCGATGAGGCCGTCGTACGAGTATCGATAACTCGAGCCGAAGGACGCTCGAAGCCGGAGTAGAACGGCATGGAGGTCGACGGGATCGTCTGATTCGACCGTGAGCTCGCGCGCGATCACCGCCTTGACGAGGTCACCTCGACGCACGGCGTCTCGAGCCGATTCGACGGCTGATCGATGGGTCACTACAGATGTCGTCGGGGCGACGACGAACCGAGACGAGCGTGGTGTCGGTCTCGACGTGGGGACGAGATCGTTCAGCGAGATGTGGTCGAGACCGGATTCACCGACGACCGTCACCCAGGTGCGTCCGGTCGCAGTTTTGCGCACGACGACTTCGGGGATCGTGAGTAGGCACGGATCGGATTCGAGAAAAGGGAGAGCGCCGAAAGCGAGCGGTCCAGCTTCTCCCGCCGACTCGTCGTCGTGCTCGATGGCGAGCAGCACGTCGAGAGTAGTGGACGCGTCGACACGTCGTGCGACACCGCGTCCAGCGAATCCAACGCCGTCTCGGACGAAGAGGTAACCGTCTCCTCGCGCGACGTCGTTCAGGTCGAGGTCGACGTCGAGAGTCGTCGTCCGGGCGAACACGAGTCAGTCCCGGGTGGCGGTGAGTAGCTGTGTGATTCCGCCCGAGAACGTGCGATGGTGAACTTCGGCGAAGCCGGCCTCTCGCAATTGGTGGACCATCACATCGGGTTCGGGGAGGTAGGCCACACTCTTCGGGAGATATCGGTAGGCCGCTCCGTCGGATAGCAGACCCCCGATCTTCGGTACCACCTTGCCGAAATAGAAGCCGTGGCCCAGGCGAATCAGCCGGCTCTTCGGGACGCCGACATCGAGAAGCGCGATGCGACCTCCCGGTCGCACGACGCGGGCGAGTTCGTGGAAGAAGGTGGGGAGGTCGACCAGGTTGCGCAAGGCGAAACCACAGGTTGCTCCGTCGACTGACGCAACGCCGAGTGGAAGGCGAAGGACGTCGGCTTGCGAACGTGGCGCCTGTGAGCGATCAGCGGCCAACATGCCGAAACTGAGGTCGAACGACAGCGGGTGAAGGCCGGCCCGTTGAAGGTCGATGCACAGATCTCCGGTACCGCTCGCCAGGTCGATCACCCGACTCCCCGGCACCAGGCGGAGTTCCGCAATGGCCTTCTTGCGCCAACGAACGTCGAGGCGGAAGGTCATGATGCGGTTGACCATGTCGTACCGAGGTGCGATCGCATCGAACATGGACCGAACGGCGGTGACCTTGTCGGCGCCGGTCGGCAATTCCGCAGTGTCCCAGGCTCGATCTTTCGTCACGGGCTCAGGTTATGGCTCAGGATGGGTGCGAGCCCTCTCGGGTCGCCGACAAGGGTCACGGGTGGTCAGAATGGGGACGGGCCGGCACGGGTCGGTCACGGGGGGTTGCCATCATGATCGATTTCACCTTGTCGCCCGAACACGAGGCGATTCGACGCCGTGTGCGCGACTTCGTCGACGGGCACATTCGCCCGGCCATCGAGCCGTTCGGGCATCGCGACGACATGGATGCCGATGCTCGGCGAGCGTACGTGGGTGAGCTGATCCGTTTGCGCAAGCTCGCAGTGAGCGAGGGCTTGTGGCTTCCCCACATGCCCAAGGAGTGGGGAGGTATGGGCCTCGGGCACGTCGCACTGGCGATGGTCCAGGCCGAAGCGGCTCGCACTCGTGTTGGACCCTGGGTCCTGAACTGCCAGGCCCCCGATGAGGGGAACATGCACACGTTGGTTCACTGGGGTACCGACGAGCAGAAACAGAACTATCTGAAGCCTCTCTGCGACGGGGTGAGCTCGTCATGTTTCGCAATGACGGAACCTGAGGTCGCCGGGTCAGACCCCACTCTCATTCGCACCCATGCGATCAAAGACGGTGACGAGTGGGTCATCAACGGCCACAAGTGGTTCATTTCAGGCGCTGACCGCGCCAAGTTCGCCATCCTCATCGCGCGGACCGAAATGGATGTGCCGGAAGGATCGCGGGGCGCGAACACTGCCTTCATCATCGACTTGCCGACGGAGGGTTGGAACAACGTCCGTGAAGTCGAGACGATGCACGGCCCGGGTGGGCACAGCGAGATCGTGATCGAAGACCTACGCGTGCACGACTCCCAGATCCTGGGCGGCCGTGGCAACGGGCACCGTCTCGGTCAATATCGGCTCGGGCCCGCTCGACTGGCGCACTGCATGCGTTGGATCGCCCAGGCCGAGACCGCCCTCGACATGATGGTCGATCGATCGCTCAAGCGGTATTCGCATGGCTCGTATCTGGCCGAGAAGCAGGGTGTGCAGTGGATGATCGCCGATTCGGCGATGGAGTTGTACCAGTGCAAGCTCATGGTCCTCCACGCCGCATACAAGATCGACCGCGGTGACGATTTTCGTACCGAGGTTTCGATGGCCAAACATTTCGTGGCCAACAGCCTGAATCGCATCATCGATCGGGCCATTCAGGTTCACGGGGCTCTCGGGTACTCGACCGACACGCCGCTGGCCAACATGTTGCAGCACGCGCGTTGGGCGCGGTTTGCCGACGGCGCCGACGAAATCCATCAGATGCGGATCGCCGAGAATACGATCAAATCGTTCACCGACGTCGGGAGTACGCGACTTGCGACCGGAGACTTGCCGGTCTGATCGTCAGGACGGGTCGACGACGCTCTTGGCCCAGCGGTAGTCCGCTTTGCCAGAGGGCGACCGGACGATTTGGTCGACGAAAACGTAGTCCTTGGGAAGTTTGTAACGGGCCACGTGTTTGGCGGCCTCGGAGGCGAGGTCGTCTCGTGTGGCAATCGCTCCAGGGCGCAGTTGTACGACGGCGACAACCTCGTTTCCCCAGCGTTCGCTCTTGCGACCGGCCACCACGCAATCGAACACGGAGGGGTGGGGTTTGATTGCCGCTTCGACCTCTTCGGCGAAGATCTTCTCGCCACCCGAATTGATGGTGACCGAATCACGTCCGCGAAGCTCCACCGTGTTATCGGCCAGTAGAACGGCCCGATCGCCTGGAATCACGTATCGCACCCCGTCGATCACCGGGTACGTACGAGTTGTCTTGGCCGGATCTCCGAGGTAGCCGAGAGCGAGACGTCCGCTCTTCGCCAGCCACCCGACATGATTTTCGCCGGGTTGAACGAGCCGGGTGAGATCCTCGTCGAGGACGTGGTTGTTGGGAGACAATGGAAACGTGCCCGTGGACGCATTGCCACCGGTCGAAAAGTGTTGAAGTTGACCACCGGCTTCCGATGAAC
>CBFHWN010000057.1:13777-14079 GCA_965659595.1 uncultured Ilumatobacteraceae bacterium | reverse complement strand
GGCATTGACCTCGGGAGCGCCACCCACCAACTCTTCGGGGATCGCCGGGGCTAGTCCCAGTTCAACCGGTTCGATCGAGAACGTGCGAACCCGTCCATCCCGAAGTTCGAGCACCGTCGATGCTCCCGTCGTCGTCAATTCGTCGAGACCCTGACCGTGCACCACCCACGACGAGACCGACCCGTGCAGACGAAGCGACGCGAGCATCCGGTCGGCCACGGCCGGATTCGCCACGCCGATCACTTGGCGACGGACACGTCCCGGATTCGCCATCGGACCGAGGAGGTTGAACACGGTCGGTA
>CBFHWN010000057.1:0-13767 GCA_965659595.1 uncultured Ilumatobacteraceae bacterium | reverse complement strand
ACACCGACCTCACGGCGAGACGGGGCGGCGAATCGGAAAGCCGGGTGGTAGCGAGCTGCCAGGCAGAAGCCCATTCCGACTTCTTCGACACAGCGCTTCACTCCGACTGGGTCGAGTTCGACACGGACACCAAGTGCTTCGAGCACGTCGGCGGTTCCACATTGCGACGACGAGGCCCGAGCACCGTGCTTGCACACCGGAACTCCGGCCCCGGCCACGACGAGGGCGGCCATCGTGCTCACATTGATCGAATGGCTGCGATCACCTCCGGTTCCGACGATGTCGATCGCCCGGTCTCGCAAGTCGTCGCCGAGCGGAACGATCTCAGCGGCCGCCAGAACGGCGTCGAGCAGACCTGAAATCTCTTCTGGGGTCTCGCCTTTGGCGCGCAAGGCGATGATGAAACCGATCAACTGCGCCGGGGTGGCGTCTCCAGCCAAGATCGTGGCCATGGCCGTGCGCGCGTGATCGGCTGGCAGGTCCTCTCGATCGAGCAGGCCTGAGATCAGACTCGGCCAACCACCGATGGCATCGAGAGCGTCGGACACGACGTCAGGTTAGAGCGACCATCGGTCGCATCGGCCACGAATTCGATCGAGCCTCAGGCAGTGCGGCGACGTAGTCGCACGATCCGACGCCGTTCGCGCTCGGTCGTACCACCCCACACGCCAACCTTTTCGCGACTGGCCAACGCGTGTTCGAGACACGCCACCCGCACGTCGCACAAGGCACACACGTCCTTGGCCACCTCGGCGTCCTCGTCGGTCTCCGGAAAAAAGACCTCCGGATCGAGTCCACGGCAAGCTCCTAGTTCTCGCCAGACAACGTTCATGACGTACCCCCTACCCCAGGGCGACCTTAGAACCGTGGAGTCGGGGAAGTAAAGAGATTCTTAGGGGCGAAGATCGCTCAGCAGCTCGGCCACGTTGAGGGCCGACAATTCGATTTCTTCCTGGTAGTTCGGGTGATCGCACACCAGGACCCCTCCCGAACTGGCCAAAGTCTCAATCTGAGCGTCAGTCGCGTCGAAGTGGAGATAGTGCACCGCCGACGTCGTGTCCTCACGAGTCAACTGACTCTCGTGCTGGGCCTCCGGGTACGAGCGGATCTCGGAGCCGTCGGAGAGGCGGATGGCGATCGAGCGCTCCATACCGATGAGGCGTGGCAGCCACTCCCGCATCGAGTCGTCACTCGTCAACTCGATGAAGAGCGTCGCGCACAGGCGGCCGGGCTCGGGGATCATCGGGTTGTAGATGTCGAGTTCGACCTGGATCTCTTCGTCGGTCGAGAGCTTTTCGGCCCGAGCCATCTCCTGGATCTGCGAGCGAATCGTCTCGCGGTTCTCGAACACGACCGATACGAAGGTGCCGAGCATGAGTCGACGGCGTGCCTTCAAGTCGATGATCTGACGACGGAACTCGTCACGGCTGCGTTCGTAGGCACGCAGGTCGAGGATGTCGTCGAGGGTCAGTTTGCGGGGGGACATGGTGGATGTCACTTGGTCTCCATGGTGCGTCTCTGTTTTTTGGGGGTCACTTCTTTGGTTCTTCGGGGATTCCATAAGCACGAGCCACGAGTTGCAGCGGATGCAGCGGCTCCCGACCCGTCTGTTCGTTGATGGCCACATTGGCGAGATGACAGTCACCGGTCACCACGTCGCTGTCGGCCTTGTTGATCTCGTCGGCGAGCTTGGCTGCGATCGGCAAGGAGAGATCCGCGTTCTCGGCGCGCAGTCCCCACATGCCGTCGATACCTGAACACTGCTGCACCAACTTGATCTTGGCGCCGGTGAGTTTCATCAGGTCGCGACTCTTCAGGCCGATGTTCTGGGCCCGTAGATGGCAGGGCGTGTGATACGCGATGCTCTCGGGAACCTCACCCGTGAAATCAGTGTCGAGGTTCGTGTCGTCGCCCTTGTGCAGTCTGATGAGGTACTCGCTCGAGTCGTACGTGTTCTCGGCGACGAGCTTCGCATCGGCGCCGCCGATGTAGTCGACGTAATCCTTCTTCAGCACGTACCCGCACGTCGGCTGGGGCACGACGATGTCATTGCCCTGACGCACCGACTCGGCGAGGGCGGTCACGTTCTCAGCGGCGACCTTCTTGAATTGTTCGATGTCGCCACTGTGTAGGAACGGGGCGCCACAGCACTTCGTGGTGTTGGCCAACGTGCATTCGACACCGTTGCGCTCGTACACCTTCACGAGATCGTGCCCGATCTCGGGCGCCTGGTACTCGACGAGGCACGTCGGATAGATCGCCACTCGACCCTGCCGTTTGCCGAGCCGAAGCTTGGGTCGTCGATTGAACCAGGTGGTGAAACGCTGGCGAGCGAACGGTGGGAGCAGACGCTTCGACGACACGCCGGCCGTCTTCTCGACCGCCTTACGTACCGCCGATTCCTTCTTCGCGCCGAGCACCTTGTTGGCGATCGGCGTCGCCGTGGCCACCTTGCCCAGCATGTCGGTGCGACCCATCACCTTGGTGGTGAGGCGATCACGCAAGCTGATCTGCTTGTTCACTGTGCGCATGGCGTCGGCTCGCAACATGAGACGGGGAAAATCGAGATCCCATTCACTCTGGCCGGGGATGTACGGGCAATTGATGTAGCAGAGCTTGCATTGGAAGCACTCGTCGATCACCTGATCCTGCTGGGCCGGAGTCAGACGGCCAGCGTCCTGATCTTCGTGCTGATCGATGAAGTCGAACAACGTGGGGAACGCCGTGCAGAACTTGAAGCACAAGCGGCACCCGTGACAGAGGTCGTACACCCGTGTGAGTTCGTCACGAACGTCCTTTTCGTCCAGGTACCTCGGATGGTTCGGATCGTAGGTGATGGTCACGGGAGTCCTCACTCGTCGTCATGAATCGTGTACTTGAAAGTTTGGGAGCATCGAAAGGGTCGACGCGCTCTGCAGCGACGTCGACCCCCTCGACATGTTCTTACCAGACGACCCTCGTCAGACGAGGGGTTGTCGATCAGAGAGCGGCGAGGCCCTGCTCGAAACGTCCGGCGTGGCTCTTCTCGGCGCGGGCGAGCGTCTCGAACCAGTCGGCGATCTCGGCGAAGCCCTCGTCACGAGCGGTCTTGGCGAAGCCGGGATACATCTGGGTGTACTCGTAGGTCTCGCCTTCGATCGACGCCTTGAAGTTGGCCTCGGTCTCGCCGATCGGGAGATCGGTGGCCGGGTCGCCCACTTCGGCGATGAACTCGAGGTGACCGTGAGCGTGTCCGGTCTCACCTTCGGCGACCGAACGGAACAGGGCGGCTGCATCGGGGTAGCCCTCGACGTCGGCCTTCTGAGCGAACCAGAGGTAGCGACGGTTGGCCTGGCTCTCGCCGGCGAACGCGTGCTTCAGGTTCTCGTGTGTCTTGGTGCCCTTCAGGCTCATGACAACTTCTCCTTTGCTGGGTTGTTGGGGGTTGTTGACGTGGGAATTGCCATGTCGTTTTCCACGGCGCACCGTGGGCAGACACCTCTGAACAGAATCGAGGCTTCCCGGACCTCGAATCCGTCGAGTCCGTCTACGGGAAGGCCGTCGGCCCCCGACACGTAGACGTCACGAACGTCACCGCATCGATCACACACCACATGGTGGTGATCGTCGGTGTTGGGGTCGAAACGGGTGGCACCCGTCCCCAGGTCGAGTGATCGGAGCTCGCCCATGGCCGCCAGATCGGAGAGGGTCTGATACACCGTCCGCAAAGAAATCCCAGGCATCTGGGTCGAAGCGTCGGCGTACAAAGCGTCAGCGGTCGGGTGGCCGACGTTGTCGTGCATCAGACGGAAGAGCAATTGGCGCTGGGGAGTCACCTTCAAGCCGTTGGCCCGAAATGTTTCGGTGAGTTCGGTCGGCGAGCGCACAGACTGAGAGTAGGCAACAGTGACTGCTTGTTCGCAATTCGTGCAGATTGACATCCTGTGAAAACTGTCTCAGAGGTCTCCGACTAGCCTCACCGCGTGCCGGTTTGCCGCCCCTTCGATCGCCCGCTGATGGCACGAGCTCTGGCCGACGAGGAATTCGAGGTGTTGGTGGTGGGAGGCGGCGTGACCGGCCTCGGGGTGGCCGTCGACGCGGCATCTCGTGGCCTGCGGGTCGCACTGGTGGAACGGGACGACTTCGCCAGCGGAACCTCGTCCAAAAGCTCGAAATTGATTCATGGCGGACTTCGCTATCTCCAACAAGGCGACGTTCGCCTCGTGTACGAGGCCCTTCACGAACGCCAACGCCTCTATCGCAATGCTCCCCACCTCGTTCGAGTTCTGCCCTTCATGATCCCGATCCTTTCGAAGGACGGAGTCGTGTCAAAAAAGATCGCCCGCGCCCTCGGCTCGGCGCTGTGGATGTACGACGTCACGGGTGGCTGGCGAATCGGACGCTTCCACCGTCGGGCGCGACGAAACAAGGCGCTGTCCTACATGCCCACCATGAATGCCGAGCGCCTCGCTTCGGCCTACGTGTACTACGACGCCGAGGCCGACGACGCCGGACTCTGCTTGGCTCTCGCCCGCACCGCCGCCGAGCTCGGTGCCGTGGTGATCAATCGCACCTCGTACCTCGGAGACCGCCGCGTCGAGCTCGACGGACGTTCCTTCGACGGTCGCGCCCGCGTGATCGTCGACGCCACCGGCGTTTGGAACCGTCAGGTTCCCACTCGTCCGGCCAAGGGAGTTCACCTCACGGGTCCCTGGGAGAAAGTGCGGAACTCGATCGCTGTGGTCATTCCCGTGCCGAAGGATCGACGTTCGCTCTTTGTCGTTCCGTGGGGACCACGACCCGACGGAACGTTCAGCCACACCTACGTCGGCACGACCGACACCGGTTACGAGGGTCCGCTCGACGACCCGCAGTGCACGCGCGACGACATCGAGTACGTATTGCGTGCGTTGAATGCAAGCGTGACCACGGGAGTGACGGTCGACGACGTGACTGGCACGTGGGCCGGACTGCGACCCCTCGTCATCGGCGACGATTCCACCTCGGGCCGAACCGCCGATCTGTCGCGTCGGCATCTCGTCACGACAGGCGACAACGGAACCATCACGATCACCGGCGGAAAACTCACCACCTATCGTCGCATGGCCGAGGACACCGTCGACGTGGTCGTCGAACGGCTCGGGCGCCGTGCCCGATGTCGAACCAAACGCTTGCGCCTCTACGGACACGACGGTCGTCGCGAACGCGCCGTCGCCGAACTCGTCCGCCTCGATCCATCTCTTGGCGCACCACTGATCGACGGCCTTCCGTACCGACGAGCCGATGTCATCCACGCAACTCGCCACGAGATGGCTTGCTCGGTCGACGACGTACTCTCGCGTCGTACTCGCGCCCTCCTTGTCGATCGCAACGGGGCGCAACAGGCCGCACCCGAGGTGGCTCGGCTCATGGCTCCGGTACTCGGCTGGGATCACAACCGCGAAATCGCCGAAGTCGCCCGCTTCGTCGAGATTTGCGAGCACGAACGAATCGCCGCCGGCCTACGAGAGGACGAACTCCATGCGTGAGATCACCGAACCCATCGAAATGATCGTGGCATCCGGAGCCTTGCCCACGACTCGCTGGTCAACGATGGAGATCTCCCCGAGTTTTGTCCAAGAATTGTCGGCAATCTGTCCGACGACCACCGAATCCGACGAACGCGTCCGGGCGAGTCGAGACTGGTGGCCTCTCACCATGCGGTGGGCGCTTCACGGGGAACTGCCCGCCATCTGCTCGGTCGTGTGTCGCCCCTCGTCCACCGACGATGTCGCCCGAGTGTCGGCGATCTGCCACCGCGAGCGCGTTCCGCTCACACCGGTCGGTGGTCGTAGCGGAGTCTGCGGTGCAGCAGTTCCTCGTCATGGAGGAGTCGTCCTCGACATGTCGGCCATGCAAGGCGTCAATGACGTCGATGACGTCTCGTTGATCGTCGATGTGCTCCCGGGGACGTTCGGCCCCGACCTCGAAGAACATCTCGCGAAGTACGCCATGACGATTGGTCACTTTCCGCAGAGTTTCGACATCGCGACAGTCGGTGGTTGGGTGGCCTGTCGAGGCGCCGGCCAGTATTCGACGCGCTACGGCAAGGTCGAGGACATGGTCGTCGGACTCGAGGTGGTACTCGCCGATGGTCGTGTGGTGCGAACCGGAGGCGCTCCCGCCGCATCGGCCGGACCCGATCTCACTCAACTCTTTCTCGGCTGCGAGGGCACCCTCGGCATCGTGACTCGCGTCTGGTTGCGCGCCCACCCATCACCGGTTTCGGAACGACGAGCCTCGTACGCGTTCCGTGACTTCGAATCGGGGCTCGACGCATGCCGTCGCATCATGCAGCGAGGCGGAACGCCCGCCGTCCTTCGGCTCTACGACGCCAAGGAGAGCGCTCGCGGTCGTGGAGGTGACGGCGAGAATTGCGTCTTGCTCGTGCTCGACGAAGGAGACGTCGCTTCGGTCGACGCATCGATGGCGATCGTCGACGAGGAAGTTCTCGCCACCGACGGAAGCCATCCTCTCGATGCCGACCTCGTCGCGGCGTGGCTCGAGCATCGCAACGATACGAGTGGTCTACAAGCCCTCACGCGGAAGAATTACGTGATCGACACCATGGAGATCGCTGCCCCCTGGATCCGGTTGGCGAATCTGTTCGACGGAACACGTCGCGCCCTCACCGAAGCCGGCGCGCGTACCGCGACCTGCCATCTGTCGCACAGTTACACCGACGGCGCGTGCCTCTACTTCACCTTCGCCGCCAAGCCCGGCGACGAACAAGCCGACCTCGATGCCCTCTACCGCGACCTCTGGGACGCCGGAACCCGTGCGGTTCTGGCCGCCGGAGGCAACCTCAGCCACCATCACGGCATCGGACTCAACCGGGCTCCCTACGTTCGCGAGGGACTCGGAACCGGACTCGACGTGCTGAACTCGATCAAGCATGCTCTCGATCCACATGGCATCCTGAATCCAGGAAAGATGGGACTCGACGATGCCTTCGCAAGCTGACGATCGCTCACCGGGACGCTGGGATCGCACTGCAATTCGCGCCGGTGGCTCCGTTGCCCTCGTGTTCGCCGTACCGTTTTCGGTCGCCGCGCGTCTCGTCGCCGGCGACTCGACACCCGATGGCGGCCGAGCCGCTCTCGCGGCATTTCTGTCGTTCGGCGCCGCCGTGGGCTTCCTTCTCGGCGCCGGGGTGGCCGCCTGGCATCAGAATCGTCGCACTCCCCTGTCGCATGGCGTGGTCACGGCCGGCGTCGCATACCTGATTCCGCAAGCCGTGCTCATCGTCATCAAACTCGCACGCGGTGGCGACGTTCGCTGGAGTGGCGTGATGTTCAATCTGACGGTCGCCCTCGCCATGGGCGTGTTCGGCGGATTCCTGGGTTCGTATCTGCAGGATCGAGGCGTGCGTCCGACCGCACGACGCGAACCCCCGTCGGTGCCCTGATGTCGGTTCTCGTCATCGACGTCGGCACGAGCGGATTACGCGCCGCGGTCGTCACACCTGACGCCCGTGTCACCGCCCTCCACTACCGAGCCTTCGCTCCGTCGACGCCGGCACCCGGCCTCGTCGAGTTCGACGCCGACGACATGGCTCGACTCGTTCTGGAAGTCGCGCATCTCGCACTCGAGGAAGCAGGCCCAGTCGACGCAGTCGGAGTCACGGCTCAAAGGGCCAGCACGATCGTGTGGAGCCGATCGACCGGACGGGCCCTCGCCCCAGGTGTCGGATGGCAAGACCTACGAACCGTCGGCGACTGCATCGGAGCTCGCCTCGAACACGGTCTCGCGCTAGCGCCGAATCAGAGCGCCACCAAGGCCAAGTGGCTCCTGCAAAATCTCGGCGACCACGATCGATCCGACATCTGCATCGGCACCGTCGATTCCTGGGTCGTCTGGAATCTGTCAGGTTCTTCACATCTCCACGTGACCGATCATTCCAACGCGGCCGTCACCGGACTTGCGACGTTCAACGACGACATTCCGCGCTGGAACGATCGAATTGCATCGCTCATGAACGTCGAACTCTCGATGCTTCCGACCATCGTCGACTCGTCGGGGCCCATCGGACACGCCACTGCGCTTCCGGGCTCGCCCGTCATTGCATCTCTGGTCGGCGATCAGCAGGCGTCGCTCATGGGACAGTCGTGTGTCACGCCCGGTCTGGCGAAATGCACGTTCGGTACGGGCGGCATGTTCGACATGGTCACCGGCGACATCGCTCCGACCTCGGCCGATCGTTCGATCCACGGCACCTTTCCAATCGTCGCCTGGAGTCGCGACGGACGCCTCACATGGGGATCGGAAGCGATCATGTTGTCGGCGGGCAGCGCGGTCGAGTGGCTCGTCGACGACATGGGTCTCGCCCCGTCAGCTGCCGCCACCCACGACATCGCGTCCAGCTGCCCGACATCGGATGGCGTGTTCTTCGTGCCGGCCTTGCTCGGCCTGGCCACGCCGCACTGGGACTACGGAGCCCGAGGAGGGCTTTTCGGGCTGACTCGCGGCTCGACTCGGGCCCACGTCGTGAGAGCGGTCCTCGAAGGTGTCGCACATCGAGGAGCCGATCTGATGGAGGCCGCCCTGGCCGATCATGCGGATCTGTCCGTCGACGAAATCCGCATCGACGGCGGGATGAGCCGCAACCCGACGTTCGTGGCTGCCCTGGCTACGGCCACCGGACGCCCCATCGGAGTTTCACCGGTCACCGAGGCCACGACTCTCGGGGCCGCGTTCCTCGCCGGGTTGTCGAGTGGGATCTGGAGCGATCTCGACGACATCGCCGACCTGTGGCGGCCGAGCTCGATCGTCGAGCCTGATCCGACCGTCGATCGGGCTGCCTGGCGGGCCGAATGGGCCGAGGCTGTGACCCGAGTCGAGGGATGGATACCCGACCTCTCGGCCCTCGACTTCTAGGCTGTACGAGTCCTATCGACAACTCGATCGTGACGTCCCGATTCATGCCCGAAAGGATCACACGGTGACATCGACTCCCCCGCGCCGACCTACGGCCGCCGATTCCGCACTTCTCGGTTTCGCCCAAGAGGCCGAAATCGCCGCTCGCGATCTGTACCGTGCCGCCGCGGCGGCGGGATCGGGTGGCGACCAGAACGCAAGTATCGCGACCCTCGCTGCCCATCACGATGCGACGAGCCAGGCGATCTCAGCCCTCATCGGACGCGACGCACCGCAAACACGCAACGACGGCGTCTACGAGGCCTTCGAAAGCCGCTTCACGGGTGACACTGGTGATCTCGCTCTGGCGGCGCACGAACTCGAGAACACACTCGTTGCCACGCACCTGTCCCTTCTCGAAGCTCTCGACGGGACCGACGGGGTGGCTCTTGTGTCGTCGGTGGTGATCGCCGAGGCTCGACACGTCGCGGCCATGGCCGCCCTCGCCGGCCTGTCACCGATCGCCGACACCGAGGCCTATCTCGACCTTCCCACGTCCGTCACCGCGTTGAGCCCGGAGAACTGATCATGGACATGCAGAACCTCTCACGTCGTCGTTTCCTCCTCGCCGGTGGTGCGAGCATTTCCCTCGGCGCATTGCTCGCCGCATGCGGCGGTGGACAGTCGTCGGGTGTCGCCCGAATCGGGCTCGCACCCGATCCGTCCGAGCTTCCCGATGCGCCGGTCACCGACATCACCCTTCTTCGCACGGCGACCTCGCTCGAGAACAATGCGATCTTCGTGTACGAAGCAGCGGCGGGCGCTGGCTACCTGAGTGGCGACGCCGCCACACTGGCGGCGCGCTTCCTCGCCGATCACCGCGACCACGCATCAGCAACCGCATCACTCACCGAGTCCGCGGGAGGTCGAGCGTTCACCGACCCCAATCCGCGACTTCAGTCGATCTACGTCGAACCGGCCCTCGCTCTCATCGCCGAATCCGCCGACCCGGCCGCCGACGTCCTGGCTCTGGCCTATGCGCTCGAGACACTCGCCGGCGCCACATATCAGATGTACACCCCCATGCTTTCCGACAAGGATCTTCGTCGGGCCGCTATGGGGATCGGCGAACAGGAAGCCCGCCATGCCGCCACTCTCGGCAGTGTGCTGAACCCGTCCCGACTCGTGTCGTCCAACGGATCGTCGGTCGCTGCCGAGTACCGAGAAGACGGCGAACCTCTGCCGTTCTACGCCGTGCCCTCGGCCTTTGGCACCTTGGCTCCGGTCCCGGTGACTCTTGGCCCCGTCGACGAGGCTGGCGGACGCACCACCGTCAACCTGGAGACTCCGTACCTCAACTCGATGGCGTACGAATACCTCGACGAAGAGTGATCTCGTCACCCGTACACTTCAGGTGACGGTGAGTCGATCGGGTGACCGCGGCGAAGTGATTCGTCGAGGAAAGTCGGGACTTCGCAGAGCAGAGTGCTGGCGAGAGCCAGGTGGGGGCGACCTCACGGACAGTGCAACAGAGAAAGTCCGCCGATGGCCGGGCAACCGGCACAGGCAAGGGTGAAACGGTGCGGTAAGAGCGCACCAGCGGACGGGGCGACTCGTTCGGCTCGGCAAACCCCACTCGAAGCAAGGTCGAGCAGAGAAGACGAGTGGCTCGCTCGTTCCGGGCGACCGGAACACTTCTCGGGTAGACCGCACAGATGGATGGTCACCGGCTCCACGGAGCCACAGAATCCCGCTTACAGATCGACTCACCGTCACCCCTCGTCGATTCGGATCACGGACCAGTACGGTTTCGGCATGGATTTCCCTCGTGTGCCGCTCTCTGACATCGATTTGTCCGATCCCGACTTCTGGCTCGAGGATCGCCCGTTCCGAGAGGGCGCTTTCAAGACATTGCGCGACGAGTCGCCGTTCCACTTCTTCGAAGAGCGGGTGATCGAAGACGCACCCTTCCCTCCCGGACCCGGCTACCGCGCCATTACGCGCCACGACGACATCTGGCACATCAGCCGGAATCCACAGTTGTTCTGCAGCGGCAAGGGGTCGAACATCGGTGACCTTCCGGTCGAGATGAACGAGTTCTTCGGCTCCATGATCAACATGGACGATCCGAAGCACTTCCGACTCCGCAACATCGTGTCCCGCGGCTTCACGCCAAAGGAGATCACCCGCGTGGAAGAGCAGGTGAAAACGCGCGCAGAGAAGTTGGTGACCGACTTGTTCGAACGCTTCCCGAACGGTGAATGCGACTTCGTCGAGGAGGTGGCCGCTCCTCTCCCCCTCGCCATCATCTGCGACATGATGGGCATTCCCGAAGAGGATCACAAGCAGATCTTCCACTGGACCAATGTGATTCTCGGTGTGGGCGACCCCGAGTTCGTCGGATCGTACGAAGATCTCATGCGCGTGGCCCTCGAGATGTTCACCTATGCCCAGAACCTCGGCCAGTCGCGTGTCGACTCCCCGCAGGACGATGTCACCTCGGCCATGATGAATGCCGTCGTCGACGGAGAACGTCTGACCGCCCAGGAATTCGGCTCCTTCTTCATTCTCTTGGTCGTAGCCGGCAACGAGACCACTCGTAATGCCATCAGCCACGGCATGAAGTTGCTCACCGACCATCCCGAACAGCGCAAGCTCTGGTTCGACGACTTCGAGACCCTCACCAAGTCCGCCGTGGAAGAGATCGTTCGCCTCGCGACTCCGGTCATCCACTTCCGGCGCACCGTCACCGAGGACACCGAATTGTCGGGTCAGAAGTTGAGTGCCGGCGACAAAGTCGTGATGTTCTATGCCTCCGGCAATCGCGACGAGCGAGTGTTCGACGACCCGTACAAGTTCGACGTCGCTCGAACCGTGACCCCGGCCCAGGTAGGTTTCGGGGCCGGGGGACCGCACTTTTGCCTCGGCGCCAACTTGGCCCGCCGAGAGATCGCCGTCATGTTCGACGAGATTCGCCGACGCATGCCGAACCTGCGCATCACCGGCGAACCGGCCTACTTGCAGAGTTCCTTCATCAACGGCATCAAGCGCATGCCATGCGCCTGGAACTGAGGCGAGTCGGCCGCTAGCCCATCTCGCCGGCGTTGTAATGGCGACGACAAAGCAGCTCGTAGCGAACCACGTCGCCGAACAATGGCGAGGCCTGGTTCTCGGCCGTATCACCCACGACCACGGTTTCTCCTTCGTAGACCACGACGCCGTTCACCACTCGGGCGTTGTGGGTGGCTCGTGAGCCGCACCAGCAGCGAGCTTCCACCTGCATCTCGACTCGCTCATCGGCGACTTCGAGCATGCGTCGCGTGCCGTCGAACAACAGGCCCCGGAAGTCGGTGATCAATCCAAAGGCATACACGTCGACGTCGAGGTCGTCGACCACGCGCGCCAACTGGTCGCACTGTTCGGCCGAGTAGAACTGCACCTCGTCACACACGAGGAAATCGAGTGGGCGACGTGAAGCGATGAGCTCGAACAGATCGAGGTCGCTCGAGACTTCGACGGCCGGGGCCGACACGCCGAGACGGCTCGTCACCTGAGATCCGTCACGATCGAGCTTGGTGAGGATCAACCCCCGTAGTCCGCGAACCGCGAGGTTGTGATGGATCTGCAGGGCCAACGTGCTCTTTCCGGAGCCCATGGTGCCGTAACTGAAACGAAGTGTCGCCATGTCCGCCTGCGAACCTAGCCTGCGTGCCTAGAGGTCGCCGGAAACGATGACGAAGTCTCCGAGAACTCCCTCGGTTCGCCACCATGACGCCGCCATCTCGCCTCGGAGCGAACCGTGTCGTGGGCCAAGGGCTCTGATCACGAAACCCTCGTCTCGGTCGACCCAGGTCGGATGAACACGTGGCTCGGACACGTCGAATCCGTCGTCGATGCGCGTGACGGTGAATTCTACGATCGCACCGTCTTGAGTCCCTGACGCCCAACGGTCACCGGTCGGCATGTTGGAGAGGAAATTACCGAGGCTGTTCACCACCCAGAGATCGCCGAATTTCTCAATGCGCTGCAACAGGTGCGGATGGGATCCGATGACGAGATCGATCACTTCCGACGCCGCCATCTGTTCGGCCCACTTCTTCTGATCAGGATTGGGACGATTCGATCCTTCGTTGCCCCAGTGCATACTCACCATGACGAAATCGGCGCCGAGGTTTCGTGCGCTCTTCGCCTCTTCGATGATGCGGTCGATGTCGATCCGAGCCGAGCGCCATGGTTCGTTCGACGGAAGCGAAAGTCCATTGAAGTGGATCGTGTACGAGAGATGGGACATCATGATTCCGTTGACGACGAACGTCGTGGGTTCGATCTCTTCGGGAGTCCGCGCGATTCCGTGCTGGCCGAGCCCCAACTCGTCGAACACGTCGAGCGTGTGATCGATACTCGCCGTACCGCCGTCCATCACGTGATTGCTGGCCGTCGAGCAACGGTCATATCCGGCCTCGACGAGTGCAGTCGCGACTTCCTCGGGCACTTGGTAGCGAGGCATCGTCGAATACGCCACTCCGGGCGGGGCGAACAGCGTCTCGAGGTGACACACGGCGAGGTCGGCTTGCGAGAGGATCGGTGCGACTTCGGCGAACATCGGACCGAAGTCGTAGTCGTCCCCTCCCCCGTACCGACGAGCCGCACTCCACAGTGGGCTGTGCACCAAGGTGTCGCCGGTGAAGGCGAGAACGGCGACTCCTTCCGGGCGTGGTGGTTCGGTCGTACTCGTCGTGGTGGGCGTCTCGGGGACCAGGATCATCCGTTCCGGGGGTTCGGGTGGAGCGAGTTCCACGAGAACAGGCCGACTCGACGTCGTCGTGCTCTCGGCCGACGACGAACAGGCGACCAGGGCCATCCCGACCAGAACGACGAACGCTGACCGTTCCT
>CBFHWN010000056.1:0-14243 GCA_965659595.1 uncultured Ilumatobacteraceae bacterium | reverse complement strand
CATGATCGCCGTACCAATCGTCCGAATGGCCTGCGCTGCAGTGACCGAAGTGCCGACCTTTGCCGAGTTCTTCGGCCCGTCCGCGTGACCGGCAGAAGGGCCATCTCGTGACCGGACTCCTCGGCGCGATCGTGTTCCTCACTCGACTGCCCGTGAGAACCTCGCGCTCGCTCGACACCGCTCGTTCAGTGCCCTGGTTCCCGTTCGTCGGACTTCTCATCGGAACGCTCGTCGGCGGAATTGCCGCGCTTCTCGAACCGTGGTCCTCGCCCTACGTCGCCGCGGGTGTGGCCGTCGTGGTCGGGCTGCTCGTGACCGGCGCGTTCCACGAAGACGGTCTCGGTGACGTCGCCGACGCTTTCGTAGGCGGATGGACTCGCGAAGACCGCCTCCGAATCCTCAAGGACTCGCGTCACGGAACCTACGGAGTCGTCGCGCTCGTGTCGTCGATCGCACTGCGCTTCATCGCTCTCGGAGCCTTGGTGGACGCCGGCCCGAAGTCCGCCCTCATCGGTGCCATCGCGGCCCATGGGCTTGCGCGTTCGGCTGCGGTGGGCACCATGCTCGTCGCTCGTCCGGCGACCGGCGAAGGTCTCGGGTCCGAGTACGTGGCCCGCTTGCGACGAATCCCCACTGCAGTGGGAATCGCCGTCACCGTGAGTGTCGTAGTTGTGATCGCCGGTTGGTGGACGGCTGTGGCTCTGGGGTCGGCCGTTGTCACGACAGCCATGGTGATCGCCTGGTCGAAGCGCAAGATCGGTGGCTTTTCGGGTGACGTGCTCGGCGCAGTCGAGCAGTGTGCGGAAATCACGGTGTTCGTGGTGTTGTCGATCGTGGCCGGTCATCACCAGCCCTGGTGGTGACGCCGAGCCGATTGGTCAGGCGCCGGTCACGAGGTCGGCGATGCGCCGAATGCCCTCTTCGAGATCGGCGTCGCCGAGTGCGAACGAGAACCGCGCGTAGCCCGGAGATCCGAAGGCCTCACCCGGAACGAGAGCGACCTTCACTTCCGAGAGGATCAGATCGGCCAGTTCCATGCTGTTGTTGGCGACCTTGCCGTTGAGCGGCTTGCCGAGCAGTCCCGACACGTTCGGGTAGCAGTAGAACGCACCCTGTGGTTCGAGACAGGTGACACCCGGAATGGCGCTCAGCATCTGGTGCATGCGCTTGCCACGCCGTTCGAACGCCTCGCGCATCATCGCGACGGCAGTGAGATCACCCGACACCGCAGCGAGTGCGGCGGCCTGCGCCACGTTGCTCACGTTCGACGTGGCATGACTCTGGAAATTGATCGATGCCTTGATCACATCGGCCGGTCCGATCATCCAGCCGACCCGCCAGCCGGTCATGGCGTAGGTCTTGGCCACGCCGTTCACGATCAGACACTGGTCGGCGAGATCGGGAACCAGAGTCGGCATGCTCGCGAAACGATGCGGCCCGTAGGTGAGATGTTCATAGATCTCGTCGGTGATCACCCATACGCCGTTGGCGACCGCCCACTCACCGATGGCCTTCACCTCTTCGGGCGGATACACCGCGCCGGACGGGTTGTCGGGCGACACGAACAACAGCACCTTGGTGCGCGGCGTGAGAGCACGGTCGAGTTGTTCGATCGTCACTCGGAAACCCGTCTCTTCATCGGTGTCGACGATCACCGGCACACCCCCCGCCAAGGTGATGGCTTCGGGGTACGTGGTCCAGTACGGCGCCGGAACGATCACTTCGTCACCCGGATCGCACAACGCGGTGAACGCCGTGTACACGGCGTGCTTTCCACCGTTGGTGACGAGCACCTGATTGGCGGTCGTCGAGAAACCGCTGTCGCGCAACGTTTTGACCGCGATCGCCTCTCGTAACTCGGGCAGACCGGCTGCCGGTGTGTAGCGATGCATCTTGGGATCGCGACAGGCCTTCACCGCAGCCTCGACGATGTGCTCAGGGGTCGGGAAGTCGGGTTCGCCGGCCCCGAAGCCGATGACGTTCTCTCCGGCCGCCTTCAAGGCCTTGGCCTTGGCGTCGACGGCGAGGGTGGCCGATTCGGCGATGGCCGCCAAGCGAGCCGAGGTGCGATGTCGTTGGGGAGACGAACTCATGCCTGCCATGCTGTCACAGTGAGCGCGATCGACCCCTCCTCCATTCGCCTACCCGCCGACCTCCTCCCCCGGGACGGACGTTTCGGATGCGGCCCGTCCAAGGTTCGTGACGAACAAGTCGCCGCCCTGACCGCCGCCGGTCGAACGATCCTCGGCACCTCGCATCGACAGTCCCCCGTGAAGAACTTGGTCGGAGCGATTCGTTCGGGTCTTCGCGACCTGTTCGAACTGCCCGACGGCTGGGAGATCGTTCTCGGCAACGGCGGGTCGACCGTCTTCTGGGACGTGGCCACCTTCGGATTGGTGTCGACCCGCAGTGAACATCTGGTGTTCGGGGAGTTCTCGTCGAAGTTCGCCGAGGCGACCACGGCCGCCCCGCACCTCGCCGACCCGGTGGTGGTGAAGAGCGACCCCGGATCACATCCGACCCCGAACGTCGACGCATCGATCGACACCTACGCGTTCACGCACAACGAGACCTCGACCGGTGTCATGATGCCGCTCGTTCGTCCGGTCGGTTCGGGTGACGCACTCGTGGTGGTCGACGCCACGTCGGCAGCGGGCGGTCTGCTGTGGTCGCCCGCCGAAGTCGACGTGTACTACTTCGCCCCGCAGAAGTGCTTCGCTTCCGACGGCGGACTGTGGGTCGCCGCGTGTTCGCCGCGGGCCCTTGCGCGTATCGAGTCGATCAAGGCGTCGAAGCGATGGATTCCGGCGTCGCTCGATCTCAAGATCGCTCTCGACAACTCGGTCGCCGACCAGACCTACAACACTCCGGCGGTGGCCACGCTCGTGATGTTCGCCGAACAGGTGCGCTGGATGAACGAGATCGGCGGGCTCGCGGCATGCAACGCCCGTTCGAAGGCGTCGTCGTCGACCCTCTACTCGTGGGCCGAATCGCGCGCGTGGGCGTCACCGTTCGTCGCCGATCCGGCCATGCGATCCGAGGTGGTGTCCACGATCGACATCGCATCGATCGAGAACGGCGGCGTCGACGCCAATCAGATCTGCGCCGTGTTGCGGGCCAATGGCATCGTCGACACCGACAGCTACCGCAAACTCGGCCGCAACCAGTTGCGAGTCGGAACCTTCCCGGCCATCGACCCCGATGACGTGGAAGCTCTCACCCGTTGCATCGATCACGTGGTGGATCGACTTCGGGGCTGACAGACTCCTCGCATGGAGGTCGTCGACGTACTCACCTGGCACGGCGTGTCGTCGCCGTTACGACGGCCGGTGCTCGTCGTGGCACTCACGGGTTGGTTCGACGTGGCTCGGGCGGCCACCAACGCTCTCGAATACCTGATCGACGGCCAGGAGATCGAAGACGTGGCGACGATCGAACCCGATCCGTTCTACGACTTCACCCAGATCAGACCCGAAGCGCGATTCGACGAGGACGGAGATCGCTACATCGCCTGGCCCGCCAACGACGTGGTCGCGTTGCGTTGCCCGGGTGGAGCCCGCGACATCGTCGTGATGTCGGGCGTCGAGCCTCACATTCAGTGGCGCACGTACGTCCGCTGCGTTCTGGCCACCTACACGCGACTCGGCTGTGAAGCCCTGGTGACGATCGGTGCGGCGGCCGACGCAATTCCTCACACACGAGTTCCACCGGTGGTGGGCAGCACGGTCGACGCCAAGTTGGCGCGCACACTCGGGCTGAGTCGCCCGTCGTATCAGGGTATGACGGGTGTGGCCGGCGTGTTGCAGGAGCAGTTCGAACGGGAGGAACTGCCGGCGATCTCGTTGCGGGTGGGGGTGCCCCATTACTTGGGCAATGCCGAGCATCCGCAGTCGTCGGCTGCCCTGTTGCGACACCTCGAACACGTTCTCGGTGTGGCCACCCGCCATGGCGATCTGACGGAGGACATCGAGCGCTGGCGATCACTACACGACGATGCGGTGTCCGAGGACGACAAGGCCCGGGCCTACGTGCGGATGCTGGAGATCGAGTTCGACCGGCGGGCCGAGGCCGAACTGCCGAGTGGCGACGACCTGGCTGCTGAATTCCAGCGCTTCCTCGACGAACGCGACCCCCCTCCGAACTGACGAATTCGCCCACCCTGTAGCGGAGACCCGGGTTTCCAGTAGCCAGCGCTACAGGGTGGGCGAATTTCAACGATTCAGGAGGCGGGTGAGGAGGTTGGTCACCAGGCGGGCACGGGCCGGCATCACCGTCACGTCGATCCACTCGTGATCGGCATGCGCCCCACCACCCACGGCACCCAGACCGTCGAGGGTGGGCACCCCGGCGGCAGCGGTGAAATTGCCGTCCGACCCTCCCCCGACGCCGACTCCGGCCACGTCGCCGAGCCCGGCCTCGCGGGCCGCCTCCTGCGCCAGCGGCAACAGCTCGACCGATGTCGATGCCGGCATGGGCGGACGGTTGATCCCACCTCGCACTTCAATTGCGGCTCCCGGCAGCACCGGCGACAGCTCGGCGAAGAGTTTCTCGACGCGATGACCTTCTGGAATCTCGGCGACACGGCAATCGACGAGTACACGAGCCTCGGCCGGAACCACGTTGTCGGCCGTTCCCGACGACGACACCGTGGGGGTCACTGTCGTGCCGTGCTCTGCATCACCGAACGTCGAGATCAGCAACACCTGATGCGATGCCTCGACCAGTGAGTTGATTCCTTTTTCGGGTTCGAGACCGGCGTGGGCGGCCCGACCGCGAATCAACACCTCGAAGGTTCCGGTTCCTTTGCGAGCCGTCTTGAAGGCACCCCCGTCGGCACTCGGTTCGAACACGAGCACCGTTCCACACGCACGCGCCCGTTCGATGATCAACTCGCGCGATGCTCCCGATCCGATCTCTTCGTCGGCGGTGATGAGGATCTCGACACCCGAGCGATCGGCGAGGACAGCGACACCGTGGATGGCCTGCACGATGCCGCCCTTCATGTCGAACACTCCCGGACCAGTGGCGCGACCGTCCTGAACCACGAACGGACGGTCCGCCAGTGCACCGAGGGGAAACACGGTGTCGTGATGTCCGACGAGCAAGACCGTGGGCACACCACCGCCCGACCACCACACGTGCGGACCATTCGCTGACTCGATGATCGTGGGTTCGGTTCCGAGACGCTCACGCATGATTTCTGACAAGGCGACCGCGCTCGTGTGCAAGGCATCGAGATCGCGCGACGGTGATTCGATCTCGACCAATCGACGAAGGTCGTCGATCATGTCGTCGAGAGTGGGCGTGGTCGAGTCGGTCACGTTTCCATTCTGACCCATGTCGGGCCGTAGAGTCGGTGCTATCGGCGATGCAAGTCGCCCGGGGAGGAAAACCATGTCCAGGATTCGTCGCCATTCGGCACTCGCGCTCGCCACTGCTCTGCTGCTCGCCTCGTGCGGAGGTGACGATTCGGGTAGCGACATCACGACGACTCTTGCCACCTCGAGCACGTCGACGACCGTCGCCGAAGCCGCGCCGGCCGAGTTCGAGGCGGTACCCGGTGTTCGTCAGATCACCGTCACTGGCGCCACACCGGGCGACAAGTTGCTGGTCGTTGCTGCCGACGGATCCGGAATCGCCGATGGTGCCGTCGACGACAACGGCGCCGTGATCTTCCGCCGTGTCGAGCCCGGCGACTACCTCGTCGTCACCGCCGATGGGACCCAGGCCACTCCGTTGGTCTCGGTCTACGGCGCCGACGCCGTTCCCGATCAAGCCTTCTACGACGAGCAGGACATCGTCGACGGCTTCGGCTACATCGAGATGCGAGACGGCACGCTGCTATCCGCCAACGTGATGCTCCCTGGCCCGGCCGACGACGGCCCGTATCCGACTGTCGTCGAATACTCGGGCTACTCGCCGAGTGATCCGGGTAACTCGACCTTCGGACTCCTCTTCTCGACTCTCGGTTACGCCTACGTGGGCGTGAACATGCGTGGCACGGGATGTTCCGGTGGCAGCTACCGCTTCTTCGAAGAGGCGCAACTGGTGGACGGTTACGACGTGATCGAAGCCGTCGCCGCACAGGACTGGGTACTCGACAACGAAGTCGGCATGGTCGGAATCAGTTATCCCGGAATCAGTCAGCTCTTCGTCGCCTCGACGCAGCCCCCGAGTCTGGTCGCCATCACACCGATTTCGGTGCTCGACGACAGTTATCGCTCGACGCTGTATCCAGGTGGAATTCTCAACACCGGCTTCGCGGTGTCGTGGACCGAGGAGCGAATGAACGAAGCGAAGCCCTACGGTCAGGCCTGGTCGAAGGTGCGGGCCGATGAGGGCGACGAGATCTGTGCCGACAACCAACTGCTCCGACTGCAGAACCCCGACCTGACCGGCGAGATCGATTCCAACCAGTTCTACGTTTCCGATGTCGGCGACGAGATCAATCCGTCATTGTTCGCACCACGTATCGACGTTCCCGTCTTCATGGCCGGCGCCTGGCAGGACGAGCAGACGGGTGGACACTTCCCGGCCCTCATCGACGATTTCACCTCGACACCGCACCTTTATGTGACGATGGTGAACGGTTTGCACACCGAGTCGTTGAGCCCGTCGGTGTTCCCGCGTATGGCGGAATTCCTGAGTCTGTACGTCGCGAAGAAGGTTCCCGACTTGTCGATCCTCCCCCTCGTCGCCGGACCTCTCGGCGGTGGCATCTTCGGCACGGTCGCGCCGATCGATTCCACCAATCGGTTCACCGGGCTCGACTTCGACGCCGCACTCACCGCCTTCGAGTCGGAAGATCCCTTCGTGGTGCTGTTCGAACAAGGTGCTGCCGATGGCCAGCCAGCTGCCTCTCCGGTCGCACGATGGTCGACGTCGTTCGACTCGTGGCCGATTGCATCGGCCGACGTCACGCGCTTCTTCCTCGGTGATGCTGGCCGGCTCGGCACCGACCTCACCGCTACGGGTGAGACCTCGTACGTCGCCGATCCCAGCGCCGTTCCCGAGACCTTCTACGAAGGCTCGGGTTCGGGGATCTGGCGCGCCGACGTGCAATACGACTGGGTGCGCAACCCGGAAGGAACCGCCGCTGTCTTCACGTCCGAACCGTTCACCGAGGACGCGGTGATTCTCGGACCGGGTTCGGCTGATCTGTGGATCACGAGTTCAGCGGTCGACACCGACCTCGAGGTCACGATCAGTGAAGTTCGTCCCGACGGGTCGGAGGTGTACGTGCAGAGTGGTTGGTTGCGAGCCAGTCACCGTGCACTCGACGAAGCCGCCTCGACTGAACTCACTCCCGTGCACACTCACCTGGCTGCCGATGCCGCCGAGCTCCCGACCGGCGAGATCACCGCGGTTCGCGTCGACATCTTCCCTGTCGCGCATCCGATCCGCTCTGGATCACGTCTGCGCATCACGATCGACGCACCAGGCGGCAACCGTGGCGTGTGGAAGTTCCGCACACTCAGCGCGGGCGAGAGCGTGTCGATCGTGCACGACGCCGATCATCCGTCGGCCATCGTTCTTCCGATGGTCAGAGGTCTCGACGTGCCTCGCGGTGTGGCGGCGTGTGGTGCTCTGCGCGGTCAGCCATGTCGGGCATCGTGACCAACGCTGCGATGATGATCATGACGTGACGGTCACTCGGTGATCGCTTCGAGACTCACGATCAGTGCCCGACTCCAAGGTGGCCACTCAGAGAGTGCCACCTCCGGCTCGCCTCGTTCATCCCGATGATCTCGACGCACTTCGCTTTCTGGTGATATTTGAAGACGATCGCATCCAACGCAGCCACGGTCGACGAGTCGTAGATCTGAGCTTCCGTCAGATCGATGATGACGCGAGGAGGATCGTTGGCATAATCGAACTGCGTGTACAGATCGTTGCTCGAAGCGAAGAACAAGACTCCCCTCACGGCGTAGGCGCACGTGTCATCGTCTCGATGAGTGACGACAACTTCGGTGAAGTGAGCGACCCGTCGGGCGAAGAAGACCATCGCAACGGTCACCCCAGCAGCGACCCCGTAGGCAAGGTTATGAGTGGTCACCGTCACGATCACGGTCGTCAGCATGATGACCGTCGCACTGACGGGCATCCGTCGAATGGTTCCAGGGTGAACACTGTGCCAATCCAACGTTCCGACCGAGACCATGATCATGACGGCCACGAGCGCGGCCATTGGAATGCGCGACACCCAGTCGCCGAGTCCGACCACGAGGATCAGTAAGAAGACTCCGGCTGCGAATGTCGAGATTCGGGTCCGCGCTCCCGATGTTTTCACGTTGATCATCGTCTGGCCGATCATCGCGCAGCCACCCATGCCACCGAAGAGCCCAGAGACGACGTTGGCTATCCCTTGCCCCAGACCCTCGCGCGTCTTGTCCGAGTGGGTGTCGGTGATGTCATCGACGAGTTTGGCGGTCATCAACGATTCGAGGAGACCCACCAACGCCATCGCGAACGAGTACGGGGCGATGATCTGCAGCGTCTCGAAGGTGAACGGTACGTCAGGAATGAACCACGACGGAAAGCTGCTGGGAAGTTCACCCTGATCGCCAACAGAGGGAATGTCGAGACCCATGGAGACGGCCACGATGGTCAGCAAGACGATCACGACGAGTGGCGCTGGGATCACGCGAGTCAACCGGGGCAGAAACACCAGTATGACCAAGCCGATGACGACGAGGGGGTAGACGACCGTTGGGACGTCGATCAGTTCGGGTAGTTGAGCCGCAAAGATGACGATGGCAAGCGCGTTGACGAATCCGACCATGACACTGCGAGGCAAGAAGCGCATCAGACGTGCCGCTCCCGCAAGACTCAGCACGATCTGAAGCACACCAGCCATGAGCACCGTGGCGATGAGATAGTCGAGCCCGTGCTCTTCGACCACAGGAGCGACCACGAGCGCAACCGCTCCGGTTGCCGCCGAGATCATCGCCCGTCGTCCACCGACGATCGAGATCGTCACGGCCATCGTGAACGACGCGAACAGCCCGACCTGAGGGTCGACGCCGGCGAGGATCGAGAACGAGATCGCCTCCGGAATCAACGCCAATGCGACGGCGAGCCCGGCGAACAATTCGATACGTAATCGCCGGGGCGAGCGCAACGCGCCAACAACGGATCCCTCGTCACACACGGAAGGCTCGGCGGACGGTGGACGCGACGACTCTGACATGAGGCTCCAAGGATCGGGGGGGGGACGCCGATCACCCCAGGCGCCGGCAACCTGCCAGGCCGGCGAGCACACGGAACGACCGCTGAACCCTACTCGGCTCATTTTTTCGGTGAGTCTCTAAAATTTATAAAGAGTGGTGTCAGTCATCGGACTGAATCCGCCTCGACATCAGGAGCTCCATGAACCGGAATCGCGCTCGGCAGACCGTTGCCGCAGGCATCTGCCTACTTCTGACGGCAGTGGCCATGCCGACGACGTGGACCAGCGTTCCGCCCGTTCTCGCCGCAGTGAGCGATTGCAACGCCGGTAGTGGCGGCGGGGTTTTCGCACTCGGCGATGGGTCATCGGGCGACCCGTATCACGTGTCCAATTCGGTCCAGCTCGCAGCCATCGGCACCGCCGACTGCCTCGACGAGCATTACGTCCAAGACGCCGACATCGCTCTCACCGGATCGTCGACACCGATCGGATCCTCGGTGACGCCGTTCACCGGAACGTATGACGGCGATGGCCACGCGATCACCGGCTTGGCTGTCACAGGCACGTCGCACCTCGGGCTGTTCGGCGCGATCAGCAACTCCACCATCCAAAGTCTCGACATCACTGGCACTGTCTCGGCTTCGAGCACCGTCGCGGGCCTACTCGCCGGAGCCGCGACCACATCGCACGTCAGTCACGTGAGTGTCGACGGCACCGTCACGGGAACCAGCCGCGTGGGCGGACTCATCGGTGAGGCAACCGGACCCATTGTGTTCGACGACGTGGTCAATTCGGCCACCGTCTCAGCCACCGACACAGGAGAAGATCGTGTGGGTGGACTCATCGGCTTCGTGACAGGTGATGCCACGATCGCCAACAGCATCAACAACGGATCGATCTCGAGTGCGATGACTTCCGGAGGTGCTCGTGCAGGCGCGGCCGGCTTCATCGGGCAGTTGACCGGAAACGCTTCCATTTCGGGGAGCACGAACAGTGGCCGGATCGAGGGGTCGAATGACGCCGGCGGATTCGTAGGCCAGCAGGTCGGAAACCTGATCGCTGATCAGATCGTCAACACGGGTGTCGTGACGACAGCATTGACAAACGCAGGAGGGTTCGCAGCCCGAGTGAATGGCAACGTCACGATCACCAACAGTTCCAATGTCGGTGATGTGACCGCGGGTTCCTCCGGAGGAGGGTTCGTCGGGAACCTCTATCAGGACGCCACAATCACCGACAGCGTCAACAACGGCGACGTGACGGGAGGAGCGCTTTCCTATATCGGCGGATTCATCGGACTTGGGAATGTCAACATCGTGGTCGCGGGCGGCATCAACAACGGCGACGTGATCGGAGGACTCAACGCCGGAGGACTCGTGGGCCTCATCGGTGGCAACGCGACTTTGACGGACACCCTCAACCACGGCGATGTCACGTCGTCGGCCGCGAGTTCGGAAGCCGGCGGGCTCGTGGGTTCGGTCTTCGGAAACGCCGTGCTTGCCGAAGTAGCCAACACCGGTGACGTCGCCGGCGGACGGGACGTCGGTGGACTGGTTGGATTCGTCAACGCCGGAGTCGCGGTCAACGCGAGTGTGAACCACGGCAATGTCACGGGCACACAACACGTGGGTGGGATCGTCAGTCGTTCCGTGGGCGGGTCGACCCTGCTCGACGTCTACTCCACGGGTTCGGTCTCCGCTTCGGCGGGCAGCGCCGGCGGTATCGCTGCCACCCTCGGCGGAGACCTTGTCACCAACGCGTACGCATCAGGAAGTGTCGTTGGGTCCGTCGGCGCCGGAGCACTCGTCGCCGTCGCCAACGCCTCGATGATCACGGGTGGCTACTTCGACTCCACGCTCTCGTCGACTTCTTCCGGACCTGGAATCGACACCGACCTGACACGTCTATCGACTTTCACGAATGCCGGATGGGCCGTCCAGTCCGGATGGAGCCAATACGCCGCCGGGGTGAAGGTCTGGGGTGTGTGCTCTCGCGTGAACTCGGGACGTCCCTTTCTCTTGTGGGAACACCCGACCGATCCCTGCTTGGTTGTTGTTCCGACTCCACCCACCGTCGTGACCCTCCCCGCGGATCCCAACGCGATCTCACGTCTGGTGCCGACGGCCCAGAACGTCTTCGTGGTCGCATCGAACGCCCCCATCGACGCCGTGCTCGCCGCGTCGGCCGGTGGAGTGACCGGAGGCCTCGTTTTGACGGCGGATTTCGACCGCATCACCTCGGCGACTCTGGCCGAGATCACTCGACTCGATCCCGAACGGATCGTCCTCGTGGGCGGCGAAGATCGGTTGTCCATCAAGGTTCAGGAACAGCTCCAGGTCGGCTTCGCCGGCACGATCGTCGAGCGGGTCGCCGGCGTCGATCGTTACGAGACCGCCGTCGCTGTCTCGCGGCGGTTCCACCCAGCCGGCGCCTCGAACATTTTTGTCGTGGCATCCGACGCCCACGCTGATGCCGTCGTCGCCGCTGCACAGCGCAGCCCAGTTCTACTCGCGCAGGATGACGCCGTTCACGATGCCACGCTGCGCGAGATCGAACGACTCGCCCCCGAACACATCGTGGTGGTGGGAGGAACGGAACGGGTGTCCGACCTCGTCATGACGAAGTTAGGGGAATTGTTTTCCGATTCGATCGTGCAACGCCAGGGCGGAGATGATCGCTACGACACGTCGGCACTCCTCGCGAACAGAGCGTTGTTCGGCATCCTGCTCGTGAACGGTGAGCTCGAGTCGATCGAGGCTTACGTGGCGCCGGCCGTTGCGATGATGACCGGGCGAATGCTCGTTCTCAGTCGACCTTCGTGCGCACCATCGAGCGTGGGAACGTTGCTCGCGAACCGTTCGATCGTGATGATCGGACTTCTGGGCATATCCGCCTGCTGATGAAGGGACCCCGCCGACACGCTGCGCCGATGATCATGACGTGACGGTCACTCGGTGATCGCTTCGAGACTCACGATCAGTTCACCTGTTACCGCGTCTTCGATCTCATAGAAGCCGACGTCGTCGGCCACGAAATCGAACGCCACTGCGGTGCCCGACAACAATCGGCTTTCGTTCGTGAACACGAAGTCACGGGCCACGTCGGACGTGATCACCACTCGCACCGGCGAGCCGACCACCATCGACCCGAGGGCCGGAGCATCGTTCTCGACGTCGACTTCCAGGTAGACCGACTCGGTGGCCGGCGTTCCGCTCTCGGGAATCACTTTTTCGGCGGTGCTGGTCGGGGGCGCAGTGACCTCTGGATCGGTGGGTGAAGCGATCGCACTCTCGGCCGAGGTCGTGGGAGGCGGCAGCGGCGAACGAGTCGAGTCCGCCGAGCACGCGACCATCAACCCGGACGCAACGAGGGTGACGATCGTCGTTCCTTTGTTCACCACCCCATCATCGTCCCACGTCGAGATTCGGTCCGCACGCCACGCCTGGTGATGGCTCGGATGATGCCCCGAAGTTCGTGCGCTACGGTCGTTCACATGGCGAGTGACGGCATCCGCGTACGTGCTGCCGTCTGCCGGGCCACGGCTCGACCATTGTCGATCGAGGAGGTCGTCCTCGAATCGCCCCGACGCGACGAGGTTCGAGTCGCCGTCGACGCCGTGGCGATCTGCCACAGTGATCTGTCGTACATCGACGGACACTGGGCGACCTCCCTTCCGGCCGTTTTCGGTCACGAGGCCGTGGGCCGGGTGGTCGAGTGTGGGCCCGGAGTCGATGTAGCCGTTGGCTCTCGGGTCGTGATCACTCTCGTTCGGCACTGTTCGTCGTGCCGGTCCTGCCTGGACGGACGACCGGCCACGTGCGAGAACGTGGCCGACCTTGGGCCGTTCTCCCCACTTCGATCGGCGTCGGGCGAGGAGATCACCCGGGGACTCCGATGCGGGGCCTTTGCCGAACAAGTCGTCGTTCACCGATCACAACTCGTCCCGATCGACGATGCATTGGCCGACTCGGCCGCTGCCCTGCTCGGTTGCGGCGTCATCACCGGTGTCGGTGCCGTCCTCAACACCGATGACGTCGCAACCGGCGACAGCGTCGTCGTGATCGGCTGCGGTGGTGTCGGCCTGAATGTCATTCAAGGAGCAGTACTCGCCGGAGCGTCGACCATCGTGGCCATCGACCCGTCGGCGACGAAATCGGACTTCGCCAGACGCCTCGGGGCCACACACGTCGCGTCACCATCCACCGCTTCTGACGTCGTGAACAACGCCACCCGTGGCCGGCGGGCCGATCACGTGTACGTGGCAACCGGAGCACCGGCTGCGTTTCGGTCGGCCACCGACCTGTTGGCGACGAATGGCTCCCTCGTCATCGTCGGGATGCCTCCTGATGGAACTGCGATCAGTGTCGATCCATCGGCGCTCGCCGGATCCGGCCAACGAATACTGGGTTCGAAGATGGGTTCGTCCGATCCGATGATCGACATCCCGAAGTTGGCCAGCTATGCCCGTGCGGGGAAACTCGAACTCGACGTGCTGATATCCGCCACATTTTCTCTCGACGAGATCGAATCGGGGCTGGACGGTGTTCGAACCGGATCAGCACGACGAAACGTCGTCGTGATCGGAGGTCGTCATGAGAGTAACTGAGGTCGAGACATTCGTCGTCGGCAATCCCCCACCATCGTTCGGGGGCACCTATTTCGTTCTCGTGCGACTACGCACCAACAACGGGATCGAAGGTTGGGGCGAGGCGTACGCCGCCACATTTCGGCCCTCGGTGATCGCTGCGGGCATCGAAGACCTCGCCGATCAGTACCTCATCGGCGAAGATCCGTTCCACGTCGAACGATTCTGGCGACGGGCCTACGGTCGAGGATTCACTCAACGCGCCGACGTGACCCTCATGGCCTGTGCCAGTGCACTCGAAATGGCCTGCTGGGACATCAACGGCAAGGCTCTCGAACGACCGGTGCACGACCTGTTGGGAGGTCGCGTCCATGATTCATTGCGCGTCTACACCTACTTGTATCCCGAGCCCGGAGATTCGACCGACGTCTACCTCGATCCCGAACTCGCCGCCCAACGAGCACTCGAAGAGGTCGACCGCGGATTCAC
>CBFHWN010000055.1:0-14306 GCA_965659595.1 uncultured Ilumatobacteraceae bacterium | reverse complement strand
CTTCTGCCTGCAGCCCTTCCACCCGCGTGAACTCGAGGCACGCCTTCGTCATCTCTTCTCGTATTCCACATCCGCACCTCGAAGCGAACTCGTCGATTACGAAGAACTCGTGCTCAACCTCGAGACGTATCAGGCCTCGGTCGACGGTCGTCCGCTCGATCTCACCTACATGGAGTACGAACTCCTCAAGTTCCTGGTGCAGAACCCGGGCAAGGTGTTCACTCGCGAGATGCTCCTGTCACGCGTGTGGGGGTACGACTACTACGGCGGCGCGCGCACGGTCGACGTTCACATTCGACGTCTGCGGGCGAAGTTGGGAGAGGAGTACGCCAACCTCATCCAAACCGTTCGAAGCGTCGGATATCGGTTCGGTCAATCCCCCCGCTGGTCGAACTAGTCCGCTCGACGAGCTGACGGTCGACTCAGACCGAGAAAAAGTGCGCCAGATCTCCGAACTCCACACCTTCGAGGGTGGGAAGAAGTGCGAGTTGTCCAATCGACTCGGGAAGACGAGCCAACTCGGGTGAGACGTCGACCACGTGTGGCACGGCGATCACCAAGCAGCCAGCGGCGAGAGCCGATCGCACACCAGTCGGCGAATCTTCGATGGCCACGCACCGATCGATACGAACACCGAGACGTTCGGCAGCAAGCAAGTACGGCTCCGGATGCGGTTTGCCCCGCGCCACTTCGTCACCGGTGACCGACGTCGTGAAACTCCCCACCGGCAGGCAACACACGACCTCGTCGGCGAACCGCTTCCACGACATCGTGACGAGTGCTGTGTCGACGGACGCGTCGCGTACCTGAGCCAGCAGTTCACGTGCCCCTGGGCGCCAGGGCACTTCGGCGCGAACCCGAGCCACTACACGGTCGAGCAGCATCTCGACGATCTCGGTGGGCGTTCGATCGACACCTCCGTGTTCGCGGATGTAGGCACCCGAATCGAGCAGGTCCGAACCGACGAGAGCCTTGGCGTGATCATGGCTCCACGCGCCACCGTGCATCTCGACGATCTCGAACTCGGCATCGATCCAGTACGGCTCGGTGTCGACGAGAGTTCCGTCCATGTCCCACAGAACGGCGGCCGGCTGATCGACGAGCGACATGGTGCTCAGTGCGTCTCGTCGAGCCGCTGAATCCGACGGCTTTCCACGGCGTGACGACGTAACACGTCGTCGAGTCGCGGGTCGACGATCAGACCATTACGCACCACCGAACGTCCGTGCACGATCGTGTGATGTGCACCGATCGGCCCGCAACGCAGCCACGCTTCGATCGGATCGGCGAGTGCTCCGGCGAACTGCGGACCGGTGAGTCGCCACAGAGCAAGGTCTCCGACCGTGCCGACGGACAATTCACCGATTTCACCTTCGCGCCCAAGGCAACCGGCGCCACCGCGCGTGGCTACTTCAAGGGCCATCCGAGCCGTTCCGGCCGATGCGCCGTCGCGGAGTTTGGCGAGCAGCATCGCCTGACGCGCTTCGAGCCACAATGACGCCGAGTCGGCCGAGGACGAACCATCGACACCGAGACCCACCTTGGCACCGGCGCGACGCAGGGGGACGATCGGCGAGATTCCCGAGGCGAGAATCAGATTGCTGCTCGGACAGTGAGCAACACCGACTCCGGCCGCACCAAGACGACGTACCTCGTCGTCGTTCGGCATCACGCAGTGCGCGACCCACGTACGATCGGTACACCAGCCGGTTCGTTCGAGATATTCCATGGGGCGACATCCGAAAGTGGCCAAGGAGAACTCGTCGTCTTCGGCATTCTCGGCGAAGTGCGTGTGCAGACGGACGTCGAGCTTCTCGGCTAGTTCAGCCGAGCGAATCATGAGACCCTCGGTCACGCTGAACGGCGAACACGGCGCGAGAGCAATGCGCACCATGGCTCCATGTGAACGGTCGTGATGACGAACTACAGCTTCCTCACTCGCGGCGAGAATCTCGTCGTCGTCGGCCACCACGTCGTCAGGAGGAAGTCCCCCGTCCTTTTCCGATAGCGACATCGAACCACGTGTGGGATGGAAACGAACGCCGAGGTCTCGCGCCGCGGCTATCTCGGCACCGAGCAGATCGCCGGCCCCACGAGGATGTAGGTACAGATGATCGGTGCTCGTGGTGCATCCCGACATCGCCAATTCGGCCAATCCGACGAACGCGCTCACGTACACCGACTCCTCGTCGATACCACGCCACAACGGGTACAGCGACTGGAGCCATCCGAACAACGGCTTGTCGGTCATCGGCGGAAACGCACGCGTGAGGTTTTGATAGATGTGGTGATGGGTGTTGACGAGTCCGGGTGTCACCAGACAGTCGGTCGCATCGATCACCTCACGAGCCGTCGGCGGCTCCTGTGTCGACGAACCGATGGCCGACACCAAACCGTCGGTCACCGCCACCCAGCCACCTGCCAACTCGCGGCGTCGATCGTCCATGGTCGCCACGAGTCGGGCGTTGCGGACGAGTAGGTCGGCGACAACGGGAGCGGTCATGATTCAGCGCCCACTCTTCGAAACTGTCCGAGAGTCGTCAGACGTTCAAATCTAGGAGTTCGCTGCCCTCGTGGCGCTCTTCGCCATCTTTCCAGAGCAGGTGACCGAGCAGAGCGGCGAGGCCGACCGAACTCAGCCCGACGATCACCGGAAAGGCGAACAGGACGATCACGAGAACGATGGCACCGGGCACGACGACAGCCTACTTTCGAGACTTCTTGCCGGTCGACTTCTTCGCAGGTGACTTCTTGGCCGGCGACTTCTTCGCAGGTGACTTCGCTACCGCAAGAGGCTTGTAGGCCCAGGCCTCGATCTCCACTGCGCCACCGAACGGCAGTGCGGCCACGCCGATGGTCGAGCGAGCGGGACGCGAGCCGCCGAATCCGACGACGTAGGCCTCGTTGAAGGTGGGGAAGGTATCCATGTCGGTGAGAAAGCACAGCGTCTTCGCCACGTCGGACAACGACGCGCCGACCGACTTCAACTGCGCCTTCAGATTGACCACCGCTTGTGCCGTCTGGGCGGCCACTCCTCCAGACACCAAGGCTCCGTCGGCGATACCGAGCTGACCCGACACGATGATCCAGTCGCCGGCGCGCACGACCGGGGTGTAGGGGCCGAGGGGCTTCGTCGACGAATTCTCTGTCGACTTCTTCGCAGGTGACTTCTTCGCCATGGCGTCACGCTAGCGCTCGCCGGGGTCTCGCTCACTCGGCCATCGCGCCGGCCAACCGTCGAACCTCCAAATCGCTGCGGCCACCGCTGCGAACACGGCATCACTTCCGTTCACCGGCTCGCTGTCATCCTCGACGACTTCCACCTCGATCCTCGGAGTGTCGGTGGCCCGCACCACACCGAACGAGCGAATGGTGAGATCGTGCACCGTCCCGGATTCATCGACGGCCACACCCTCAAATCGAACCCAACCGAGCGCCATGTGAGCCGCGCCCACGCAATAGGAACGGAGCACGGTTCGGTCGAGAACCTCCCCACAACGGACTTTCACGTGGATTCCCTCGTCATCCACACGCGCCCACGCCTCAGCTCCATCGGGTGCGATCACGTGATCCCACGGACCCTCCAAGACCGACGAACGCAGCACGGCGATCTCGGCCCACACCGCGGCTCGCCGTGCGAGTGTGCTGGGAGGTCCTTCGATGTCGACTTCGTGCACCTCCCAGTCGGGAGCTACCGAGCGAACGAGATCGACGACGCCCTCGGTGCGTCGAACCGCGATCACGCCCGATCCGTCGGCACGAACACCCGCAGCGACCACGGGTCGCTTCGCACCACGCCGAACGACGTCTTCTCGCGACAAGATCACACGCATTGGCCGATCGTTGTCGTCGGCCAACCGACGAGCCTCGTCACGTAACCAATCCGCCTTGTCGCCGAACGCCCCGCCGTTATTCGAAGGGCCTACGGGATCGCCTCCGGGTCGACACCACACCGCGTCGGGTTCGAGATATGCAGGCTCGACCCAAGTCGTGGACAACACGCGTGTGAAGTCACCGGTCGGAGGATCGATCGGCCAGACGATTCCAAGAGTCGAACGTCGACCGGGCACCACCCCCGCTCGTGCGCGCGCCTCGGTCACGGTTTCGGCGACGCTCCACGAACCATCAGGTGCAAGGACCGCAACCCACGCATCGTCGGGCGCCGTGTCATCGGCGAACCCACCTTCGCCGAGTGCGACACGGGGCGACACCAACTGCATCGATCGGCCTTCGATCACGGCTCGTCGACTGGCTGCGTCCAGGTCGCGCGAATCATCGAGACGTGTTCCCATGGCGACTGCTGTCGCAGCGTCGACGATGGTCTGCCATCCGGTGCATCGGCAGAGGTGCGGTGTGAGGCTGGCTGCGATGTCGTTGCGTTCGACACTGTGATGGCGTTCGGCTGCCAATCGCATCACGATGCCCGGGGTGCAGAAGCCGCACTGGCTTCCTCCCGATGCACACATGGCGTCGGCCCACCTTTCGCGTAGTGACTCGTCGAGTCCGTCGAGGGTCGTGACGCATCGACCTGACACTCGAGCGACTGGAGTCACGCAACTCACACGTGGCTCACCGTCGACCCAGACGGTGCAACAGCCGCACTGGCCTTGTGGTGCACAGCCGTCTTTGGCCGAACGAACTCCCAACTGTTCACGGAGAGCGGCGAGCAAGGTCACCGAACCCATCACCGACACCGGTCGACCGTCGAGTTCGAAGTTCACGATCGGTTCCCGGGTCGACATACCTCTATGTCACACGCTGGGGACCGCTCACCACAAGACCACCGGAGATATCGTCCGCGAGGTGAGGTTCGAGGCGTACCGGATGTCCCGACGGCGTCTACTCGGTTTCGGGGCCTCGGCTCTCGTCGGCCTACCGGCAGTGTCGTTCCTTGCCGGGTGCGGAGGGTCGTCCGAGGGGGCTTCACGAGGTGCTCCCGACGCGTTTGGTTCCGACCCGATCCTCGCCGCGCGCTGGATCCCGACCGAGCTCGGACCCGGACGTCAACGTCTCCCGTTGTCGATCGGCGATGCCTCGGGTCTCACCCAGAAGGGTCCCGATCGGCTTTCGGCCAAGGTCGTTTCGCTGGCCGACGATTCGGTGTTGGTCGACGGGCTGGTCGCCGATCGTCGTTCACTCGGCGAGGGAACGATTCCTTTCTGGACGTTCCGCACGATGCTCGACACGGTCGGTTTCTATTCTTTGATCGTCGACGGGGGCCCGACCGAGGGCGCCGCTTTCCAAATTCAGAACCCGGCCGATCTGTTGGTCGATCGCATGGGCGACTCGCTCACGGGTTTCGATACCCCGACGTTCGACGATCCACGCGGCGTCGAAGTCGTCTGCACTCGGCAACCCGAACCGTGCCCGTTCCACGGTGTCACCTTGAACCAAGCTCTGGCCACTGGCCGTCCCGTGGTGTATCTGGTGGGAACACCTGCTCACTGTCAGACCGGCGTCTGCGGTCCGGTCCTCGAGCAGATGATCGATCTGGCGACTGAACTCGGAGACTCGGCTGTGTTCATACACGCCGATGTGTACGCCGATCGCGCTGCGACGACGGTGGCCCCCGCCGTTCAGACGGCCCGACTCACGTTCGAACCAACGGTGTTCGTGACTGATGCGTCAGGAATGGTGGTCGAACGACTCGACGCCGTGTGGGACGCCGACGAACTTCTCGAACTTCTCAGCTGAACGACTGGCCACATCCGCATGTGCGGGTGGCATTCGGGTTCGTGATGTTGAACCCAGCCTGATTGAGGCCGTCCTTGTAATCGAGCGTTGCGCCTTCGAGCAGTTGCGCCGATGCCGGATCGACGATCACGCGCACAGCCTCGCCAAAGTGGGCTTCGATGTCGTCGGACGCCACATCACCATCAAAGAACATCTCGTACGAGAATCCGCTGCAGCCGCCCGGACGCACGGCTACTCGCAACGCGAGTTCGTCGGCACCCTCGGCTGCGAGCAATTCCTTCACCTTCACGGCTGCTGAATCGGTCAGAGTGATCACGTCGTCTCTCCTCGTTCGAGTGGCAGATGAGGTGGAGCCCATCCGGCCGGGTTCCGACCCGACGAAAGTATTTTACTGGTCTTTCCGCCGTCCCGACAGTCGACGGCCACCGGTACCCTTGCCCCATGGAGCCGAACAACGTGACTCCGCCGTCTGTCGACGACGTCACCGACCTGTTACGTGCTGTGATCGATCCCGAACTCGGCTCCGACGTGGTCGATCTCGGCATGGCGTCCTGCCGTTCGGTCTCGACCGACGGGTTCGTGGTGGTCGACGTCAAGCTCACGATCGGCGGATGCCCCCTTCGAGCTCAGATCAAAAAGGACATCGAGACTCGCGTGGCGACCCACCCCGGCGTGCGCGCCGTCAAGATCGAGTGGGGCGAGATGACGGGCGAGGAGCGCTCGGCCACCATGGCCAAGGCTCGCTGGAACGCTCGTGAGAAGGCTCCCGACACAGCGATCCCGGCCACTGCTCGAGTTCTCGCCGTGTCATCGGGCAAAGGTGGCGTGGGGAAGAGTTCGGTCACCGTGAATCTGGCCGCGTCGATTGCCGCTCAGGGCTACACAGTCGGAGTTCTCGATGCCGATATCTGGGGTTTTTCGGTGCCGCGCATGCTCGGCCTCGATCAGCGTCTCGAAGCCGCAGCCGATCCCGACACCGGCCGACCGAGGATCCAACCCAACACCCGGGTGGTGGGCGACGGACTCTTGAAGGTCGTGTCCACCGGTTTCCTCGTCGACGACGAAGGAACAGCGCTCATGTGGCGAGGCCTGATGCTCACCAAGGCGCTCGAGCAATTCCTGCACGACGTCGCCTGGGGACACCTCGACTACCTCGTCATCGACATGCCTCCCGGCACCGGCGACGTGCAGATGGGGCTGGCGCGAATGCTGCCCCGAACCGACATGATCATCGTGACCACGCCGGCCGTGAGCGCGCAAAAGGTGGCCATTCGAGCGGCCGACATGGCTCGTCGCTCGTTCCTGCGGATCGCCGGCGTGATCGAGAACATGAGCGAATTCGTGTGCGATCACGGTGAGCGGTATCCGCTCTTTGGTCGTGGCGGCGGTCAGGCGTTGGCCGACGAGATCGGTGTCCCGTTGCTCGGCCAGGTTCCCCTCGAACCGCACGTGGCCACCGGATCCGACACCGGCCAACCCGTCGCGCTGGCTGGCTCCGGTCCGGCCGCAGTCGCTTTTCGTTCCATCGCCCAGCAGCTGGTCACCGACACGGTCCCTCCCGTCCAGATGTCGGAGTGCTCAGCCCGCCGGGACGACGATTCTGCGGGGGGACGTGGCTTCACCGAGGTGTCGGTGGGTGCCGACGGCATGGTCATCGAATCGGTGACGCCCGTGTCGATTCGGGGTGGACAGTAGATACCCCCTAGGGTATGCTTGAGTTGCCGACAAGGAGGCCTCATGCAACTTCCCGACGAGACCATCGATGATCTGACTCGCCGTCTCCGGCGTATCGAGGGTCAGGTTCGCGGTATCCAGCAAATGCTCACCGAGAGCCGAGAGTGTCGAGACATCGTGGCCCAGGTCTCGGCCGCGAGCAAGGCCCTCGACCAAGTGGGCTTCAAGTTGTTGGCCACCGGCCTCAGTCACTGCCTCGCCGACCCAGCCGAGGCGGCCAAGAACGGCTTCGATCTCGCCGAGGTCGAGAAGTTGTTCCTGAAACTCGCGTAGTCGATCGCAACGCACGACCAGATCGCAACGCACGACCAGAAGGGATCCGCCATGGCGCTACATCTCAGCCAGCACTACCTCGAATGTCTCTCCCACGCCTCCTACGTCGTGGCCGACACCGACAGCCGAATCGCAGCCGTCGTCGACCCACAGCGCGATATCTCGGGCTATCTCGCCGAGGCCGAGGAGAACGGTTTCACGATCAAGTACGTCGTCGAGACTCATTTCCACGCCGACTTCCTGTCGGGCCATCTCGAACTGGCCGAAGCGACTGGGGCCAAGATCATCTTCGGTGCCGGAGCCGCTGGTCGTACCGACTTTGCCATCGCAGCTCTTCGCGACGGCGAGGTGATCATTCTCGGTGATTCCGAATCCCACGCGCGCCTCGAGGTTCTGGAGACGCCAGGGCACACTCCTGAGTCGATCTCGATGGTCGTCAAAGAGAACGCATCGGCCACACCCCACGCCGTTTTCACAGGTGACACTCTCTTCATCGGCGACGTCGGACGACCCGACCTGTTGGCTGCGGTCGGCCATACGGCCGAAGACCTCGGTCGGATGCTCTATCACTCGTTGCATGAGAAGCTCATGAAGCTGCCCGACTCCACGCTGGTGTACCCGGCGCACGGAGCAGGTAGCGCATGCGGGAAGAACCTCTCGACCAACACGGTCAGTTCGATCGGTGAGCAACGCATCACCAACTACGCCCTCGCATCGATGTCGGAGGATCAGTTCGTGGCCGCCGTCACCGAAGGACAGTCGACGGCCCCGATGTATTTCCTGCACGCCGCCACCACCAATCGCAAGGCACGCGACACGTTCGACGAAGGGGCCCCCCTCAGCGCTCTGTCGATGACGGAGGTCGTCGCGGCACGAGCATCGGGTGCCGCCATCATCGACACTCGCGACGACGGAGACTTCGCTCTCGGTCACCTGCTCGGCTCGATCAACGTCGGATTGGGAGGGCGTTTCGCCGAATACACCGGCGAGGTCGTCACCGCTGGCACGCCGATCGTGATCGTCGCCGAACCCGGGAAGGAACGGGAGGCCACAACTCGCCTGGCCCGCATCGGTTTCGACGAGGTGATCGGTTACCTCGACGATCCGGTGAAGGCCTTCCTCGAGAATCCGGGCGAAGTCCAGATGGCTTCGCGACTAACGGCTCACGACTTCGGAGCTCGACGCGAATCCATCACCGATCTTCAGCTCGTCGACGTTCGCAACCCGGGCGAGTTCAAACTCGGCACCATCGATGGGGCGCAGCATCTCGAGTTGGCCGGCCTCACCCGACGTTTGAACGAGCTCGATCCGAAGCGTCCGACGGTCGTGTTCTGCGCGGGCGGCTACCGCTCGTCGATCGCCGCCAGCACGTTGCGGGCTCACGGTTTCGGCGACGTCAGCGACGTCCTGGGTGGCTACAACGCCTGGTCGGCGCTCGTCAACACCTGACCCTCATCGTCCCCGAACGTGTTCAACGCTCGGGGACGGCATCGTAGCCGTCATCACCCGGCATAAGCAGAGCGCTGATCCGACCGTCGTCACCCCAAACCACCTTGGGCATGATCCGCGGTGGCGTACCGATGGCACGAGCGGCTGTCATCACGCTGTCGACCGTTCGATGATCGGCGAGGAATCGAAGATTGGCCACGGTCGGCGGAAGCATCAGAAGGTCGCCACGCGTCGCCCGCTCGAGAGCGACCGACGGTTCGACCCACAGACTCTCGACGGTTTCGATGTCGTCGTGAAGCGGTTCTTGATCATCGGGCATGGCCGCCACGTAGAAGCGCGTGTCGAATCGACGCACCTCACCGAACGGTGTGATCCAGTGCGCGACCCATGACAGATGATCTAGCCGGGCCGACAATCCTTCGGCCTCGAGAATGCTCGTCATGCTTCGCTCGCCGGCGTGCACCACATGTCGGTAGTCGGCGAACCGACGTGCCACGTCGGCGTCGTCGAACCGAACCGTGCAACCTGATGCATCACAAGCGAGGAGTACGCCCGCTTCTTCGAAGCATTCGCGTATCGACGCCATCTCGAATGCAGTGTTCTCGTTCGACGAGCCACCTGGAGTCGAATCGACCGCATCGACTGCTCCACCTGGGAAGACGAACATGCCGCCCGCGAACGCGGCTTTGGTGGTACGCCTCATCATGAACACTTCGAGTGGGCCGGCCGTCTCGCGCACCAGCATCATGGTGGCCGCCGGCCGAATCGGAACGTTCGCCGGATCGAATTCTTCGGACGCGCTCACGGGCTCACCCTAGGAGTGGCATCCAGTCCAGACGAAAATGCCGCGAAAACATCGCGCCCCCACGTGGCGACCCTGGGGTCGAGCGGATTAGATGAAGAAGCGTGACGTACCGGATCCTTCTCGTCGAAGACGACCAGTCGATCAGATCGGTGATGGCCACCGCCTTCGGGCACGACGGCCACCACGTGATCGAAGCCGAGTCCGGCGAGGCTGGTGTTGCTCTTGCAGCCTCCGAGAGTCCCGATCTCGCCGTGATCGACCTACGCCTCCCCGGCATGGACGGCATCGAAGTGGTCCAGCGCCTGCGGTTGCACCACGACATCCCGCTCGTGATTCTCACTGCCTTCAGCGACAGCAACGACGTCATCCGCGCTCTCGAAGCCGGTGCCGACGATTTCTTGTCGAAACCCATCGAGTTGAAGGAGCTTCGCGCCCGATTGGCGGCCCTCATGCGCCGTATCGAAGGAGCGTCCAACGACGAACCGATCCAGAGCCTCGATCGAGCCGGATTCTCGATGAACTTCGACACCGGTGAGGTTGCCTACGACGAGAAGGAACTCCATCTCACCAAGACCGAATTCAAGGTCCTCGGCGAACTCCTTCTCGCCAGTGGACGGATCTTGTCGAAGGCCGATCTCCTCGAGCAGGTGTGGGGGTACGACTACCTCGGAGAGACGCGTCTCGTCGACACCCAGATCTACCGGTTGCGTGCCAAGCTCGCTACCGTCGAAGCATCCGATCTGCTGGTGACGGTTCGCGGCCGAGGTTTCCGTATCGTCGACTCGACGGATTGAGCGGAGCACCGTGAACGTCAGTGAGCGGGTGTCGCTGCGCGGCAAGGCCGTGATCATCGGCGGTCTCGTCGGACTCGCCATCTCCCTCGTCGCTTCGGGCATCACCTGGTCGAGTGCCCAGTCGTACCTGCTGCGTCAACGAGAGTCGGCTGCTCAGCAGCAGTCGTTCGTCCATGCCGAGTTGGTGGCTCGGTCAATTCTCGCCGGTGAAGAACCGTCCAATGCCCTCACGTCGATCCCCACCATCAGCCCGTCCTACCGAGCCCTCATGAAGGTCGATGACGAATGGTTGTCTCTGAGTGCGGGCATCGGAGTCGGCAACGTTCCGTCCGACCTGCTCGGTCGAGCCGAGATCGGCGAGCCCGCCGATCAGCGAAGTCTTCTGAACGGACAGCCGTCATATTTCGTGACCTTCCCCATCTCGATCGGAACCGATCGCCAACTGGCGTACGTCGGCGTGTCGTCACTATCGGGGATACAGGACACCGTCAATGCCATCCGGCGAGCCCTTCTCATCGGAGTGTTCATCAGCTCGATCGGTGGCGCCCTCATCGGCTTCTGGCTGTCGCGCCGAGTGATGGAACCACTGAAAGAGATCAGCACCACCTCGGTCCATCTGAGCTCGGGCGACCTCGAAGCGCGAGTTCGAATTCCTCGCGAACCCGATCTGGCCCGCATCTCGCACTCGTTCAATCAGATGGCCGAGACACTTCAGCATCGGCTCGAAGCCGAATCACGATTCGCAGCCCAGGCCGCTCATGAACTCCGCTCACCCCTCACGGTATTGCGCGGTACCACCGACATCCTCCAAATGCACAAGGACTCGCTTCCGGAAAGTCTGGGGGGCTTGCTCGACAACCTCGGCACCGAGGTGTCCGAGTTCGAGCGCATGCTCGAAGACCTTCTCGTTCTCGGACGCCAATCATCCGGTTCTGATCGCGCGAATCTCACAATCCGCCAGGCCGATGCATTGTTTGCCGCGATCATGAAGAACTTCGAACTGCCGACCCATGTCTTCCTGACCGATCTCGACCTTTCGAACATCAGCGTTCGCGTCGACGTGACCCGTTTGAAGCACGTGTTCGGCAACCTCACCAGCAATGCAGCGCTCTACGCCGGAGGAGTCACTGCCTTGCGAGTTGGGCTGAACGACCGAGACGGGCTTCGCCCCCGCCTCGTGATCGACGTCGACGACGACGGACCCGGAATCAACGAAAGTGAGAGGGAATCGATTCTCGAACCTTTCACCCGCGGCCGACGCTCACAAGGCCTTCCGGGTTCCGGACTCGGTCTCTCGATCGCCGACGGACACCTCCGCTCCATGGGATCCCAACTTCACATTTCGTCGAGTCCGAGCGGAGGAGCCCGCTTCTCGTTCGAACTCGACGTGGTCGAAGAGGATGATGACTGATGAAGATTGCCCGTCTCACCACTCCCACGGCCGCCCTCGTCGTTTCGATGATCATCGCCTCGTGCAGCTTCGGAACCGAGTCGTCGGCCAATCGTCTTGGTGACGACCGGCGTATCGAAGTCGGCGGACCCGACGATGGCATCCCCCGTCCGGTCGAGCCGATCATCGTGTATCTGATCCGTGGCGACGAAGTCGTGAGCCGTCCGCGACTGTCACTCTCACCACTCAATCCGCAGTCGATCATCGACTCGCTGGCGACGGGGCTCTCCGAATTCGAATTGGCGAACGACCTCCGCTCTTCGCTGTCGATCTCTCCGCTCGTGATCGAAAACGCCCGCCTCAACAGCGACGTCGCCGAGATCAGTGTGTCGTCCACGTTCCTCGACCTGGCCGGCAACGAGCAACGGTTGCTTCTGGCGCAGGTCGTCCTCTCGCTCTTCAAGAATCTCGACATCTCGTCGGTCCGAGTGTTGAGCGAGGGAGCAGAGGTCGCAGTACCGAGTGCCTCGGGAGAGGTACTCGAGCGGCCCCTCGTGTTGAGCGACTACTCGTCGCTCATCGGAACACTCACCTGACGCTGCTTCTCACCCGATACGAATCAGAGTTCACCGTGCGGTTCGGTGCCGTCGGTGTCGATCACGTCACCCGGGCGATGATGTTGTCCTGTTGATGGCCGATGAGTCGTCCCGAATCCGCCCAAGATCGTGGTGCCGGCTTCCGCCCGTCGCATCAGCATGCGCCGGAACACGAGGCGGGTGGGCGGGAACAGAACGAGAAGAGCGAGTACATCGGTCACGAAGCCCGGCGCGAGCAAAAGCGCACCTGCCATCATGATCAGGACACCGTCGACGATCTCGCGTGTGGGTACGCGCCCTTCCAAGACGCTCCGGTTGAACTTGCTCCAGACTCGAAGTCCCTCTCGCTTCACCAGCCAACTACCGAGAACTGCGACGAGAACGATGAGTCCGAGGGTGTTGAGAAAGCCGATCGACGAGCCAACTCTGATGATCACGTAGAGCTCGACCACCGGAAACACGATGAAGAGCAGAAACAGGATCATCGAATCACCCTAACCATGGTCGTGCGAGATGGCTGTTCGGCCACCGGAATCGAAGTCGTTGGCCCGGGACTAGCGTTCACGAGAATGGGAAACGACAACCCGAACCCGCGACCACCGTCGGTCGACGCTCTGGCGCGCTCTATCTCGCACGTCGGACTTCCCCATCCACTTATGGTCGATGTCGCCCGTCAGGCGATCGGTGCTGGCAACCATCACGACGCTGAGCGCCTGGCGACGGAGTTGCGAGCCGCCCTGCTGCAGCCGGTGATCAATGCCACCGGCGTGATCGCCCACACCAACCTCGGACGGTCGCCCGTTTCGATTCATATCGAAGCTCGCGCTCAGAACCTCGAGTTCGACCTGATCGCGGGAGGACGGGGAAGTCGTCAGGCCGGCGTGGGTCGTCTCCTGGCCCGCGCCGTCGGTGCCGAGGCGGCCATGGTCGTCAACAACAACGCGGCCGCCGTCCTCCTGGTCTTGGCCGCACTCGCTCACACCCGCGACGTGGTCGTGAGCCGAGGCGAAAGCGTCGAGATCGGTGGAGGTTTTCGCGTTCCCGAGGTGATGGAGCAGTCCGGGGCTCGTCTCGTCGACGTCGGTACCACGAACCGAACTCGGTTGAGCGATTACCGCAAAGCAGTCGAACGCAAAGAAAGTGATGTTGCTCTTGTTTTGAAAGTGCATCCTTCGAACTATCGCGTCGAGGGCTTCGTCGAGGAGACACCGGTGTCACAACTGTCGACACTCGGTGTCGACGTGGTGGCCGACATCGGCTCCGGCCTTCTCGACGAGGCGTGTCCTTGGATCGCCTCGGGACCGCCCGACTGGCTACGCGGTGAGCCAGCCGCCAAACAAGCGCTGGAAGCTGGGGCGTCGATTGTCACCTTCAGCGGCGACAAACTTCTCGGCGGTCCGCAGTCCGGAATCATCGCTGGACGAGCCGACCTGGTGTCCCGGTGTGCAGCTCATCCGCTCGCCCGAGCTCTCCGTCCCGGAGGGCTGGTGCTCTCGGCTCTTCATGACGTGGTGATGGCGTTCCTCGATCGCACGGCGTGCGATCACGTGCCGTTCTGGTCGATGGCCACG
>CBFHWN010000054.1:0-14449 GCA_965659595.1 uncultured Ilumatobacteraceae bacterium | reverse complement strand
CCTTCCCGGCTCTCTTGCTCGCGATTTTCATCGTCGGCTTCTTCGGATCGTCGGGAGCCGACGAAGCGAAGTCGAGATCGATCGGGCCGATCATTCTCGCTCTCGTGATTCTGTCGATCCCGCCGATCGCTCGCCTCGTACGCGCCAACACGATGGTGTTCTCGCAACGCGAATTCGTGTTGGCGGCCCGAAGCCTCGGGGCCAAGAACGGCCGCATCATCGTGCGCGAGATCCTTCCCAACGTCATGCCGGCCATGGTCACCTTCGCCATCACGGGTATGGCGATCCTGATCGTCGCCGAAGGGGCCCTCGCCTATCTCGGACTCTCGGTGAGCGCCCCCACACCCACATGGGGCTCCATGATCTTCAGTGGCCAGCGAAAACTCGAAACCGCGTGGTGGATCTCGATCATGCCCGCCGTCGTGTTGTTCCTCACCGTGCTCGCCATCAACCTGCTCGGTGACGTGCTCAGCGAGAAGTTCCGCATCAGGGAGGCGATCGGCTGATGAAACTGCAGGCCGAAGGGCGCCGGGAATCTGGAGTCCTCCTCGAGATCGACGATCTGCATACCTACTTCTCGACCCCTATCGGACTCGTGAAGTCGGTCGACCATGTGTCGTTCACTCTCGACCGCGGACGCCGTCTCGGCATCGTTGGCGAATCCGGATGCGGAAAGACCGTTCTCTCTCGCTCGATCATGGGCCTCCTTCCCCGCCGCAACGTCGTTCGCGGGGGTTCGGTGCGTTACGAGGGTCAAGAACTCACCACCATGCCGCTGAAGGAGCGCCGCAAGATCTGGGGCGCCGAGATGGCGATGATCTTTCAGGATCCGATGACGTCGCTCAATCCGGTCATCCGCATCGGCAAGCAGTTGATCGAACCTCTGCAGATCCACCTCGGATACGACCGCCAGACGGCGAGCGACACCGCGCTGCGCCTCCTGACCGATGTCGGAATCCCCGAACCCGAGAAGCGGATGCGCCAATACGCCCACGAACTCTCCGGCGGCATGCGTCAAAGAGTCATGATCGCCATGGCTCTCACGTGCGGGCCTTCGGTGTTGTTCGCCGACGAACCGACCACTGCTCTCGACGTGACCGTACAGGCCCAGATTCTCGACCTGATCGAACGTCAACGTCGAGATCGCAACATGTCGGTCGTCCTCGTCACCCATGATCTCGGCGTGGTGGCCGGCCACACCGACGAGATCATCGTGATGTACGCGGGCCAGATCGTCGAGCGCGCCCTCACTCCGGTGCTCTTCAGTTCGATGAAGATGCCTTACACCGAGGCGCTGTTCCGCAGCATCCCGAAATTGTCCGATCCGAGCCACACCCGTCTCGTGACCATCGGAGGTCGGCCGCCCAACCTCATCGCGCCACCCGAGGGATGTCGCTTCAGTCCTCGTTGTCCGTACGCCACCGACGTGTGCACGACCACACCACCCGAACTGGTGGAGGCCACCCCGGGTCACTGGTACGCGTGCCACCACCCGGTCGGATCGGAACGTTGGCAGGAAGTGAACGTGCGCATGCGAAACGAACAATCGGAGGAGGCGAGCTGATGGCCGGCACCGGCAAAGCCCATCTTCGCGACGACTCGGTCCTTCGCGTCGAAGACCTGGTCGTCGAGTTCCCGGTTGGACGCACGGGCTTGAAGGTCAATGCCGTGTCGGGCATCTCGTTCGACGTGCGGCGGGGCGAGACGCTCGGCATCGTCGGCGAGTCGGGCTGCGGCAAGTCCACCACCGGTCGCGCCATCATGCAGCTCCCCCGACCCACGTCGGGCCAGATCGTCTTCGAGGGAGCCGACCTGAACGCGCTCGACCAGAACGAGATGCGTCGCCTGCGCACCAAGATCCAAATGATCTTCCAGGATCCGATCTCGTCGCTCAATCCGCGGCGCAGTGTGCTCGACATCGTCACCGAACCGCTCAACATCTGGAAGGTCGGCACCAAGGCCGAACGCGACGAGAAGGCCAAGGCGGTTCTCGAAGAAGTCGGCATCGATCCTGCCGCCGCGGCTGGCCGTCGTGCTCACCAGTTCAGCGGCGGCCAATGTCAGCGCATTTCCATCGCTCGCTCGCTCGTCCTCTCGCCGTCACTCATCATCTGCGACGAACCGGTGTCGGCCCTCGACGTGTCGGTGCAGGCCCAGGTACTGAACCTCCTCGAAGACCTGAAGCGCGACCGCGAACTCACGCTGATCTTCATCGCTCACGACCTGGCCGTCGTGAAGAGCATCAGCGATCGCGTGGTGGTCATGTACCTCGGCAAGATGTGCGAAGTCGTCGAGCCGGGTGCCCTCTTCGATCGTCCTGCTCATCCGTACTCGAAGGTGCTCATCGACTCGATTCCGGTGGCCGACCCGTCGGTCGAAATCGCCGAGGTCGGGGTGCAGGGCGAGCCGCCGTCACCGGTCTTGCCACCGAGCGGCTGTCGCTTCAACCCGCGTTGCCCGCACGCCCAGGATCGCTGTCGAACCGAAGAACCCGAGCTTCGCGAAGTCGCCCCCGGACATTTCGTGGCCTGCCATTTCCCGCTGCACGGCGGCGAGGCGCCGGTCAGCGTTCGCGTCTGATCAGCGATTCTCGAAACGCGGTGGTCGCTTCTCCATGAAGGCTGTCATCGCCTCACGCGCGTCGTCAGTGTGACTGGCCAGAATCTGCTGGCGGTTCTCCAGATCGATGGCCGCCTGCATCCCCGGGATTTCGAGCGCCGTCCACATCGCCTCTTTCGTGAGCGACACGCCGAACGGCGAGTTGCGTGCAATCTCGTCGGCCTTCGACAGTGCCGTATCGAGAAGCATCCCGTCAGGGACCACATCGACCAACAATCCGATGCGGTACGCCTCGGCGGCGTCGAACACCCGACCGGTCAACATCAGTTCTTGAGCGCGCGCGACTCCGACGATCCGAGGCAACAGCCACGATGTCCCGATGTCGCAGGCCGAGAACCCGATACGCACGAACGCCACGTTGAACTTCGACGACTCGGCACCTAGCCGGACGTCACTCGCCAGAACGAGAGCGAGCCCCCCACCCGCTGCCGCACCGTTCACGGCGGCGATGATCGGCTGCGGAATCGATCGCATGTGCGTCACCAAAGTGGCGATGTGCTTTTGAGTGGCGAATCCGCGCTGGGTCGAACCCACGTCCTCACTGTGCGGGGCCAGTCCGTAGCCACCGAGATCGAGTCCGGCACAGAAACCTCGTCCGGCACCGGTGAGAACGATCACCCGGCACGTGAGATCGACTGCCAGTTCGTCGAGATGGTCATGCAAGGACTGCACGAGTTCGCTCGTCATGGCGTTCAGGCGATCGGGTCGGTTGAGTCGAAGAACGGCCACGTCAGGACGTGGACGTTCGAGGAGAACGGGAGCATCGGACATCACCCCAGTCTGCCCGTCGCCAGGTGTCGCAAGTACACCGTGTAGCGTCGGAGCGACCCGTCCGGTCGTCTCGCGCCATGTCCACGACCACCACCTCATCCGACTCCTCGCTGATCTGGCGGACGGCCCTACGCCACGCGGCCCTCGCCTACGCGCTGTCGCGCCTGTGCATCCTCGTCGGCGCGGCGATCGTGGGCGCCGAGATGCGCGCCGACGACAACAAACTTCGCGAGAGGCTGATCTGGGGCTTTTTCGGCAAACCCGACCCTCACGCCCGCGAGGCGATTCTCCCGCGATCGGCGTCGTCGATGATCCTCGACGTTCTCACGTCGTGGGACGGCATCTGGTACACGCGCATCGTCCGTCGCGGCTATCCCGACTACGTCCCGAGCGGTATCACCTACGACGACCCCGAAGCGCGTGTCGCATTCTTCCCGATGTATCCGTGGCTCGTGCGCACGGTCGACCGCGTCCTGCCCGGCGGCGACACCTTCGCGGCGCTCTTCGTCAACCTCTTACTCGGCGCTCTGTTCGTCATGCTGGTCGGCCTTCTCGCCCGTCGGTGGTTCGGCGATCGGGCCGCTCGGCCGGCCATGGTTCTCACTGCGTTCTTTCCCGGCAGTTTCGTCCTGTCGTTCGCCTACAGCGAAGCGCTCCGTCTCGTCCTCGCCGCCGCGTGCCTTCTCGCGCTCTCCTCGGAGAGATGGTTGCTGGCCGGAGTCTTCGCCGCCGTCGCCACCGCCACCCGCCCGAATGGCATCGCTCTCGTCGCGGCCACCGCCGTCGCCGCATTCGTCGCCATTCGACGATCGCGACAATGGTGGGCTCTGTCGGCACCCCTGTTGTCACCGTTCGGCTTCCTCGTCTATCAATGGTGGATCGACCGGCACACCGGCGAATCTCGCGTGTGGTTCCGGGTCCAAGGTGAGGCCTGGAAGGAGGGAGCGAGCTTCGGCCTCACGGCTATTCGTAACACACTGGAGGCCTTCACCAAACCGCTCACCTCGCCGACCGACCTCATCACGGCCGTTGCGTTCCTTGCGACGCTCGTTGCGGTGTGGATCGCCTGGAAGAGACCTCTGCCGCTCCCGGCCCTCGCCTACAGCGCCGTCATCGTGGCTCTCATGCTCCTACCGGCCACGGTCACGGCGAGACCACGATTCCTCTTCACGGCGTTCCCTCTACTCGTTGCGGCCGCTGTCTGGCTCGATGACGAACGGCGGCGTCATTGGTGGCCGTATGTGCTCGCGACCTGCGGAACCGGACTCACGGCTCTGACAGCTCTCTACGGCGTCTACGGGGCGATCCCGTGAACACCACGCGAGCTCGCCGACTCGTCGGGCTCGCGCTTCTCGCCTATCTTCCCGTTCTTCTCACCGCACCCGGTCGAGTCCCCGGTGATACGAAGTTGTCGCTGTACCTCGACCCGGCTCGACTGATCTCTGACTCGATCTGGACATGGGACAGTCGTCAATTCGGGGGCTGGGTTCCCCATCAGAACGTCGGCTACCTCTGGCCGTCGGGCCCGTTCTACGCGTTGTTCGATGCCTTGTCGATCCCCGATTGGTTCGCCCACCGTGTGTGGATCGGCACCCTTTTGTTCCTCGCTGGCACCGGCGTCGTCCGTCTCGGACGAGTCCTCGGTCTCGGTGCCACGACAGTGACGGTCGCCGCCGTCGTCTACCAATTGTCGCCGTACGTTCTTCCCTACGTGTCCCGCACGTCGGCACTGCTACTGCCCTGGAGTCTCCTCGGCTGGCTCGTCGCCACCGCGATCCTCGTCGCTCGCCATCGTCGATGGCGTGACATGGCGATCTGGACACTTCTCCTCGTGTCGACCGGCGGATTGAACGCCACGGCTCTCGCCATGATCGCACCGGCCCCTCTCGTGTTCGCCGTGTCGGAAGGTCGCTGGCGATCGTGGCGCAGCTCTGCGCGCACTCTCCTCGTCCTCGGTTTCTCGGCCGGTGCGGCCAGCGCGTGGTGGATCGCCGGACTCGTGACTCAAGGTCGATTCGGCGCCGCCGTGCTGTCGTACAGCGAAGCCCTTCCTTCCACCGCCGCCACCTCGACCTCGCTCGAAGTTCTACGCGGTCTCGGCTACTGGTTGTTCTACGACCGCAACGTGGCGGTCCCGCTCACGAGTGCTGCAACGCCGTACATGTCGAATTGGTTCGTCATCGTCGCCGGACTCGCTCTCACGACCATCGGAATCCTCGGTGTTCGCTCTCTACCGGAGTCGGCGAGACGCCCGTCGGGAGTGCTCCTCGTCATCGGCACGATCCTCGCCGTTGGAGCTCACCCCTTCGCTGAACCGTCGCCGCTGTGGCGACTCGCCGTCGACAATCCGACGAGCGCCCTCAGCCTCGCCCTGCGTTCCTCGACCCGAGCCGCACCTCTCGTCGTCCTGGTCGTGGCTTTGGGCGCGGGCGCGCTCGCAGAACGGGTCGGCCGATGGTTCGGATCCCGTTCACACGACCCACGGCGTGGGATCCTTGCGCCCTTGGCGGTGTGCATTCTCGCCCTGGTCAACATGCCGGCCCTCGTCACCGGCCGTCTGGTCGATCCGGTCGTCGATCGTCCCGAAGACGTGCCAGGCGCCTGGATCGACGCCGCCCAGCTACTCGACCAACGACTTCGACTGGGGTTCGACGGAGCGGTCCTCATCCTTCCCGGCGTGGAGTCGGCTGCCTATCGCTGGGGCTACCCAGTCGATCCGATCCTCCCGACTCTCACGGCCAAACGAGTCGTGAGCCGGGACTGGCTACCCCTCGGCAGCGCTCCGTACATGGACACTCTCTATGCAATCGACGACGCCGCCCAGGAATCGCGGCTCGACCCCGACGCCATCGCGCCCGTGGCTCGACTGCTTGGAGCCGACACCGTGATGATCGTGAACTCGGTGGAGTACGAGCGATTCGCATCGGTTCGCCCGGAGCGCTTCCTACGCGACCTCGGCGAGACGCCGAACGGCCTCACCCGCCTCGCCGATTTCGGAGCCCCGACCGTCAATGTCTCCGATCGCTTCTGGTCGGCCGACCGACTTCTCGCACCGCCGCGAGCCCTTCCCGAGATCAGCCTCTGGGCCGTCGACGAGCCATCCTCATCGGTGCGCGTGAGCGACCAACCGATCTGGATCCGCGGTGGTGGAACCGGACTCGTCGATGCTGCGACGGCCGGCCTGATCGACGGTCACAACATCGTTCTCGACGTGGCCACCTTCACGTCACCCGATGATGCGACGCTCGCGCCATCAGGGGTGATCGTCACCGACGGCGCCCGTCGCCGAGCCCACCATTGGCGAAGCGCCCAGGAAGTGTGGGGTGCCACCGAACCGTCGACCGGTGTCATCGCCGTCGACGACGTCTTCGATCAACGCCTCGTCGACACCGTCGACACCCCCGGCGAGACCACCGTCCGCGCTGAGAACGTGGAGGCCGTCGCCACCGCTTACGGAACCGAATTGTCGTACTGGCCCGAGTATCGGCCCACGATGGCACTCGACGGTGACGTGTCGACGGCCTGGCGCGTCGGAGCCGACCGCGACCCACGCGGCCAGATTCTCACCATCACGAGCCGCGACCCGCTCACGTCGTTGCATCTCCAGCGCACCAACGGACCGGATCGGCTCGTGTCCGAAGTAGACATCAGATCGGACGCCGGCCCTTGGACTCGTCACACCATCACCGACGACATCGTGATCGAACTTCCTTCCCCGGCGCGAGTGATCGACATTCGAATCGCCGAACTCGCGTGGGACTCCGACGCCGCGACGGACTTCGGCGCTCCCGTCGGATTCTTCGAGGTTCTTCCCGATGAACTTCGTCGCCCCGAGGTGATCGCGGTCGCGCCGATCGAAGACACTGCGCTCGAGCCCGTGTCGATCGAAGCATTCGTGTTCACCCGACTCACCGCCGACCCGATCGACCATTGGCGCGACGACCCCGAGCGCCGCATCATCCGCACCTTCACCTCTCCGCACGAGATCACGTCGACATTGTCCGTCGCGGCCCACCTCTCCACTCGAGCATCTCTTTCGTTGATCGCCGAACTTCTCGACATCGACCGAGCCACGGCAGCGCACCTGAACGGGCATCTCGCCTGGAGCTCGTGGAGTGCTGTCGACGGTGACCAATCCACGTCCTGGTGGTCGGCTCTCGGCGATGAACGGCCGTCACTCGTCGTCGACGTACCCGAACAGACCACGGAGGTGACTTTGGTCCAGCCGGCGACATCACCGCGAATCACCGATGTGGAGATCATGACTCCCGCTGGCCGCTCCGAGAGGGCGACAGTCGACGTCGACGGCCGACTTCGCTTCGATCCGGTCGATGGTTCACCGATCGTGATCGACGTCGTCGCCTTCGAACGTCTCGAATCGACTGATCGGCGAACCGGACGCACTTTGCGACTTCCAGTCGGCGTCGCCGAGGTCGTCGGAGCCACCCCGCTCGACCTCGACATCACCTGGACGTCACCTTGTCGTGACGATCTCGTCCTACTCGACGGGCAAGCCGTTCCGATTCGACTGAGCGGACGTATCGATGAACTCCTCGCGGGAGACGCCCTCGACATCGAGCCCTGCGTCGATCCAGTCGTTCTCGCCGCCGGACCACACCGTCTCGAAACGACTTCCGAACTGGAGACGGGCATCGCAATCGATCAGGTCGTCGTGCACTCCTCGCCCACAACACCGGCGAGTGTGGCGGCTCCTGTCGCATCGTCGTCGACCCGCGGAACTCGAACGATCTCCGTCCCCTACTGCTCGTCGCCGTGCATCGTCGAGGGCTTCGACGGCTGGAACGTCGGCTGGTCCGGAAATCCGCAGCCGTCGGCCTCGGGCCGCAACGTCTGGGTCTTCTCCCCCACCGACGCGGGTTCGGTGTTCACCACCTCGTGGACTCCCCAGACTCTCATGTGGATCGGTGTGGCACTGACCGCCGTCACCGTCTTGGCCGCCTTGCTCGTACTTCTCTTCACTCGACGGACGACCGATATCGCCCATCCCCACGAGGCCGACAGACCCGGCCGGCTCGCCGGTCGTCGTCGTGATCTCGTGGCCGTCACTGGAATCGCCTTCGTCGTCGCAGTGACCGTGTCGCCGCTCTGGGCGCTCACGCCACTTGCGGTCGGTGCTGTCGCAGCGCGCCTTCGGTCCTCCCGCCATCGTCTCGACATCGCTCTGGCCACGACCGGATTCGCCCTCGTCGGACTCGGCCTTCTCTTCGTCGTCGCCCAGCAACTTCGCACCGGAGCCGAGCCGAGTTTCGGATGGCCGAGCGTCTTCGCGCGCGGGCATCGGCCTGCTCTCACCGGGGTCATCATGTGGGGCCTCGGTCTCGCCGTTCACCGAGATAGCCTTCACCGATCGTGAATCCGCAGCCGTGCCTGTCGGTCGTCGTCCCGTGTTTCAACGAGGAATCCACGATCGCCACTCTCGTCGAACAGGTTCTGGTGTCCCCGTGGGTCGCCGAGGTCGTGGTCGTCGATGACGGATCGTCCGACGGCTCCCGCGTCGTTCTGGACGGCCTGCGCGACCCGCGTGTGACGGTCGTGCTGCACGAACGCAACCGCGGCAAGGGAGCAGCCCTTCGGACCGGCTTCGCCCGTGCGACCGCCGATTTCGTGGTGGTTCAGGACGCTGACCTCGAATACGACCCATCCGAGTACGGCGTTCTCCTCGAGCCCCTGCTCGACGATCGTGCCGATGTGGTGTTCGGGTCTCGATTCCTCTCCGGACGACCCCACCGTGTTCTGTACTTCTGGCACTCGATGGGCAACCGGTTCCTCACTTTGTTGTCGAACATGTTCACCGACCTCAATCTCACCGACATGGAGACGTGCTATAAGTGCTTCCGCCGATCGGTGATCCAGAGCATCGATATCGAAGAGGATCGTTTCGGATTCGAACCCGAGATCACTGCCAAGCTCGCTCGCGGCAAGTTCCGCATCTACGAAGTCGGCATCTCCTACTCAGGTCGTACCTACGCCGAAGGCAAGAAGATCGGTTGGCGTGACGGCGTGCGTGCCGTGTACTGCATCATCCGCTATTCGGCTCTCGGTGACGCAGTCAGGACGCGCCTCGCCCGGTGAGTCGACGCCACCGGTGTTCGAACCCCCAACGAGTCACGAGCAACATCGATTCCATCACGATGCGTGACGACATCTTCGACGTTCCGTAGCGCCGATCGACGAAGACGATGGGCACTTCGTCGATTCGGGCCCCGCGTCGTGCCGATCGCACCACCAATTCGGTGAGAAACGCATAACCGTCGGCGCGCGTCGTGTCGGGTTCGATGGCGGCCAACGCCGAGGTCCGATAGGCGCGGAACCCCGAGGTGCAATCTCCGACGTCGACACCCAGGATCCAGCCGGTGTAGACGTTTCCCCATTTCGATAGCAAACGCCGATGAAGTGGCCAGTTCTTCGTCCCTCCACCCGGGACGTAGCGCGAGCCGACGACCACGTCGGCGCCGGCGTCGATCTGCTGGAGCAGGCGCGGGATCACCTCCGGGTCGTGAGAGAAGTCCGAATCCATGGTGACGACGACCTCGAATCCCTGGTCGATCACCCGGCGAAACGCGAAGCGGTAGGCATTGCCGAGCCCGTCCTTGACGGCTCGATGCACCACCTCGATCGATCCGAGTTCGGCCGCACAGGCTTCGGCGAGGCGTCCGGTCCCGTCGGGGCTGGCATCGTCGACCACCACGAGACGAGCGTCGGGAACGATCATTCTCAACTCCCGCAGGAGTCGCTCGATGTTCTCGGCTTCGTTGTAGGTGGGCAGAACCACGGCCACGGGCACGAATGGTCACCTTAGCGAGTCGGGGTCGACTCCTTCGGGAAGGACGAGGACGCTCACTGGTTGCCCGAGGCGGTAGTACTCGGTCAGGAGATCGACGATGTCGGGTTCGATGGGTGGAAAGGCGAAGAGAACGGCGGCACCGGCCGGATTCTTCTGCTCCAACAGGTCGTCGCGACCGGTCTCCGACAGGCGCCGTTCGATCGCGGCGAGAATCCGTGCGCCTTCGACCTCGTCGGCGGGCGTGCGCGGATCGAACACGGCGACTCTTTCGACACCTGGCTGATCAAGGGATTCCTCGTCGAGCGATCCGACGACGAACCACCATTCGCGATCGACCTGATCAGGGGTCGCCGTTCGATGCGGTAACGCCGCCGCCGCGTACGACGGATCGACTCGCATGGTGTGACCGCGACGCTCGAGTTCGAGCACGGTTCCGAAGCCGGTGGCGTCGAGGGTGTACGGGTCCCACAGGTGAACAAGGATCGTGTCGTCGCCGATGAGCGGCTCGAGTTGGGGGACGACGGCCTCCACCACATCGGAGTCGGCCGCTCCGGGCATCTTGGCGTCGGCGCCGACGGACACCGAAGCGAGGACCGCAACGACGACGACGAGCCCCACCCACGCCGAATGACCGGGTAAGCGTCGGAACGTTCCAGCCCGCGCCGAGCGGACGAGGCCGAGTCCGGCGACCAGGACCGTCAGTGCACTCAGAATCCACACCCAGCGGATGGTGTAGTCGAGGTACGAGCCGAAGATCCTCAGGATCGACAGACAGGCGATCACGATGCCGCCGACCAACGTGAGAAGGAGGGCCCCGATCTCGCGGTCTCCGGTTTTCACCGCCCGCCGTCGAGCCAGACCCACGAGAACGACGAAGGCCACGAAACCCGGCCAACGGGCCCATGTCTCGGCCGGCTGAGCGACCCCTGACCCGGTGAGCCACGGACCAACGACGTTGAACTGGGTGGCCATCACGCGCACCGCCTCGCCGAATCCGATCGTCGGCTCGTCAGGTGAGGTGAAGTGCTGCACGAGGATCTGGATGTTGCCCGGTTCACGGCGAAACTGGTCGACGAGGGGAAGTAGCCACATGACACCGAGAGCTGCGAATCCGGCGCCCATTCCACGCACGCTTCGTCGACGAATCAGGACGACGAGCATGACGACGAACGCAGCACCGACGACGAGCGCATATCCGGCATGACACTGCACACAGTGACTGCCGACCACCACGGCGGCGACGACCCACCGCCACGAACCCTGGCGAGCGAGGACTTCGTCGACCAACAGAACGAAAACTAAGAACGGCAGGAGTGCGAGCCAGGGATTCCAGGGCTCGACCACGAAATCAGGGCCCGACGACCTCACGAAGAGAATGATGACGAAGGCCGCGACGATCACCCCCGACCGCCCGAATCGTCGACGCGCCAACCACACGGCGACGGCCGCCGACACGAGGTGAACCGACACCACCGCAACCATGAGCGCCGCGCTCGTTCGACCACCGAGCAGATACACCGGCAACATTGCAAACCACAGACTCGGACCCGGATGCGAACCCTGAAAGCCGGTGTCGTCGATGATACGTCCGGCCGCACCCACCAAGGGAGGGTGGGCGAAGAAGCCACGCATGTGGAGCTCGGCCTGCGCCATGTCGCCGGCCGGATACCAACGACCCCTCGACAGCACGACGAGCAACGCCACGAAGAATGGAGCGGCGATCGAGACCGCGACCAGAATCGAACGTGTTCGTGCAGCGATCGGGGAATTCATCGGCGACTCGCCTCGGCACACGTCTGGCGGTACAAGGGTCGAAGAACATCGGCCGCCAGAACATCCCACGACAACTCTCGAGCTCGCTGAACACCGGCATCGGCCAAAGCCCGTCGAAGCTCGTGATCGGCGAGCAATCGGACGATCGAACTCGACAAATCGTCGATCGGTGCCAAGAGCCCGGTGCGCCCGTCGAGAACCGAGCAACGATGACCGAAGATGTCCGTTGCCGCGGCTGGAGTTCCACAACCGGATGCTTCGGTGAGAGCCAGACCCCACCCTTCGGCCAGCGACGCACTCGCCACGATCCAAGATCGGCGATAGAGATCGCGCAATTCCTCCCGAGACACACGACCGGCGAACGTCACCCAGCCCTCGGCATCGTTGTCGATCACCCACTCACGAAGGCTGGCATTGAGCGGACCATCCCCGACGAGAGTCAAGGTCGCGTTCGGGATCGTTCGACGCACTTCGAGCATCTGATCGAGAAGGCGATCGAAACGCTTCACAGGAGCCTGTCGTCCGACCGCCAGAACCGAGGGTTCGGTCGTCTTTTCCCCTGATTGCGACGGAGAGAAGAATTCGTCGACTCCCACCGGGCCGGTGTGAACGAGTTCGGGATGCCAGCCAAGTTCGAGAAGTTCACGGCGCGTGTCCTCGGACGTGGTGATAGTGGGGGTGCGTCGATACAACGGAGGGGCCCACGACGCCTCGAGGCGTCGACCGAACGCTGCGAGTGGACGCGAGAACATCTGATCCCACATCGGTCCGTGCACGTGGTGGAGCACGAGAACTCGCGGCCGTCGACACCACAATGGCGACAACCACGGCACGCCGTTCCAGATCTCGACCACGGCGTCGTAAGTACCCATCGTGCGAAACACTTCGGCGGCCATCGTGCGGGGGAAAACGGTGAGTCGCCCCCCTCGTCGAATCACCGAGTAGCCATTCCGTCGATCCCGTGACGGCAGATCGACAGCCGCCGAGGTGCGATGGACCACGTCGAGACCCGCCGCCGCCCACCGAGTCATGAACTCGTCGGCGTGTACTTCCGAGCCGCCAGCGTCCTTGTCGTCGAGATCACGCCACGCCAGAACGTGGACCCGACGAACACCCCGCTCGATCATCGCAGTGGCCATCGACGGGACATCGAGGGATTCGTCGACGCTCGGAGCGAAGCTCGGATCGTTGGCCGTCACAGTGCTGCCGTCACGATCATGCGTGCGAGCCGTTCGCCACCGATCGAGTTCAGAACTCCATCGGTCCACGGTTGGATGGTGCCGGTCGACGGACAGTCCTCCCACCAGACGCACTCGACCGCCTGACCGGGCTCACCGAGGAGACGGCCGCTGTCGACGATGGTCAGGCCATGATCGTCGAGTGCATGGGAGACTCTCGGGTCATCGGAGGGTAACCGAACTGCGATCACGCGCCGATTGCCGGCCTGATCGACCACCCTGCCCAAGACTTCTGTGAGATCGCAGTCGGCTGAAGCTTCGGCCCACAGCACGAGACGGGTGCTCTCGGGACGAAGTTCCTCGAGCACGTCGGGCACCGCGCACCAGTCGACGGGCCGGAGAGTCCGCGAGATGCGAAACCCTTCTTCGCGGAGTCGCCGATCGATCGACTGATCGGCGACCGAAAGTCCGTCTCCGATCACCAGCTCCACATCGACGCCCTCGGGCTCACCGAAGAGACCCGGCCACCACCAGATCAACAGGACGGCCACGACGATCACCACGCTGGTCAGACGTCGTGCAGGTCGACCGGTGAGAGCCGCGAGTCGGGTGTCCCGCAGTCCTCCCGTCGTCATCAGGGCGACGGTACCAAACTGTCGAGAGCCCCGACCGCCAGAGCGCTCGAATCTAGGATCGGTCGACGCCGTCCGGCAGTTTCCCGCATGCCTTCACCATGACCGACCACGCCACTTCGCGAACCCTGGGCAACCAGCACCCGGCATGGATCGTGTCGGCCCTCGTTGCGGTGACCCTCCCGCTCATCCGTCTGGGTGGCCTCCGAGGCGATTGGCCCGACTGGCTGATCCACCTGAGGCTCGTTCCCCTCGTGGTTCTGGCCTGGTTCATCGGCGAACAATTCCTGCAAACGAGTCATCGACTCGCTGTTGCGTTCGGGGCCTGGATCGCCGTCGCCGCAGTCGTCCTCGTCGCTCATCCCGAGGGTTCGACTGCGCCGACCTCTCTCATGGTGTTCGGCCTGGGTGCCGGTTGGCCCGGAGCCTCCGTCGGCCCCGCCTTCGCAGTCGTCACATTGGCCCTTCTCGCCCTGTCGCTCCTTCAGAGATTCGACCTCCGGCTCCCCCATCTCGGTTCGCCACCTCGGGCCCTCCTTGCGTTGGCGGTCGCCGGTCCGCTGTTCGGTGACGCGACCGTCGACGTCATCGGACGCCAACACGTCGAACGGGTCGACGTGATCCGTGGCGAGATCATCGCCTTCGACGGGCCGATTCTTCCGACTGCCGTG
>CBFHWN010000053.1:0-14562 GCA_965659595.1 uncultured Ilumatobacteraceae bacterium | reverse complement strand
AAGCCTTGGCTTTGGCTCTGAAGCAGCGCTAGCCGTAGCCTCGCCGGAATGGACATCAACGGAGCAAGCGCAATCGTCACCGGTGGAGCCTCGGGAATCGGAGCCGCCACCGCACGTCTTCTCGCCCAGCGTGGCGCCAAGGTCGTGGTGGCCGACCTGCAAGAAGACAAGGGCAACGCAATGGCTGACGAGATCGGTGGCGCGTTCTGCAAAGTCGACGTCACCAAGACCGACGACATCGTGAACGCCATCGAGATGGCCAAGTCGATGGGCCCGCTCCGTGTGCTCGTGAACTCGGCCGGTATCGGCTGGGCGCAGCGCACCGTCGGCAAGGACGGCTCGTACGACTCGGCAGCCAACCTCGACGCGTACAAGAAGGTCATCGCCATCAACTTGGTGGGCACCTTTGACTGCATCCGTCTGGCCGCGACGGCCATGAGCACAACCGAGCCGTTGAACGACGGTGAGCGCGGGGCGATCGTCAACATCGCGTCGGTGGCGGCATTCGACGGGCAGATCGGCCAGGCCGCCTACTCGTCGTCGAAGGGCGGCGTCGTCGGCATGACTCTCCCGGTGGCGCGCGACCTCGCCGCTGTCGGCATCCGCGTGAACACGGTTGCGCCGGGTCTCATCAACACGCCGATCTACGGCGAGGGTGAAGGTAGCGAGCAGTTCAAAGAGAAGCTGCAGACCGGTGTGCTCTTCCCGAACCGTCTCGGCTACAGCACCGAGCTGGCATCGATGGTCGTGGAGTGCGTGACCAACAGCTACATGAATGCCGAAACCATCCGCGTGGATGGCGGCATCCGCATGCCACCCAAGTAGCGGTTGTCAGGTCGTGTAGTCGGCGTTGATGCGGATGTAGCCGTCGGTGAGGTCGCATCCCCACACGGTCGCCTCGGCATCACCTGTCACGAGCGACACGTGAATCGTCACCTCATCGCCTCGCATGTACGACGACAGCGCGTCGAGACCACTCTCGTCGACCGGCGACGGATACACCTCTTGTGACCCGAAGCGGATGATCACTTGCTCCTGATCGATGTCGGTGTACTGACTGCACTTGCCGACGGCCATGGCCACTCGACCCCAGTTGGGGTCGGCGCCGTGCACGGCCGTCTTCACGAGCGGTGAATTGACGATCGCCTTGGCGACGGTCTTGGCCTGCTCGCGGTCATGAGCTTGATCGACCAACACGGTGATGAGCTTCTCGGCACCTTCTCCGTCACGCGCCACCTGCTTGGTGAGCGATTCGCAAACCACGTACAACGCCTGCTCGAGATCGGTGAGGTCGACCGATCCGGCTGCACCACTCGCCAGCACCACGGCGGTATCGCTCGTGGACGTGTCGGTGTCGACCGAGACGCAGTTGAACGTGCGGTCGATCACCCGTCGCCACACGGTGTCGAGCGTGGATCCGTCGACGGCGGCATCGGTGAAACACATCGTGATGAGGGTGGCCATGTTCGGCTCGATCATCCCGACACCTTTGGCGACACCCACCACCCTCGCTGGACCTGAGCCAATGGTGGCCTCGGCGATCTTGTGCACAGTGTCGGTGGTCATGATTCCCTCGGCCACAGTCACTGCATCGGTGTCGGGTAGGGGAGAAGGAATGGAGGCCAGACCGGCCCGAATGCGTTCGATCGGATACAGGCGTCCGATCACGCCGGTGGAGGCGATCAATACGTCGGTGGCCGAGCAGCCGAGTGACGACGCCACACCCGCGGTCACCTCACGCGCATGAGCGAGGCCGACCGGGCCATTGGCCACGTTCGCGTTCTTGGAGATCACGACCATGGCCTGTGCTCGATGGTCGACGAGATGCTCCCGGCTCACGAGCACGCTTGGCCCGGCGAATCGACTCTGGGTGAACATTCCGGCGGCAGCCACCGGCGAGTCGGCGGCCACGATGGTGAAGTCGCGCGAGTCGTCCTTCACGCCAACGTTGGTGACCCAACTCCGGAAGCCCGCTGGCAGTGCGACCATGTCAGTTCTTGTGAAGGGCGGCGTTGAGTTCGCCCCATGAGCGCGACCGCGGCTTGGCCGTCACCTGGCCGGTGATGCCATCACGGAAGAACAGAGTTCCGCTGATACCCGACAACTCACGTGCCTTCACCACGCCGTCGGGCGTGAAGATCGGCGTTGACGCCGTGATGTAGAGACCGGCTTCCACCACCGAGTCGTCGCCGAGGCTGATGCCAATACCGGCATTGGCGCCGAGCAGACAGCGTTCGCCGATGCTGATCACTTCTTTGCCACCACCCGACAAGGTGCCCATGATGGACGCGCCACCGCCGATGTCGGAGCCGTCGCCGACCACGACACCGGCCGAAATGCGACCTTCGACCATCGATGCGCCGAGGGTGCCGGCGTTGAAGTTGCAGAACCCCTCGTGCATGACGGTGGTGCCAGGCGCGAGATGGGCACCCAGGCGCACACGGTCGGCGTCGGCGATGCGCACGCCGCTCGGCACCACGTAGTCGGTCATGCGCGGGAACTTGTCGAGACCGTGAACGGTCAGGATGCGGCCGCTCTCACGCTCGCGCCACCGCAATTGCTCGACCCGATCGGGGAGTACCGGTCCGAGGTTGGTCCAGGCGACGTTGGCGAGAAGTCCGAACGCTCCATCGAGGTTCGCAGTGCGGGGCCGCGTGAGGCGGTGCGACAGCAAGTGCAATCGCAGGTACACGTCGACGGCATCGGCTGGTGCCGCATCGGTGTCGATCACAATCGATTCCGAGGTGACAGCAACGCCGCGCAGCGCGTGCTCTTGCCGTTCGGTGTTCGGTGCGTCGGCGGGTGCCTTGTCGCCCCAGCCGAGGGCGTGAAACCAGGCGTCGAGAACCTGGCCGTCGTCGCTCGATCCGTCGGCGACGCGGGTGACGAGTGCATGACCCCAAGCTGCGGGCATCGTGGCTCCTTTCGGGACGGTTGTCAGAAGACTTCAGGGCGAAGAGTGGGGAAGAGGATGACCTCTTTGATGGAAGTGACGCCGGCCAACAGCATGGCCACTCGGTCCATGCCGATGCCGAGTCCGCCGGTGGGCGGCATGCCGTATTCGAGGGCTCGCAGGTAATCCTCGTCGACGGTGCCCCGTTCGGCATCGCCGGCGTCCTTGGCCGCCTGCTCCTCTTCGAAACGCAGGCGTTGTTCGACCGGATCGTTGAGCTCGGTGTACCCATTGGCGAGTTCGCGGGTGCCCACGAACAACTCGAAACGCTCGGTCAGATGCGGATCGTTGCGGTCGGCGCGGGCGAGGGGCGAGATCTCGACTGGGTGGCCGGTCACGAAGGTGGGTGCGACGAGTGACGTCTCGGCCAGGGCCTCGAACAGTTCTTCGATGATCTTGCCCGAACCCCATCGCGGATTGACCGACACACCATGCGTGGCGGCGAGTTCACGCAATGACTCGACTGGTTGCGAGGGATGTACTTCGACGCCGGTCTTTTCAGCCACCAGATCGATCATGCGCACCTTGCGCCATGGTTCGGCCAAGTCGACGCGGTGAGCCGTTCCCTCGTGGTCGAAGATGTCGACCACCGTGGTGCCGATGGAGTCGCGAGCCGCCTGCACGATGAGTTCTTCGGTGAGTGCCATGACTTCGCTGTAGTCACCGAAGGCTTGATACAGCTCCATCATCGTGAACTCGGGGTTGTGACGCGTACTGATGCCTTCGTTGCGGAACACGCGTCCGATCTCGAACACCCGCTCCATACCGCCCACGATGAGGCGCTTCAGGTGCAGCTCGAGAGCGATCCGCAGAAAGAGTTGCATGTCGAGGGTGTTGTGATGGGTGATGAACGGGCGGGCGTGCGCGCCGCCGGCTTCCACGTGCAACACCGGTGTTTCGACTTCGACGAAATGCTTGTCGGCGAGCGTGCGTCGGAAGCTCGAGATGATGGCGTGGCGCACTTCGAAGGCTCGACGGGCTTCGTCGTTCACGATGAGATCGGCGTAGCGCTGACGGAATCGAGTGTCGGTGTCGGACAAGCCGTGCCACTTGTCGGGCATGGGGCGTACGGCCTTGGCGAGCAGTTCGAGTCGGGTGACCTTCACCGACAACTCGCCTTTGCGGGTGGTCATGACGGTGCCTTCGACACCGACCCAGTCGCCGAGATCGAGCGCACTGATGTCGGCGAATGCATCGTCGCCCACCACGGCCTTCGACACGAACAACTGGATCTCGTCGCTGCGATCGCGCACGGTGGCGAAGATCAACTTGCCCTGTTCGCGCTTCAGCATGAGACGACCGGCGACACTCACCGCGTTCTCGGTTTCGGCGCCGGGTTCGAGCGAACCCCACTCGGAGCGAACTTCGGCGAGGTTGTGTGAGCGATCGAAGCGATACGGGTAGGGGTTCACGCCGGCGTCGCGCAATTGGTCGACGCGGGCGAGACGGCGAGTCTTCTCGGCGGCCAGACCGCTTCCGGTGAGTCCGGACGAGTCGTCGCCCTCGGCGCTGGATTCGGGGGTGTTCGGCTCGTTCACAGTGCTTCAACCGTAGTTCGGGCGTGACGGAGAAGGCCTGCTCATTGGCCCGATTGACGGCGAAAAACGAGAGTCGGTCAATAGCCTGACCGTTATGGCGGTGCGCTTTCTCATCATCGGCGGAGGCCCGGCCGGCAACACGGCGGCCACCTACGCGGCCCGTCTCGGCGCCGACGTGACGGTGGTCGAGCGGGAAGTCGTGGGCGGTGCGGCCCACCTGCTCGACTGCATCCCGTCGAAGACGATGATCGCAACCGGCGGTGCCATGTCGTTCGGTGCTCGTCTGCATGGCATGGGACTCGAAGACGTCAAGACCGTCGTCGACGTCGAGGCCCTCACCGAGCGCATCGAGTCGATCAAGAATCACCTCGGCGACAACACCTCGCAACTACTCGAGAGCCAGGGCGTGAAGATCGTGCGGGGTTCGGCCCAGTTCGTCGGTTCCCACCGGGTCGAGGTCGCTCTGTCCGACGGCGGCACTCGCAACATCGATTTCGATGCCTGTCTGGTGGCCACCGGCTCGCGGCCCCGTATTCCCGACTGGGTGCAGCCCGACGGTGATCGCATCCTCACCACCCGCGACTGCTATCCGCCGCGGGTGTTCCCCGACAGCGTGTGCATCGTCGGATCGGGTGTCACCGGCGTGGAATTCGTGCACATGTTCTCGTCGTTCGGCGCCAAGGTCACGCTCGTGGTCAGTCGTCAGCAGGTCTTGCCCGGCAAGGACCCCGAAGTGGCGGCGGTTCTGGAGGACGACTTCCTGCGTCGGGGTGTGTCGTTACTGAAGGGTGCGCGGGCCAAGTCGATCGAACGCGACGGCGACGAGGTCGTCGTGAAGTGCGACGACGGACGTGAAGTGCGCGCCTCGCACGCAGTGCTCGCCATCGGTTCGGTGCCGAACAGCGAAGACCTCGACCTGGCGGCCGCCGGAGTGGAGGTCGACGCCGGGGGTTATCTGCCGATCAATCATCACTGCATCACCAATGTCGAGCACATCTATGCAGCCGGCGACGTGAGCGGCAAGTTGCCGTTGTCGTCGGTGGCTTCGATGCAAGGTCGCAAGGTGGCCGAGCACGTGATGGGCCTGCACACCCGCGAGCATCGTCATCTCGACTACGACAAGGCGGCCTCGGCCATCTTCACCGAGCCCGAGATCGCCGACGTCGGCTTGGCCGAAGCCGAAGCCTTCGCGTCGGGACGCAAGATTCGCGTCACCAAAGTGCCGTTCTCGGCCACGCCGAAGGCGCTCATCAACAACGACTCACGCGGATTCGTGAAGATCATCTCCGATCCGGCCACCGGTGTGGTGCTCGGCGGATCGATCGTCGGACGGCACGCGGCCGAACTCATCAGCGTGATCGCGCTGGCCGTCACCGCGAATCTGAAGGTGACTGACATCGTCGAAAGTCTGCTCGTGCATCCGGCGCTGTCGGAAGCCCTCGCCGAGGCCGCCGAGTGAGCGACTTCCCGCCCCCGCCCCCGACGTCCACTGATCGCCTCGCGTCGATCGGCCAGCGCGCTCTCGCACAGTTGATCGACAGCGTGATCATCGGCATCCCACTCTTCTTCGTGTCGACGGCTATCAGTGGCGACCTCACCGAGGCCGACAGTGGGCAGTTGCTTCTCGTCACCGTGCTGTGGCTCGGCGTCAGCCTCTTCTACAACACCGCCATGATTGCGATCTACGGTGCCACGATCGGCAAGCGTGTCATGAAGTTGATGGTCGTGAATCGTGAGGATGGTTCGGCCGTCACCTGGACGTACGCCGCGGTGCGTGCGCTCATCCCAACAGTGGCCGGCCTCATTCCGGTGATCGGGTTGGCCGCCAACCTCGTAGTGTATCTGCGGGCGGTGTTCCATCCGCTGCGCCAGGGATTGCACGATGCCGCCGCCGGCACCATCGTCGTCCGCCGCTGAGCGCTCAGGAGTGGAGGGCTCGCCAGAGCGACGGGTACGACAGGTACTCGTACCCGGGATTCACATAGCCCGACTCGACGAGCATGCGGTGATACCGCGGCAGATTGCGGAACGGCACTCCGGCGTCCACGTGGTGAGCGAGGTGGAATCCGATGTTGTACGGCACGAGGAAGAAACGGGCGAGCCAGTGCTGGGTCACGGAATGCGTGGCCACTCGTCGATCCTTCGATGCCATGAGTCCACCGTGCTCGGCGATCGAGCGCAGTCGATTGATCACACGCCACACCGTCAGATACGGCGCGAGCCAGAAGAGCGGGTACACCCACCAGTAGCCGAGCACGATGGCTGCGGTGATCAACACGGCCTGCACGATGAGGATCTTCAGGAGTGTCCGACGCACCACGGCAACCGGGCTCGTGATGCCGGCGAGCTGGTCGCGAAGCAGGCGTAGTCCGGTGCGACCGAGAGCATCGCGGGTCAGCTTGCGCCGGAAGCTGACCATCGAGATCGGGTAATTGGCGTACAACGGGATGTCTGGTTCGTCGGGACCGAATTCCTCACGATGATGCGCCATGTGCACGCGGCGGTAGGCGTCGGTGTTGGTGAAGGCCGGGTATCCGATCAGCCAACGTCCGACGAGGTCGTTGGCCCGCTTGTTGCGAAGCAGCAACCGATGGGCGGCTTCATGCATCAGCGACGCGAACTGCGCATGCGCACGCCCCATGAGGACGAAGACCGGCAACCACGACCACGGACCCGCCCACACGGCGAACACGATCAAACCGATCGTCTGCACGTACGTGGAAGCGATCGAGACTGCGTTCCGCCACGACGGAACTCGACGGACCTCGGCCCGCACATCCGACTGCAACCGTCCATCAGGTTGCACGTCGTGCGTCGATCGCCCGGGTGAGAGCACATCGGGTGATGGGACCATGCCACCCAGTCGCGCGCCAGCCGTCGTCGCCATGGTTGAAGACTACGAATCCCGCAGGTCTTCTTTCCACGAGCGGAAGCGCTCGTGGCGGGTGCCACTCGGCCCGACACCGTCGCCGGATCCGTCAGGGAACAGTCGAAACACGAACTGACGTGAGAGGTCGTCGGCATCGCAGGCCCAGTAGCGGGCATCAGCGTCGGTGGCTGGTCCGGCCCGCCAGAGCAACCAGTTCTTGATCCGCCGTTTGTACTCGGCCACGGGAGTGCCCGGCAGGCCGTCGCCGAGATGCAGCAACTCGGGAGGGGCCTCGACCCAGGCCGTTGCCACGATGTTGCGATCACGAACCGGAGTAGCCGGCAGGTCGGCCGTGTGGATCGGGGTGTGGTCGGCCGGGCGCTGGTCGTAGCGCAGCGGCTCACCAGCCACGGTCGACCCACTCCTGCAGATGCGGGCGTTCGATGCCGATGGTGGTGTCGAGCCCATGCCCCGGAAGAACGATCGTGGAGTCGGGGAACGGGAAGAGCAGATCGTCGATCGACGAGATGATTGTCTCGAACGAGCTGCCTGGAAACTTGGTGGCGCCCGGTCCGCCCGGGAAGAGGGTGTCGCCGGTGAACAGCAGTGGTGTGCCCTCCACGTGAAACGAGATCGAACCCGGGGTGTGACCCGGATTGTGGATCGAGCGGAGTCGCAGGCGGCCGACTTCGATCACTTCGTCGTGATCGAGGAACACGTCGTAGCCCACGTCTTCGAGCATCGGCGCGTCGAGAGCCGTGACGGCCACCTCCAGCCCGGCCTCCCGCATAGCCGGCACGGCCTGAATGTGATCGTGATGACCATGCGTCTCGAGAACCCGCCGAACTCCGAGCGCCGAACACAATTCGAGCAACTTCTCGTGTTCGTTGGCGGCGTCGATGAGAACGGCATCACCGGTCTGGCGGCAACGCACGACGAACACGTTGTTGTCGTACGGGCCCACCACCAACTTGTGCACCTCGACGGCGGAATCGTTCCAGTGGAGCGTGTTCGACGGAGCCATGAGACCATTCTCGCGCTCGAGCATCCCGATGCCTATGGTGAAGCCGTGTCTTCCGTGAAATCCGTTCTCGTCTCGTTGTTCGTGCCTGGTCTCTCGTGCCGAAACCGTCGACGCGTGCTGTCAATCGCCCTCGTCATCGCTGGGCTCATCGTTCCGATCGTCCTCCCCGTGGTTCTGCTCGTCGGGTCGGGGGGAATCGGAAACCTTCTCCTCGACACTTCGGCGCTCGCCATCCTCCGCGTGGTGTTGGTGATCATCGTTCTCAGCCGGGTGATCGCCATGGCCGAAATCCTGGTGTCGAAGTCGTCTGACGCGAAGAAGCCGATCACGGTGATGGCTGCAGTCGTGGCGGTGGCCGTGGTCGCCGTGCCGAGTGTGTGGGCGTACGGAAACATCGGTCAGGTCACCGGTGCCGTCGACGAGATCTTCCTGTCGTCGGGCTCCGATGCGCCCCTTGCGTCGGGCGGGCCTGACGACGCCGACTTCACCACGGTCCTGTTGCTCGCCGGTGACGAAGGCGACGATCGCTGGAATGTGAACACCGATTCGATCGTGCTGATCACCACTCACGATCCGTCGGGCCGGATGGCCATGATCTCGATCGACGGTGTCATCCGTGATCTCGACTGGTCGGCCGACTCGCCGGCCAGCGGGCTGAGCGGGCCGATCAGTCGGATTTTCTCCGCCGTGAACGACGACTCCGATCTGTCGGCGTCGTACGGTCGGGGCTCGCTCGCCCCGGGAGCGGTGGCCCTCGCCGACGGTCTGTCGTCATCGCTCGGACTCGGCATCGACGCCTACGTGTACGTGAATCTGGACGGTGTTCGCGAGGTGGTCGACCTGCTCGGCACCATTCGAGTGACGGCCGCTGGCGAACTCGAGATTCCGGCTCTCGACGACTCGCCGAGTGAGATGGTCGGACCGGGCCGCGTCGAGTTGACCGGCGATCAGGCCTATCGCCTGGTGTCGACCCGGACGAACGTCTCCGATTTCAACGTGATGGTGCGACAACGCATCATCATCTCGGCCATCGGCAAGGCGGTGTCGGGGACGGCCCTGTTGACCGACCTCGGACGGCTTCTCGACGTGGTGAAGAATTCCATGCGGTCGTCGATGTCGACCTCCGACTTCCTCGACTTTCTCGACGGGCTGAACGACCGCGACACGCCGCGACTCGACGTCTCGCTCGTGCCCGAACACCTCGACCCGAACGACCCCGAGTGGGCGTCGGCCGCCGACTTCGTGGCCGAGGTTCGAACGGCTTTGGTCGACGGTTCCGCCCTGCCCAACTGACGACCGTCGAGAACCATTCAAGAAACACGGGTGTGCCGACACTCGACGCCCGGCGTCTCCTAGCGTGTCGCCGTGACCACGCCCCCCTCTGGCTCGTCCGCTGGCCCCGAGTGGCAGGCGCTACCTCCTCCGGCACCGGGTGCACCTACTGCCGACCTGGCTCCGCCCACTTCCGAGACGCCGTCGGAAGCCGAGGTGGGAGGAAAGAACCGCGGACCGACCCGTGCCGTCGTCATGGCTCTCGTTCTTCCCGGAGCCCCGTCGTTCCTACGGCGGCGATTCCTCTCATGGTTGCTTCTCTTCACGGGTGTGCTGCTTCCCGTTGCCGCAGTCGTCGTGGGTTACGTCCGTCGTGATCGCATCACGAGTCTGGTTCTCGACACCACCATCCTGCTGATCGTCCAGATCGTGTGCGCGTTGTTCGTGGTGTCGCGACTGGTGTCGGTGATGGAGGTGATCAACAGTCGACGGCCCGGAACGAGCAAACGTCTCGCATCACTCGTGGCGGTGGTGGGCACTCTCGTCGTTGCTTTCCCGGCCGGATTCTCGGTCGTGCGCGCCGATCAACTCACCGACGTGATCAACGACGTGTTCGTCACCTCCGGTGGATCGGAGCCCTTGGCTTTCGTAAACAGCAACACGGTCGACGAAGGGGACGAGTTCCACAACATCCTCTTGCTCGGCGGCGACGAAGGTCCGGGTCGTTGGGCGTTGCGTACCGACACCATGATCCTGGTGTCGGTCCATCGTGATTCGGGACGCATCGCCATGATCTCGATTCCTCGCAACTTGCGGGGTCTCGAATTCCCCGACGGTTCACCCATGCACGACGAATTCCCGCGCGGTTTCGACGATCTGGCCAACGCGGTGTACCCGTACGTGTACTCGCACCCCGACATCGCCGGGCAGTATTTGCGCGGTGCGCTGGCTCCCGAAGCGGTGGCCCTCGCAACGGGTATCGCCCACTCGATGGAGGTCACCATTCACGACTACGTGCTCGTGAACATGCAAGGTTTCCTCGACCTCATCGACGCGCTCGGTGGAGTGACCGTCACCCTCGACAAGCGCATTCCGATGCCCGGCAACGTGCCGGGGGCGAAGTATCGCTATCCCGACCTGATCGGCCCGGGTGAAGTCGAACTCGACGGAACCCTCGCCCTCGGATACGTGCGATCGCGGGCGGCCGACAGCGACTACAGCCGCATGGGACGCCAGCGGCACCTTCTCGAACAACTGGCCGCCCAGACCACTGGTTCGGAGGTGCTGCTGAAATTCCCCGATCTGGCCCGGGTGATGCGCGACTCGGTCCGCACCTCACTGTCGACCGACGAATTCGCGTTCTTGGCCGATCGCCTTCGGTCAGGGGTGAACATCCAGGAATCGGTGGGGCTCACGCCGCCGTTCGTCAACCCGGGGAACCCCGACTGGAGCGACATCGCAACCCTGATCGACGCCTTGCAGGACGCGATCAAGACGGGCGTCGACTTTCCTTTCGCATGATGCGATACGAATAGTCGTCAGGGAAGTGAGACCCGCGCTCGTAACCGTCGTTCGGATCGACCGAGCGGGGGTCGACGTCGTCGAGTCGTGACCAGTCCATCACCACTACTCGATGCACGATACCCCACGCGCCGTCGCGCTTCTCCATCACGTCGACGTATCGACAGCCGGCCGTGAGATCGCGCACCGGACGATCGGGCACGACCTGGGTGCGGTGATACGCCACGGCGTACGTCTCCGCGTGAGCACGATTGCCGTCGAATTCGATCAGGCTGTTGCCGATCACGTGTTGCGTGACCGACCAACGGGCCAATTGCTCGCGCAGGAACTCGATGAAACCGTCCACACCGCCGCGATACGGGCCGTGCTCGTCGATCGCATCAGGGTGATAGCACGACCGCACGAGGTCGAAGTCGCGTCGGTCGACGCCGCGGGCGTAACGCTGGACGAGATCGCGGATCAGTTCACGATCGACGAGCTCGTCGGGCGTCATCGCTATTCGATGACGACGAGGACGTCGCCACCGCCGACGGTGTCACCGGCTGCGACTTTCACTTCTTTCACCGTGCCGGCCTTGTCGGCCTGAATCTGGTTCTCCATCTTCATGGCTTCGAGCACCACGACGGCCTGACCGGCCTCTACCGTGGCGCCCACTTCCACCAGAACCTTCACGATGGTGCCCTGCATGGGGGCGGCCACCTCACCCGAACCGCCACCGGCGGCTCCACCACCCGACGACGCGCGAGCCGGTTTCTTGGCGGCCTTGGCGCCACCGGCCACCGCCACCATCGGCTGATCGGGCACCCACATCGCGACGTCGAAACGCTTGCCGTTCACTTCGACCGTGGTGTTACGACGTACGAGAGGTGCTTCGTCGTCACCGGCAGCCGGTGCGACCGGAGCTTCGACACCAGACAGATCGAGCACTTCTTCCACCCACTTGGTGGAGTGCGTGACCGCTGCGAAATCGGGATGGCGCAAGATGGCGATGTCGGCCGGAATCGTGGTGGCCACACCTTCCACGACCATCTCTTCGAGAGCGCGGATGGTGCGAGCGATCGCCGTCGGACGATCCTTGCCCCACACGATGAGCTTGCCGACGAGGTTGTCGTAGTACTGGCTGATCTCGTCGCCGGCTTCGTAACCCGAGTCGAAACGCACACCGAAACCGTCGGACGTCGACAACTTGGTGATGGGGCCAGGGGAGGGCAGGAACTTGCCGCCGGCCGGATTCTCGGCGTTGATGCGAATCTCGATGCCGTGTCCGTAACGGCGGGCCGCCACCTGCTTCTGCGTCATCGGCAACTTCTCGCCACCAGCCACGCGGATCTGCCATTCGACGAGATCGATACCGGTGATCACTTCGGTGACCGGATGCTCCACCTGCAGACGGGTGTTCATCTCGAGGAAGAAGAACTCGCCGTCCTGATAGATGAATTCCACGGTGCCAGCGTTGAAATAGCCCACTGCCTTGGCGGCCTTCACGGCTGCTTCGCCCATGGCGTCTTCCACGCCGTCGGGCAGGGCCGGAGCCGGAGCTTCTTCCACGAGCTTCTGGTGGCGACGCTGCGCCGAGCAGTCACGTGTGCTCACCCACACGTAGTTGCCGTGCTGATCACCTACCAACTGCACCTCCACGTGGCGCGGCCACGTGAGGTACTTCTCGACGTAGATCTCGTCACGGCCGAAGAAAGCCTTGGCTTCGCGCTGCGCCGAATCCATGGCTTCTTGCACGTCGGCTGCGCTCTTCACAACTTTCATACCGCGACCACCGCCGCCGAAGGCCGCCTTGATGGCAATCGGCCAACCGAAGTCTTCACCGAACTTACGGATCTCATCGGCCGTGGTGACGAACTCGGTCGTACCCGGCACGATCGGAGCGCCACCGCGCAACGCGGCCTTACGGCTCGACACCTTGTCGCCCATCTCACGGATGGCGTCACCGGGAGGTCCGATGAAGGCCACGCCCATTTCGGTGATGGCGTCGGCGAAGTCGGCGTTCTCGGAGAAGAATCCGTACCCGGGGTGCACACCGTCGGCGCCGCTCGTGCGAATGGCGTCGAGGATGGCCTCGGTGTTCAGGTAACTCTCGGCCGCCGTCTGACCCCCGAGGGCGTAGGCCTCGTCGGCCAGACGCACGTGGAGGGCGTTGCGATCGAGCTCGGAGTACACCGCCACGGTGGCGATGCCCATCTCGCGAGCGGCCCGGATGACCCGGACGGCGATCTCACCTCGATTGGCGATCAGGATTTTCGTCAGGGGTTTGGGGGTCACTTTGGCCGACACAAGTGACAATGTTGGTCCATGGAACCAGGTGACGCCACTCTCGGTGACCCGACACCCCAGGTCGTCGGCCACTGGATCCTGCATCACGTGCCGGCCACCGGCAGCACGAACGCCGACCTGTGGGCCATGGCCGAGGCCGGAGCTTCCGATCGCACGGCGCTGCGGGCCGATCATCAGACGGCCGGAAAGGGTCGTCTCGACCGCCGTTGGGAGGCTCCAGTGGGGGAGAACCTCCTGGTCAGCCTGCTTTTTCGTGAGGTTCCCGACGATCCGGGCACCCTCGTGCACGCGGTGGCCGTGGCCGCCGCACGAGCGTGTGTGGCGGTGGCTGGGATCGAGCCGTCGCTCAAATGGCCGAACGATCTGCTCGGGGCCGACGGCACACGCAAAATGGCCGGGATCTTGGCCCAGGCCGGTCCGATCTCGGATTCTCGGCCGAGCTTCGTGATCGTCGGTCTCGGACTCAACGTGAACTGGGCGCCCGACGACGCCACGTCGTTGTCGCACGAGGCCGGTGGTCGACCGGTCGACGTGGGCGACATGTGTCGGGCTCTCCTTCATCACCTCGACGACGTGATGACCTGGCCGGCCACCCAACTGCACGAGGAATACCGGAGTCGCCTCGGAACACTCGGGCGTGAAGTGCGTGTGGAAGTGAACGCAACCGAGACTGTGGAAGGTCGCGCGCTCGACGTGGAAGCCGACGGTCGCCTCGTCGTTCTCGATCGCTGCGGTGTGACGCATCGATTCGCAGTTGGCGACGTCGTGCACGTGCGGACAACTAACTTCGGAGCGTGACGGAACGCCGCCCTCGCCAGCGCATCGCGCCCGGATTGAACGTCGTCACCCTCGGAGTGTTCTTCCTGATCGTGTCGGCGGTCGGACTCTTCGTCGCCACACGTCAACAGGAGGCGAGCGTTGAACGTGTCGGCGCACTCGACGGCGTGATGACCGACAGCCAGAGTTCGTTCGTCAATTACCTACTGGTCGGAAGCGACACCCGCGAAGGCGCCGATCCGGGGAGCATCGACTACGGCGGAATCGGCGACACCACCGAAACGGGCGGAAATCGCAGCGACACGATCATCGTGCTGCACGT
>CBFHWN010000052.1:0-15094 GCA_965659595.1 uncultured Ilumatobacteraceae bacterium | reverse complement strand
TCGGCCACCCTCTTCTACGTGTTCGTTTACACGCTGTGGTTGAAGCGGACGAGCCGCCAAAACATCGTCATTGGAGGGGCCGCTGGTGCCGTCCCGGTCCTGGTGGGCTGGGCGGCAGTGCAGAACAGTCTGTCGTGGGAGCCACTTCTCCTGTTCATTGCCATTTTCCTATGGACTCCGCCCCATTTTTGGGCGCTGGCGATCCGGCATGCCGATGACTACCGAGCAGCCTCGGTCCCGATGTTGCCGAGTGTGGCCAGCCTCGAGGAGACGGTCCGCCACATGGTCGGGTACACGGTGGTTCTAGCCGTGACGACGATCGCCTTGGGTCCCGTTGCGAGTCTTGGGCCGATCTACCTGGTCACCGCCATCGTGGTGAACCTGTTGTTCATCGTCGGAGCCGTACGGCTCGGCCGCCAGCCGACCCCGGCGCACTCGATGAAGCTGTTCGCTTTCTCCATCACCTACGTGACGGTTCTGTTCGTGGCGATGGCCGTCGACGTGTTCGTGGAACACGGCCTGTAAACCGTGACAGGTGTCGATGTGCTTGGCTCATGTGACACCCGTTCGTGTGCCTTTGTGAATGGTCGGGATTTAGGCCTGATCAGGGGAAAGTGGGTAATGTCGGAGGCGGATTTCGTCCAACCAAACAAACTGATCGGGTGGCCTCGGCCGCCCCATCGCGTGTGAAGCGAGCCCAGTGGAATGACCTCTATCCAAACGCAGTCGGTACCCGAGTCGGCCTCCACGTCTGCAGTGGCGTCCTGGCTCACGACCGCTGATCACAAGATCGTCGGCCGACTCTTCATCGGTTCAGGCCTCGCCGGTTTCCTCGGCGGCCTCGTCCTCGCAGTGTTGGTCGCCTTCGAGCGCATCGACGCCGAGGGTTACCAATTACTCGACGACGGTGCCGCGTCGCAGATCCTCTCCGCTGCTCGTCTACTTCTCACCTACGGCGGTGTCGTGCCGATCGTCATCGGTTTGGTCGTGGCCGTCGTGCCACTTCAACTCGGTGCGCGTTCACTGGCTTTTTCTCGAACAGCCGCCGCCGGCTTCTGGATGTGGCTCACTGGTCTCGGTCTCGCAATTGCGTCGATCATCGGCAACGGTGGTCCGGGCGGCGGCGAAGCTGAGATGGTCGACCTCTACCTGGCGAGCACCGTGGTCATGTATCTCGGCCTCGGCATGGTGTCATTGTCGGTGGCAGTCACTGCACTCACGTCTCGCGCTCCGGGTATGGGCCTGTTGCGGGCCCCGATGTTCTCGTGGGCCTCTCTCGTGGGTGCCGTCACGTTGTTGATGGCTGTTCCGGCTCTTATCGGAACCACCGTCTACCTCTACGTCGACCACCGCTACGCCCGCGCCGGTTTTGGGGGCAACTACGGCATCGGCGACTGGGTCGGCTGGTCGTTGTCGCAGCCGTTCACCTACGTCCTCGCCATTCCGGTTCTCGGGTTCGTTCTCGACATGGTGCCCGTCATGGGTCGCACTCGTCTTGCTCAGCGTGCAGCAGGCAACGTGGCCGTGGGTGTGGTCGGTGTCGCCGTCCTCACTGCGATCGTGCACTCGACTGTCACTCTTCGGTGGGACGGCGACGGATTCTTCAGCGGCATCGGCACCAAGATCGCCGACTTGTTGCCGTTCGCCCTGTTGAACCTCGTGCCGCTCCTCGGATTGCTCGGTGTTCTCGCGACGGCACTGCTCACTCTGAAGTCCGTCAAGCCTCGAGTTGCCGCCCCGCTCGTGTTCGGTGTGCTCGGACTCCTCATGATCCTGCTCGGCGCGGCCTCACACGTCCTGTATGCGATCGACGACGCCAGCCTTGGCGGCACGATCTACGAAGCAGGTTCGTACGTGGCCGTCACCTTCGGAACGGCGATGCTCGCCTTCGGTGCCCTCTGCTTTTGGGGCCCGAAACTGTGGGGACGCACGATCTCCGACAAAGCGGCCATTCCGCTCGCTTTGCTCGCTTTCGTGGCCACGGTTCTCGGTTCGATTCCTTACATGATTGCCGGATTCGCCGATCAACCCGCCGGTGCTCTCGATGGATTCGCCTACGGCGGTCCGCAGGAGTTCTGGAACCTGCTCACCACCGCAGGGTTCGCTCTGATGCTGTTGGCGGCGCTGGCCTTCGTCGCTCTGGCGGCTCGAAGCTTCACGACGGGCGACGTCGCCGGTGACGATCCGTGGGACGGCACCACGCTCGAATGGGCGACGTCGTCGCCGCCTCCGGCCGACAACTTCTCCGACGTCATCGTCGTCGGTTCCGATCATCCGCTCGCAGACATGAAGAACACTTCAGGGAAGGTTGGCTGATGCACGCGCTGCCCCCCGCTCCGCAACCGGCACCTCGTCGGCAACTGTTCGTCGGTACCGGACTCGCGTCGGCCGCCGGCGTGATGCTCATCGGCGGCATGATCGCCGTGTGGTCACAGTTTCGTGCCGATGCGCCCACTCGCTTCTCCGAGCGACGCGGTGCCATCAAGGACTGGATGCCGGCCGACGTCGTGGTTCCCGAAGTCGCCGCCAACATGATGCTCATCGCCTTCTGCGTGGTGTGCGTCATGGCGCAGTGGGCCGTGTACTCCGCCAAGCGCGACGATCGCCAGCACGCCGGTATGGCGCTCGGGATGACGATGCTCATGGGCCTTGCGGCCCTGAATGCCCAGATCTTCATCTGGACGCAGATGGGCGTCGGTGTTCGCGACGGAGCTTTCCACTCGATGTTCTACGCGCTCACCGGAACCATGGCGTTTCTGGTGATCGCCGGCCTCGTGTACACGGCGGTCGCCGCCTTCCGCTATCTCGGTCGCGGCAACTCCGACGTGTCGATCGTGTCGGCCAACGCTCTTTATTGGTACTTCATCACCGCCGCCTTCACAGCGGTCTGGTTCGTCGTCTACGTGCAGAAGTGAGGATGCGGACGTGATCACCACCAGCTCCAAACTCTTCTACGGCCTCGCGGCGGGTTCGCTCGTTGGTGCCATCCTCTGGATGATCTCGGGCAACAGCGCGCTCGGCGCCATCGCTCTTTTCTTCTTGGCCGTGGCACTGGCGTTCGCCGGTTCGATCGCCTCGTTCGTGCGCGACGGACACGTTCTCTCGACCGATACGGCGGCTCATGCAACGGCCGCCGCGACCAACCGCTCGCCGCGGGCGAGCCTGTGGCCACTCGGTACGGCGATCTCGGTCGGTGTGCTCGTGGTCGGGCTCATCTCGTCTCCGGGAATCTTCAAGGTTGGCGTAGCCCTCACTCTCGCCATGCTCGGCGAATGGATGATCCAGAACTGGTCGGAGCGCGGCTCGGCCGACTCGGTCTACAACAACAAGATTCGCGACTACCTCGTGCATCCGCTCGAGTTGCCGGTGGCTGGCGCACTGTTGCTCGCTGTCATCGTCCTGTCGTTCTCTCGACTCATGCTGGCTCTCGACAAGTCGGCCGGCACGCTCGTGTTCGCCGTTGCATCGGCCGTCGTTCTCGCTGTGGGCTCAGTCATCGCCGTGCGTCGCAACGTGAGCCGTCGCGTCGTCGGCGCCATGTCGGCGGTTGTGCTCGTTGCATTGGCCGGTGCCGGTGTGGCCACTGCGCTCGACGGCGAGCGTGAACAGCTCGTCGAGTACTCGGCCGAAGACCCGTATCGTGATCGTGGTTGCACCGCCGAAAAGGCCTACTCCGACAAGAAGGCGTCTCGCTCAGTGGGCGCCAAGAGCAACGTGCTTGCGACCGTGACTTTGCGTGATGGTCAGTTGATCGCTGAAGTCGCCGGTTACGAAGGTTTGCAGTCCGAGGTCTACATCCAGCGAGCCAATCCGTCGACCATCCTTTTCGTGAACGACACCGACGAGGCACGTCGCATGGTCGTGTCGTACGGCAAGGTCGTCGAAGATCTCGGTGGCGGCGTCGAGAAGGAAATCCCTCTCCAGTCGTGCACTAGCAAGGTCGAAAAGGGTGGCCAGCAGTCGGTCACCGTGTTGGCTCCCCGACCCTCCTTTGCCAGCGACGAGCCGTTCACCATCACTGTTCCCGGTGTCGAGACGGCTCGCCTGACAGTGGTGGTGCCGTGATGAATGCGAAAATCATGAACGACAACGAACGACATGGAGATCCCGTGAAGACGACCCCTCGTCGACGTCTATGGACCCTGGCGGCCACCGGAGTCGGGCTTGTCGCCCTGGCCGGTTGCGCGAAGGACGCTCCGCAGGACACCTGGCAACCGGCCGGTGCCAATGCCGAGAAGATCGACAACCTTCAGCAGCCCGTGTTCTTGGTGGCGGGCATCGTCGGCGTCATCGTGTTTCTTGCCGTCGGTTGGGCGGTGTTCCGCTACCGCGATCGCGGTCAGAGCATCCCCGAACAGACGCATGGCAAGCCGGCCCTCGAGATCACGTTGACGGTGATCCCGGTCCTCATTCTCATCGGTGTGGCCATTCCGACGGCCAGCACCATTTTCGACTTGGCCAAGACCGACGACACCGAAATGATCGTCAACGTCACCGGCCAGCAGTGGTGGTGGGAGTACGACTATCCGGCCAACGGCGACAACGCCGATCGCTATGGCGTCGCAGCACCGATCGTCACGTCGGGTCAGTTGGTCATCCCGGAGGACACCAAGGTGCTTCTTCGAGTCACCAGTCGTGACGTGATCCATTCGTACTGGATCCCGAAGTTGAACGGCAAGAAGGACAGCGTTCCGGGTCGTGTGCACCCGCTCCGACTCGAGGCCTCGCAACCCGGGATCTACGCCGGACAGTGCACCGAGTTCTGTGGCCTGTCCCACGCCTACATGCGCATGGAAACGGTGGTTCTGTCCCGGCCCGACTTCGATGCTTGGGTCGCTAACCAGCTGTCGTCGTACACCCCGCCGGCGGAGGGAACTCTGGCCGCCGAAGGAGAGTCGGTCTTCATCGCGCAGTGCGCCCGTTGTCATCAGGTGAACGGTCTCGCCAATTCCGATGGTTCGCTCATCGTGTCGGCCCCCGAGCAGTACGTGGTGTCGGGTGCTGCACCGAACCTCACCCATCTCATGACTCGCAATACCTTCGCCGGAGCCTCATGGGATCTGCTGACGCCGGCTTGCCGTGAAGACGTCTGGAATGCAGCCCCCGAAGAGTTCGGCGCCAAGTATCTCGCGGGTGTGTCGGAGCCTTGCCTCAATCAGAAAGATCTGCGTGAATGGCTCCGCAATGCGCCGGAGAAGAAGCCCATGTACGCCGACCCGACCAAGTTGCAGGAGACCGACGGCAAGTACCGCGGCATGCCGGCTCTCGGTCTCACCGAAGATCAGATCGACGCCCTCGTCGCCTACCTACTCGAACTGAAGTGACAGGAGAACACTGAGATGGCCATCATCGAACGTCCCTCCGCCGAGGTCGCAGTCGCCGGCGCACCCACCGTGGTGAAGCCGAGCGAAGCTCTCGGTGTCTTCAAGCGTCCGGCCGCCACTTCGTCGTGGAAGGACTGGCTCGTCACCGTCGATCACAAGAAGCTCGGCATCATGTACGGAGTCTCCGCCTTTTTCTTCTTCATCGTCGGTGGTCTCGAAGCAGTGCTGATCCGCCTTCAGCTCATGGGCCCGGAAGGCAAGGTTCTGAGCGCCGATCAGTACAACCAGATGTTCACGATGCATGCCACCACCATGGTGTTCCTGTTCGTGATGCCCATGGCGGCCGCTTTCGCCAACTACTTCATCCCACTTCAGATCGGAGCGCGAGACGTGGCCTTCCCACGTATCAACGCCTTCGGCTTCTGGTGCTTCCTGTTCGGTGGAATCTTTCTCAACACGTCCTGGTTCCTCGGCGGTGCCGCCGACGGCGGATGGTTCATGTATGCCCCCAACTCCAGCACTCTGTTCTCGCCGACCCACGGCATCGACTTCTGGGTGCTGGGTCTGCAGATCACGGGTATTGCGTCACTCACCGGTTCGATCAACCTGATCGTGACCATTCTCAACATGCGGGCCCCGGGTATGAAGCTCATGCGCATGCCGATCTTCACGTGGATGGTTCTCGTCGTGCAGTTCCTTCTGCTCTTCGCCATCCCGGTCATCACCGTGGCGCTCTTCCTCCTGTCGTTCCAGCGCTCCTTCGACGCCACGTTCTTCGATGTGGCCGCCGGTGCCGATCCGCTGCTCTGGCAGCACCTCTTCTGGATCTTCGGACATCCCGAGGTGTACATCCTCATCCTGCCGTCGTTCGGCATCGTGTCGGAGATCATCCCGGTGTTCTCGAAAAAGCCTCTGTTCGGTTATCCGATCGTCGCCCTCTCGGGTGCCGCCATCGGTTTCGTCGGCTGGGGCGTGTGGGCTCACCACATGTTCTCCAGCGGACTTGGCCCGGTGTCGGTTGCGGTGTTCTCCCTCGCCACCATGGCCATCGCAGTACCCACGGGTGTGAAGATCGTGAACTGGGTCATGACCATGTGGGGTGGCAAGCTCACCTTCGCGACCCCCATGCTGTTCGCCATCGGCCTCGTGGTGCAGTTCACCATCGGTGGTCTCTCGGGCGTCACACACTCGGTTGCACCGAGTGACACTCAGCAGACCGACACCTACTACATCGTCGCCCACTTCCATTACGTGTTGTTCGGTGGGGCAATCTTCGGCTTGTTCGCCGGCTTCTATTACTGGTGGCCGAAGATGTTCCGCAAGCAGCTGAACGAAAAGTTGGGTAAGTGGAACTTCTGGCTCATGGTCATCGGTATGAACATGACCTTTGGTCCGATGCATATCCTCGGTCTGCAGGGTCAGCCTCGCCGTATGCAAGTCTGGACGGAGGCTCGAGCCGGTGAAGGTTTCTTCAACCTCGGATTCTGGAACTTCGTGGCGTCGATGGGGTCGTTGATCTTGTCGCTCGGCATCCTCTTCTTCATCATCAACGTGGTGTACACGCACAAGTCGAAGAAGGTGGCCATTGCGCCGCTCGATCCGTGGGACGCCCGTTCCCTCGAGTGGATGACGTCGAATCCGCCCGTCGAGCACAACTTTGACTCCATTCCCACGGTCGACCACCTCGACGAGTTCTTCCACCGCAAGTACGCACAGGATGCAACAACGCACGAAATCAAGCAGGTGGCGACGGCTGAGGAGGTCGTGGCCGACATGAGTGCCCACCCCGACGAGCACATTCACATGCCGTCGCGTTCGTATTGGCCGATCCTCGTGGCGCTCGCCCTCCCGATCATCTGTTACGGGCTCATCTACAACCGTATGCTCATGGCGGTCGGTGCCGCATTCCTGTTGCTCGCCATGTTCGGTTGGGCCATGGAACCGGCCACGGCGCCTGATGACGATTTCGATCCACCGGCACCCGAAGAGGGCGGCGGTTCCACGAAGGAGTTGGCACCCCTTGGCTGACACCGCTGTCGCTCACGGCGCCGATCACGGCGCTCACCACACCACTACTGGCTTGTCGAACAACAAGCTCGGCATGTGGATCTTCCTCGGGTCCGAGTGTCTACTGTTCGGCGGTCTGATCTCTACGTACATGCTCTACAAGGGTCGTGTCGGAGAGGGTCCTCAGCCCGATCAGATCTATGACATTCCGTTCACCTCGGTGAGCTCTTTCGTTCTACTCATGAGTTCCCTCACCATGGTGCTCGCGGTGTCGGCTGCCAACCGTCAGGACGACCGCAACACCAATCTGTGGCTCACTGTCACGGCGATCCTCGGAGCAACCTTCGTGGGTGGTCAGGTGTACGAGTTCACGGCCTTTTACCGAGAAGGATTGGGCTTCACGACGAGCCTCTTCGGATCGAGCTTCTACACGTTGACAGGTTTCCACGGTGTACACGTCACCGTCGGCATCATCATGTTGATGGCGCTCGTGGGTATGGTGCGCCGCAACCGCATTCCGGGCAGCAAGGCCGAGACAGTCGAGATGATCGGTCTCTACTGGCACTTCGTCGACGTGGTCTGGATCATCATCTTCACCCTCGTCTACCTCATTCCGGCCTGATCGGCCGCTACGAAGGATTGATCATGAGCACAGTCACCGAACACGCAACGCACGGATCTACCGAACACGGTGAAGGCCACGGCGCGTCCGACAAGCAGTACATCGTCATCGCCATCATCCTGGCCGTTCTCACGGCCATCGAGGTGTCAACCTACTACGTCGACTTCGGCCCACTGTTCCTTCCGACTCTCCTCGTGCTGATGATCGTGAAGTTCGTGATCGTGGTCTCGTACTTCATGCATTTGAAGTTCGACAACAAGTTGTTCAGCTATCTCTTCTACTCGGGGCTCTTGTTGGCCATCGCCGTCTATGTGGGGGCATTGGCGACTTTCAAGTTCTTCATGTCGTAGGAGGTTTCCATGTCGGTGCTGGCGGTCGATCCCTGGCGCTTCCAGCAACACGTCGAAGTGTGGTTGCTGGTCGGATTTCTTCTGGTCGCGTATATCTACATGGTTCGAGTGATCGGACCGCGTGCGGTCGGACCCGGTGGAACCGTCGTGACCAGAGGGCAGAAGACGGCGTTCGCCGCCGGAATCGTCATCCTGTGGTTGTCGAGCGACTGGCCGATCCACGACATCGCCGAGGAATACCTCTATTCGGTGCACATGTTCCAACACATGGCCCTGACCTATTTCATGCCGCCGTTGGTCGTCTTGGCTACACCTGAATGGTTCGTCCGCATCCTGGTCGGTGACAGGGGCCTGTACCGTTTCGTGAAGTTCATGGCGCACCCGGTGCGGGCGGCTCTCGTGTTCAATGTTGCCGTCATGGTGAGTCACGTGCCCGGTGTGGTGAATGCATCGGTGTCGAACGGACCCCTGCACTACGCAGTGCACGTGCTCCTCGTGACGACGGCCATCATCATGTGGATTCCCGTGTGCGGCCCGTTCCCCGAGTTCCACATCTCACCAATGGGCAAGATGATCTATCTCTTCATGAACAGTGTGGTGGCCACCGTGCCGGCCGGTTGGCTCACCTTCGCCGAAGGCGTGGTGTACAAGCACTACAACATCCCGTGGCGGGTGTGGGGAGTCTCGGTGACCGACGATCAGCAGATCGCTGGAGCGATCATGAAGTTGGGTGGCGCCGTATTCCTCTGGACGATCATCGGTGTTCTCTTCGTGCAGAAGTTCGCCAAGACGTTCCGCGCCGAGAACGAATCTGCCTATGTCCGTAAACAGCTCACGACAGCTGACGTCGAGAAGGCTTTCGCCGAGACGGCTCCGGCTCGCGAACCTGATCGGGACTGATTCGAGTCATTCCCAACGGAACGTGAGAGCGGCGACCACCGGAGCCGCCACGGCCCAGGATCCGAGCACGATCCACGACGTGGACGCCTGAGTGGACGCGCTGACCAAGGTGTCGCGCATGACGTCGGCGAGGGCGCCTGATGGCAGATAGGGGCTGATGTCGGCCAGCGGACCCGGCAATTCGTCGAACGGGATCACCATGCCACCGAGGAGGAGCAGCACGACGTAGAGGCTATTTTGGGCGGCCAGATTGATCTCGGCCCGGAGACGACCGGCGATGACGAGTCCGAGGCCACCGAAGGCGAAGGTCCCGAGGGCGACGGCACCGATGGCGAGACCCCACGACGCATGGTCGGCGCCCCAGCCGAGACTGATCGCCACTGGTACGAGAACCACGAGTTGCACGATCTCGACCACGAGCACCGTGAGGATCTTGGCGAGAAGCCACCGCGGTCGCCCGAGCGGAGTGGGGCCCAGTCGCTTCAGAACCTGGTAGCCGCGTTCGAATCCGGTGGCGATGCCGAGGCTCACCATTGCCGTGCTCATGACGGCGAGTGCGATCACACCCGGGGTGAGAAAATCCATGTGATCGTCGAGTGAGCTCGGCAACACGTCGGTGATTCCGAAGAACACGAGGACGAGGACGGGAATGACGATCGTCAACAGCAATTGCTCGCCGTTACGCGACAAGATGCGCAGTTCGGCTCCGAGTTGGGCGCGCAGCGGACCACTCACGTCGACTCTCCGGTGAGTTTCTTGAACACGTCTTCGAGGCTGGCGACACCGGCCCGCAGTTCGATCACGTCGATTCCGTGCTCGCTCAGCCACACGGCGAGAGCGGCCACCAGCCCTTGGGGCGCGTCGTCGATCGTGTAATGACCGGGTTCGACCTCCACGAGCCAGTCACCGATGTTCGACGGCATGTCGCCCAACATGAGTGGACGAACTGTGCGCAATCGAACCGCCTGTCGAGCTCGTCGAACATCGTCGAGGGTTCCTTCCACGAGAACCTTGCCCTTGTCGAAGATCACCACTCGATCGGCGATCCGTTCGGCTTCGTCGAGTTCGTGGGTGGCCAGAATCACGCCGCATCCTCGTTCGGTGAGCGCAGTGATGATCGACCGAATGGTGTCGCGCCCGTTGACGTCGACACCACTGGTGGGCTCGTCGAGGAACACCACGTCGGGCCGACCCACCAGAGCCATGGCGAGCGACAGGCGTTGCTTCTCACCGCCCGATAGGCGCCGCCACGAGGTGCGAGCCCGGTCGGTGAGGCCGACCAGTTCGAGGAGTTCTCGGGGAGTTCCCGAGTCGGACACTCGGTGGATTCCGCAGTACTGACGCATCACGTCGATTGGTCGGGCCGATGGGTACACCCCACCCTCCTGCAGCATGAGGCCGACACGACGAGCGAGAGCATGTCGATCGCGACGAGAACCGGCTGGATCGAGCCCGAGGACTCGCACCTCTCCTGCGGACCGACGGCGTAGTCCTTCACACACTTCGATGGTGCTCGTCTTGCCGGCTCCGTTCGGTCCGAGCACGGCCGTCACCTGACCAGCCCGGGCCGAGAACGACACACCGTCGACAGCGAGCACGGACCGGTCTCCGCGGCCGTAGCGAACGATCAGATCGTGGACCTCGACCACGTCGTCGATGGAGCCCGAAACGATGCGAGAACCAAGAGAAGTGGTGGACGCGGCTCCCGAACTCACTCGGTCGAGGCTAGTGCCGGGTGGTCGCCGACGAATCGACACCGATTCGCTCGGAGGGTGGACGGTAACCTCTTGTTCCTGTGATCGACGTTCGGCTCCTGCGCACCGATCCCGAGGGAGTTCGGGCCTCACTCGCCCGTCGCCACAAACCCGACCTGCTCGAGCAACTCGACGCGGCAATTGCCCTCGACGTCCAGGCCCGTCAGATCTCCACCCGTCGCGACGACATCCGCGCCAAGGTCAACGAGCTCTCGAAAGCGGTGGGTCAGGCCAAGCGTTCGGGCGATGAGGCAGCTGCCGAGGCGGTACAGGCCGAGAGTCGAGTACTCGGAGCCGAAGAGCATGCCTTGGCGGCGCAGGCCGACGACGTCCAGACCGAACTTCGTGAGGTTCTTCTTCGTATCCCGAATCTTCCGCATCCCGATGTTCCCGACGGTGAAGGAGACCACGAGAACCCGTTGGTGAAGGGTCCTATGCAGATGCCTGGATCTTTCGCCGATCATCAGCGGGTTCCCCATTGGGAGACGGCGGCCGAACTCGGCATCCTCGACAGCGAGCGGGCGACCAAGATCGCCGCCTCGATGTTCACGATGCAGCGCGGCGCGGGTGCAGCGTTGGCCCGAGCACTCTGTCAGTTGGCCCTCGACCGCAACGCCGACGTGTTCGAGGAGGTTCGTCCGCCCACCATGGTGAGTACTGCCACGCTCACGGCCACCGGACACCTGCCCAAGTTCGCCGACGACGCCTACGCGATCGAACGTGACGACCTCTGGATGATCCCGACTGCCGAGGTGCCCCTCACCTCGATGTACGCCGGCGAAGTGGTCGACGAGGCTCAACTGCCGCTTCGACTCATGGCCTACACCTCGTGCTACCGACGTGAAGCCGGTTCGGCAGGCCGCGATACACGTGGCATGTTGCGCTCTCACGAATTCGACAAGGTCGAGATCCTGGCTCTGGCCACACCTGAGCAGTCGCCGGCTCTGCTCACCGAACTCGTCGACCGCGCCGAAGGAACCATCGCCTCGCTCGGATTGCCCTATCGCATCATCGAGATCTGCACCGGCGACATGGGTCAGAGTCACCACCGCAGTTTCGACATCGAGGTGTACGCGCCCGGGTGTGATGCCTGGCTCGAGGTGTCGTCGGTGAGTTGGTTCGCCGACTATCAGGCGCGTCGCGCCGACATCCGTTTCCGTCGCGCCGGCCAGAAGGGCACCGAGATCGCTCACACTTTGAACGGTTCGGCGTTGGCCGTGCCACGTGTGTGGGCAGCCATCGTCGAGAACTTCCGTCAGTCCGACGGCAGTGTGATCGTCCCCGAGATTTTGCGGCCGTACATGCGCGGCCTCGAGCGCATCACGGTCTGAATCGATGTCGGAGCGAGCGAACGGTCGCCACGACGACCACGTGCGTGATCGGCGCGTCCAATACGAGACGGCCGGTCTCGATCTCGACGATCTCGATCCGTCCCCGATTGCCATGTGGCACCGGTGGTATGCCGATGCCGTGGAAGCCGGTGTCACCGAACCGAACGCGATGGTGCTCGGAACCATCGGTGTCGACGGAGTGCCCGATGCGCGGGTGGTGTTGGCTCGTGGTGTCGATGAGAACGGTGTTGCGTTCTACGGCAACTACGAGAGCGTGAAGGGGCGGGAACTGGCCGAGCGCCCGGTCGCTTCGCTGGTGTTCCCGTGGCTCGACTTGCATCGTCAGGTGCGCGTGCGTGGACGTGTGGAAGTGCTGAACACTGACGAGAGCGACGCCTACTTCGCGTCACGCCCTCGCGACAGCCAGATCGGCGCGTGGGCATCGGAACAGAGTCGACCCCTTGCCGGCCGCTCCGAGTTGGAACGTCAGGTGGAGGAAATGGACGCACGATTTCCGGGTGAAGTGCAGCGGCCTCCGCACTGGGGTGGATGGCGCCTCGTTCCCGAGGAGTTCGAATTTTGGCAAGGTCGACCGAGTCGGCTGCACGACCGCTTTCGCTACACGCCCGCTCCGACGAATTCTTGGTCGATCACTCGCCTCAACCCCTGATCCACGTCGAGGATGCGGCAGCGAGTGCATCGATGAGTGATCGGGTGTGGGGAGTGACACCAGGGCCTTCCCAGTCCCACCACAGGGGGCTAGATCCTCGAACGCGTGGTGGCAGCTCGATCTGTACGCCGGCTCCCGGTGGCAGATTCACCGGATTACGCGAATGCATCCCTCGCAACTCGTTCGGAATCGCCTCGATATCGGTGACGATCGAATAGGCCGGCAAATGGCTCCGAAGATGTTCTCCGATGTGTTCGGCGAATTCGCGATGTCGGCCTCCTACGAGAAGCGACGAGAAGAGTCCGCGTCGACCATATCCGTGAATCGTGATCACGGTATGGACGTGATCGATGAACGAGGTGAGAGCCGGTGAATGCTCGGGGGAGACGTCGATGGATGGGATGTGATCTTCCATACCCGGTGGTTGGTGGACGCCGTAGTAGCTGACTCCTGATTCGTCGGCCGCCTCACGGGCGATGACGTCGGTCATGGCCTCGAGGCCACCACCGTGATAGGCCATGAAGCCGATACGTCGTTCACGCGCCACGTCATGGTTGCGGAGTATGCAGACCTCATCGACATCGGGATGAGCGAGAAGATTGCGGAAGCGAGACATGTCAGTGACTGTGCCGGCGCCGGTGGACGATCGTGGTGGACACGGCGGCGATCATCACTGCACCGAACACCACGGCGAGGCTGCTTCGATTTCCATCGATCCAGTTGGCCAGCGACTCCTGCCAGCCGATGACGTTGCCCGTGATCTCGTCGTCGTACTTTTCTCGGATGTCGTTGAACCAGTACCACGCGAGATATAGGCCCGACAGGATCATGACGACCGCTGATCCCACTTCGACGTAGGTCATTCCCTTGCGCAAGATCTTCAGCAACCCACCTTGGGCGACCGCCAACGACACTGTGAGTGCGGTGACGAGCAGCGACATCGCGCCGCCGTACAACACGATGGCCACGAGACCGGCGGCGAATCCCGACGTGTCGATCGTGCCGAGCACCGTGGCCGAGAAGGGGCCGATGGTGCATCCGATCGACGCCACGGCGTAGGCGACTCCGAAGAGGAACATCGAGAGCACGGTTCGATCCTTGGAGCGGCCACCGACGTCGAGTTTGGGAGTGGTGAGTGGAAGTCGGTATCCGAACAGCATGGCGACACCGAGAGCGACCAGAGCCAATCCGATCACGAGCGACACGTACTTGGCGTTCTGATTGATCCAGTCGGTGAAGAGTCGGCTGATCGATCCGACCACCAGGAACACCGACATGAATCCGGCCGAGAGCGACAAGCTGACGACCAGAGCGCGCGACACTGCGCCATCGGACGATTGAGTGTCACCGGGACGCCCCGTGAGGCCGAGGTAGTACATGAGATAGGTGGGGAGGAGAACGAAACCGCACGGATTCACGGCGGCGAGCAATCCACTTCCGAAACTGAGCCAGAGACGATCGCTCGTGGCAGCCAACAATGCACCGGTCACGAGACGAGACCTTCGATGACCTGGCTGAGCATGTCGATGGTGACCTCGCCCGAGATCTGTTCGACTACCACGCCATTGGCATCGACGAAGAGAGTGGTGGGGAAGGCGGCGATTCCGTTGGCCACCATCAGCTCGCTGTCTGGGTCGCTGAGCAACGTGTAGGTGACACCGATGTCGGCGGCGAAGTCGACCATCCGCTTCTCGGAGTCGACCGGATTCACCCCGACGAATGACACCGAGTCGCCGAACAAGAGATGCGCCTCTTCAATAGCCGGCATTTCACGCTTACACGGCGGACACGCCGAGAACCAGAAGTTGACGATCATCGGACGACCAAGGAGTTCGGCCACGTCGAAATCGGATCCGTCGGAGCCGCGGACGACAGCGGTTTCGAAGAGGTTGCCTCGTACCGGCTGATTGACAGCGATCCCGGGCTCTTGGTACTCGCCCGGTTCGTCGAGGAGTACCGATTCGACACCGTCGGACGACGAGCCGCACGCCGAGATCGTGAGAGCTGTCATCACCACACCGGCGACGCACTGACGGAACGTTCTCGACACGGCTCCAGGCTAACGACTGGGCCGAGACCGTCATCGGCGGGTGGAGGGGGAGCCACAGTCGTGATCGTCGTCTCGCGGGGGATTCG
>CBFHWN010000051.1:0-15523 GCA_965659595.1 uncultured Ilumatobacteraceae bacterium | reverse complement strand
TTCGTGAGGGTGGTCGTACCGTGGGTGCGGGCCGAGTCACCAAGATCCTGAAGTGATCCTTCAGTCTTCATTCTGAACAGGAGAGGGCCATGCCCAAGAACGACAAGCGCATCAAGATCACACTCGAGTGCACGGAGTGCAAGCGGCGCAACTACATCACGATGAAGTCGAAGATCAACGATCGCGAGCGCATCGAGATGAAGAAGTACTGCAGTCACGATCGCAAGCACACGACGCACAAGGAGACGCGCTAGCTCCGGCTGGCGCCAGAGGGCAGTAGCTCAGTTGGTAGAGCATCGGTCTCCAAAACCGACGGTCGGGGGTTCGAGTCCCTCCTGCCCTGCACAGATCACCCACTGAGTCAACGAGAAGCGAGCGGTACCACATGTCGATGGATCTGAATCGAGAACAGAAGAGGACCCTGAAGAAGATGGGTCAAGTCGACGAGAAGGGGAACCCCACTCGTCAGGCTCCGACGCGCCGCACCAAGGACGATCGCACCTCGCCCGCCCAGTACATGCGGGAAGTCAAAGAAGAGATGAACAAGGTGGCCTGGCCGAAGTGGCCGGAGATCCGCAAGTACTCCCTGGTCGTCCTGGTGACCGTGGCCCTCTTCACCGCAGTCATCGGTGGCGCCGATACCCTCTTTGGTTTCCTGACCGACTGGCTCTACGAGAACTGATCATGACCGATTCGCTGAACCACGACCTGACCTCGAACGACGCGTCCACCGATGAGGTGGCCGTGTTCGATCTCACGTCCAATACCGAGTCCTCCGGTCTGGTCGACGAAGCAGGCGATGAATTCGATGCCGACGTCGACGGCGACGATGAGGTCGATGCCCCGATCCACCCGTGGAACCTTCCCGGGCAGTGGTTCGTTGTGCACACGCAAGCTGGCTACGAGAAAAAGGTCGTCGGCAATCTGAACGCCCGTGTCCAGTCGATGAACATGGAAGACCGAATCTTCGACGTGGTCGTCCCCATGGAAGAGGTGGTCGAGTTCAAGGGCGGCCGGAAGCAGACCGTGCAGAAGAAGGTCTTCCCGGGTTACATCCTCGTGCGTTGCATGATGGACGACGAGAGCTGGTACTGCGTCCGAAACACTCCGGGTATCACCGGGTTCGTCGGCCAGAGCCAGAAGGGACAGAAGCCCACTCCGCTCTCACGTCGTGAAGTCGACACCTTCTTGTCGGCCAAGGGAGACGGCCAGGAACAGGCCGCTCGTCGCAAGCCCAAGCTCGAATACGAAGTCGGCCAGAGCGTACGGGTCAAAGAAGGTCCGTTCGCCGACTTCTCCGGTCAAGTGGCCGAAATCAATGCTGACCACATGAAGCTCAAGGTGCTGGTGAACATCTTCGGTCGCGAGACCATGGTGGAGATGGACTTCAGCCAGGTCGCCAAACTCTGATCGGTACCGTCACACGAAAGGCACGCCCCATGGCGAAGAAGAAACTCACTGCGATCGTCAAGATTCAAATTCCTGCTGGCAAGGCCACTCCGGCCCCGCCGGTCGGTACCGCGCTCGGACCGCATGGTGTGGCCATCATGGATTTCGTCAAGGCGTACAACGCTGCGACCGAGAGCCAGGTCGGCACCATCATCCCGGTCGAGATCAGCATCTTTGAAGATCGTACGTTCACCTTCATCTTGAAGACCCCGCCCACCCCGGTGCTGTTGCGTCAAAAGGCCGGCCTCGAGAAGGCCAGCCAGACTCCTGGCAAGGCTGTGGCCGGTTCGGTGACCGAAGCCGACATCGAAGAAGTCGCCAAGATCAAGATGCCCGACCTCAACGCCTACGACCTCGAAGCGGCGAAGCAGCAGGTCCGCGGAACTGCGCGTTCCATGGGACTCGTCGTCAAGTAATCAGTTCTCATAGCAACACGTCTGGACCGGGAAGACCTCACCCGGCCGACACGAACACCCGATCGAGGAGATCGGAGAGGGAGACAACATGTCCGGTAAGAAGTACGCCGATGCGGTCAAGCGTTACGACCGTGATGCACAGTTCGCGCCCACCGAGGCGCTGTCGCTCGTGAAGTCGATGGCCTCGGCCAAGTTCGACGAGACGGTGGAAGTCGCCATTCGTCTGGGTGTCGATCCGCGTAAGGCTGAGCAGGCTGTCCGCGGCACCGTTGCCCTTCCGTCGGGCACGGGTAAAAACCTGCGCATCGCCGTTTTCGCTTCAGGTGATGCGGCTGAGGAAGCTCGTCAGGCCGGAGCCGACTTGGTCGGTGCCGACGACCTGGCCGCCGAGATCGAAAAGGGCAACTTCGCCTTCGACCTCGCCATCGCCACCCCCGACATGATGCCGCTCGTCGGTCGACTCGGTCGTGTGCTCGGTCCGCGTGGCCTCATGCCCAACCCCAAGACCGGCACCGTCACTCAGGACGTCGGCCGCGCCGTCGGTGAGTTCAAGGGCGGGAAGGTCGAATACCGCACTGACCGTTACGGAAACGTGCACGTGCAGCTGGGCAAGGTGAGCTTCTCGATCGAGCAGATCGAAGCCAACTTCCGTGCGGTGATCGACGAGATCCAGCGAGCCAAGCCGGCATCGGCCAAGGGCAAATACCTGAAGAAGATCTCGGTGTCGTCGACGATGGGCCCAGGAGTCAAGGTCGACCTCAACCGCCTCCGTCCCGAAACGGTCTGATCACCTGATCTCGCCATCGGTGGGAGTTCGCGTTCCCACCGCTAGCGTTTTCCACACAATTCATTGCTTGCCAGAGACAGTCGGTCCACATCCGTGGTGAAAGAACCGCCAGGTTCGCCAACCGAGGCGGAGACTGCACGGAGCCCTTTCGCTCCTCGTGGTGCCCGCATCTGCGAGCCCCGAGTCGAAGCGAAAGGAGGAAACACGTGGAGAATCCCCGTCCCGAGAAGGTGGCGACCGTCAGCGAGATCGCTGGCAAGTTGTCGTCAGTCAGCACGGTGTTCGTGTCGGAGTACCGCGGTCTGACCGTGGGCAACCTGGCCGACCTGCGTCGTGCACTGCGCGATGCCGGTGGCGAGCACAAGGTGTACAAGAACACCCTTGCTCGTCTGGCCGCCGAGCAGACAGGCAACGAGGCTCTGGTCGACTTGCTGGTCGGTCCGAGCGCCCTCACCTTCGTGAACGGAGACGCAGCAGCAGTTGCCAAGGTCCTGCGCGAGTTCGCAAAGACGAATTCGTTGCTCGTGGTCAAGGGCGGCGCCATCAGTGGCGCGGCTCTGAGCGCAAAGGACGTCGAAGCCCTGGCCGACTTGCCGCCGCGCGAGGTTCTGTTGGCCCAGCTCGCTGGCGCCATTCAGGCCCCGCTCGTCAAGACCGCCGGTCTCTTGCAGGCTCTGCCTCGCAACATGGCCTACGGCTTGAAGGCGCTTGTCGATCAGAAGGCTGCTGCCTGAGTCCGTTCCCCCGGTGATCCGTCACCGGACATCACATCAATCGTTCAACAAGACATTCACAACAGATTTCAAGGAGAAAAACCCATGTCACTCACCAAGGATCAGATCCTGGACGGCATCGCCGCCCTGACCGTCATCGAGCTGAAGGAACTGCTCGACGCCTTCGAAGAGAAGTTCGGCGTGACCGCCGCTGCCCCGGTGGCCGTGGCCGCTGTGGCCGGTGGAGCGGGTGGAGCCGCCCCGGCCGCCGCAGCCGAGGAGCAGGACGAGTTCGACGTCATCCTCGCCGACGCTGGTGCCCAGAAGATCCAGGTCATCAAGGTCGTGCGCGAGCTCACCAACCTCGGCCTCAAGGAGGCCAAGGACATGGTCGATGGCGCCCCGAAGCCCGTCCTCGAGAAGGTCAGCAAGGACGATGCCGAGAAGGCCAAGGCCAAGCTCGAAGAGTCCGGCGCCACGGTCGAAGTCAAGTAAACAGCCCCTCAACAGGGACGATGTGAACCGAGCCCGGGGGAAACCCCGGGCTCGTTCGCGCCTCCAGCCTGGGTGGGCTCCTTGGTATCGACGATGAGGCCGGAGGTGCTTGACCGGGCCGGTCGAGAGGCCTACCGTTTCGCCCCAACGGATACCCGCCCAGTACAAAAGTGCTGGTGGCGGTTGGAGGCTTGCGCCCCTGAGGGGTAGTCTCGTCCGTTGCCGTGCGTCGCCTGTCTGCTTTGTCGTCCCCGGGATTGTCCCCTCGATCGTCCTCGACGCGCCCGCTCTTTTGCTTTCTGACCGCTGACCGAATCGACCGCTAACCAAGGAGTGCATCGTGGCTACACGATCGACATCACGCGAGCGTTACTCGTTCGCCAATCTCGACGAGCGACTGGAGATGCCCGATCTCCTCGACATCCAGCGTCGGAGTTTCCAGCACTTCTTGAAGGCCGGACTCGCGGAGACCTTCCGCGATATTTCGCCGATCGAAGACTTTTCGGGCAACTTGCGTCTCGAACTCGAATACGACCCCGACGACGAGATGCTGAGCCCGCCGCCGAAGTTCACGGTGGAGGAGTGTCGCGAGAAGGGCCACACCTACCAGTCGTCGATCCTGGTGCGGGCTCGTTTCAGCAACCGCGCAACCGGTGAGATTCGTGAACAGCTCGTGTTCATGGGTGACTTCCCGATGATGACCGAAAAGGGCACTTTCATCGTGAACGGCACCGAGCGCGTCGTGGTGTCGCAGCTCGTCCGCAGCCCCGGTGTGATCTTCGAAGCGGGTGAGCGGTATCGCCTGCGTAACTTGTCGAAGCATCAGCTCGTCAAGGGCACCATCCACCCGCAACGTGGTGAATGGCTCGAGTTCGACGTCGAGCAGAAGCCGGGCAAGGACGTCACTGCCGGCACACGTGTGGCCCGCAAGCGTCGTATGAGCGTGTTCACGTTGTTGCGTGCGCTCGGTTACGACGAGGAGCACGTACCCGGCTTCCTCGATCGCTTCGTCCAGCACTTCGATTTCCTCGAAGGCCAGTGGGACAAGGAGCGTCCGCTTGCTCCCACGCAGAACGAGGCTTTGGTCGAGATCTACAAGCGTGCCCGCCCGGGTGAGCCGCCGTCGCTCGAATCGGCGCGTGGCTACTTCAAGAACGCCTTCTTCGATCCGAAGCGCTACGACCTGTCGCGTGTCGGCCGCTACAAGATCGACCGCAAGCTCGGTGACGAACTGGCGAAGCTCGACTCGATCTTCGGCAAGGGAACTCGCGCCTCCGGCGAATTCTTCAAGGCCGACATCGACGACCCAAACAAGCGTCCGGTGGAGAGCGATCCGAACGAGACCAACGTGTTGCGTCCGAACGAGGTTTTGGCCGCCATCTCCTACATGCTCCACCTCGTCAAGCAGGAGCCCGGCTACCGCCTCGACGATCAGGATCATTTCGCCAACCGTCGTATCCGTTCGGTGGGCGAGCTCATCCAGAACCAGGTGCGCATCGGTCTTTCCCGTATGGAGCGCGTCGTACGCGAGCGCATGAGCACCCAGGACGTCGAGTCCATCACGCCTCAGTCGCTCATCAATATTCGTCCAGTGTCGGCGGCCATCAAGGAGTTCTTCGGAACGAGCCAGTTGTCGCAGCTCATGGACCAGGTGAATCCGCTGTCGGGTCTCACGCACCGTCGTCGTCTGTCGGCCCTCGGCCCCGGCGGTCTGTCGCGTGAGCGCGCCGGATTCGAAGTCCGTGACGTCCACTTCTCGCACTACGGACGTATGTGCCCGATCGAGACGCCGGAAGGTCCGAACATCGGTCTGATCGGCGCTTTGTCGACCTACGCCAAGGTCAACGAGTACGGCTTCATCGAGACGCCGTACCGCGTGGTCAAGAACGGCAAGGTCACGAACGAGGTTCGTTACATGCCGGCCGACGAGGAAGAGAAATACGTGGTGGCCCAGGCCAACACGCCGATCAACCCCGATGGCAGCTTCGTGCAGGACAAGATCCTCGTCCGGCGTGCGCCGCAGGCCGCGAGCCTCGAGCAGCTGAAGGGCATGCTCGAAGCCGAGAACTTCTTCGGCGCGACCACCGACATTCTTCTGGTCGAACCCGACAAGGTCGACCTCATCGACGTGTCGCCGAAGCAGATCGTCTCGGTTGCCACGGCTCTCATTCCGTTCCTCGAGCACGACGACGCCAACCGCGCGCTCATGGGCGCGAACATGCAGCGCCAGGCCGTACCGCTGGTTCGTACCGAGGCTCCGTACGTCGGTACCGGTATCGAACGCAAGGTGGCCTCCGACGGCGCCGATCTCATTCTTGCCACCGATGATGGTGAGGTCACCGAGGTCTCGGGTTCTCAGATCACGGTGATGTACTCGTCGCTCGGCAAGCGGGTGTACCACTTGCACAAGTTCCGCCGTTCGAATCACAACACGTGTGTGAACCAGGTGCCTCGTGTCGTGCAAGGTCAGAAGTTGAAAAAGGGCGATCTCATTGCCGATGGTCCGAGCACCGATCACGGTGAACTGGCGCTCGGCAAGAACCTTCTCATCGCATTCATGCCGTGGGAGGGTTACAACTTCGAAGACGCGATCATCCTCTCCGATCGTCTCGTGAAGGACGACGTGCTCACGTCGATCCACATTCACGAATACGTGATCGACGCTCGTGACACCAAGTTGGGTCCGGAAGAGATCACACGCGACATTCCGAACCTGTCAGATGACATCTTGCGTGATCTCGACGACCGTGGCGTGATCCGCGTCGGCGCCGAGGTCAGTCCGGGTGACGTTTTGGTCGGGAAGGTCACGCCGAAGGGCGAGACCGAACTCACTCCCGAAGAGCGCCTGTTGCGCGCCATCTTCGGTGAGAAGGCTCGTGAAGTCCGCGACACATCCCTCAAGGTTCCGCACGGTGAGAGCGGCAAGGTCATTCACGTGAGCGTGATCGATCGCGACGAAGGTGGCGAACTCAACCCTGGTGTCAACCAGATGGTGAAGGTGCTCGTCGCTCAGAAGCGAAAGATCAGTGTCGGCGACAAGCTCGCCGGCCGTCACGGCAACAAGGGCGTCATCTCGAAGATCCTTCCTCAAGAAGACATGCCTTACCTCGCCGACGGCACTCCGGTCGACGTCATCTTGAACCCGCTCGGTGTTCCGAGCCGTATGAACGTCGGACAGGTTCTCGAAGCACACCTCGGTTACGCCGCTCGTTGGGGTTGGACCGACGGTGAACGGTCCATTGGTGAAGCGCCTATTCGCGGCACCGAGTCGAAGACCCGCCCGAGCACCAGCCCGGCCACGTTCATCTCGACGCCGGTGTTCGACGGAGCCAACTGGGACGAGGTCGAGAAGTCGGGTAAGCACCCGACGATCGTCGACGTGTTCGCTCACCTCAACCCCGAGGCTGCTGACGGACGTCGTCTTATTCAGTCCGACGGCAAGACCACTCTCTACAACGGTCGCACCGGTGAGGCCTACGACAACCCGATCATGGTCGGCTTCATGTACATCTTGAAGTTGTCGCACTTGGTCGACGACAAGATCCATGCCCGCTCGACGGGTCCGTACAGCATGATCACCCAGCAGCCGCTCGGTGGTAAGGCGCAGTTCGGTGGTCAGCGTTTCGGCGAGATGGAAGTGTGGGCCCTCGAGGCCTACGGAGCCGCCTACTGCTTGCAGGAACTGCTCACCATCAAGTCCGACGACGTTCTCGGTCGCGTGAAGGTGTACGAGGCCATCGTTCAGGGCAAGAACATCCCCGAACCGGGCATCCCCGAAAGCTTCAAGGTGCTCATGAAAGAAATGCAGGCGTTGTGCCTGAACGTCGAGGTGTTGGCCAAGGACGGCTCCGAGATCGAGATGAAAGAGATCGACGAGGAGTTGTTCGCAACCACCGAGTCCCTCGGTATCGACATCAGCCGACCCGAGCGAGGTAGCGATCAGGACGATCGCGAGCGCGCGAGCTTCCGACGCTGAAACAGCCCGACTACTGAGCCCGACTACTGAGTACGTGACGAAACGAAGAGAGAGCGAGACGCCGAAATGCTCGATGTGAACATGTTCGACCAACTGCGGATCGGTCTGGCCACGGCCGACCACATCCGCAACTGGTCGAGTGGCGAAGTGAAGAAGCCCGAGACCATCAACTACCGAACACTGCGCCCAGAGCGCGACGGTCTGTTCTGCGAGAAGATCTTCGGACCAACTCGTGACTGGGAATGCGCCTGCGGCAAGTACAAGCGCGTGCGCTTCAAGGGCATCATCTGCGAGAAGTGCGGGGTCGAAGTCACCCGATCCAAGGTTCGCCGCGAGCGAATGGGCCACATCGAGTTGGCCGCTCCCGTTGTGCACATCTGGTACCTGCGCGGCACCCGGTCGTGGTTGGCCTATTTGCTCGCCGGACTCGAGCCGCGCGAAGAACTGAAGGCCAAGCAACTCGAAAAGGTCATCTACTTCGCCGCCCACCTCGTCACGTGGGTCGACGAGGAGCGTCGTCACGACGAGCTCAACAGTCTCGAGAACGAATACATCGGCGAGATCGAGGCGATCGAGAAGGAACTCAACCTCGAGATCGATCGTCGACTGAAGGAAGCCGAGAAAGAAGCAGCTCGTCTCGAGTCGGACGGCGCCAAGGACACCGAGATCAAGGCCGTACAGAAGATGGCCGACCGCGATCTCGCAGCCATCCGCGAGCGCTACGACGCCGAACTCGATCTCGTGAAGCGTTCGTGGGACGAGTTCAAGGGGCTCCATGCCCGTCAGATCATCGAAGACGAAGGTCTGTGGCGCGAACTGCGCGATCGCTACAGCGACTACTTCGAGGGTGGCACCGGTGCCGATGCCATCAAGTCGCTCATCGATCGCATCGACTTCGACGAAGAGGAGCGGAAGCTCCGCGACGCGATCGACCCCAAGGACGGTCGCAAGCCGCTCAGCGCGCAGCGTAAGCAGAAGGCGATCAAGCGTCTCAAGATCGTGGCTTCGTTCAACCAGCGCGACGAGAACGGCCGCCGTATCAACGATCCGAAGGCCATGATCCTCGACGTCGTACCGGTGATTCCGCCGGAACTTCGTCCGATGGTCCAGCTCGACGGTGGCCGATTCGCCACGTCCGACCTGAACGATCTGTACCGCCGAGTGATCAACCGCAACAACCGCCTCGAGCGTCTGCTCGGTCTCGGAGCTCCCGAGATCATCGTCAACAACGAAAAGCGCATGTTGCAGGAGGCCGTCGACGCATTGTTCGACAACGGCCGTCGCGGTCGACCGGTCACCGGGCCGGGCAACCGTCCGCTGAAGTCGCTCTCCGACATGTTGAAGGGCAAGCAGGGTCGCTTCCGCCAGAACCTGCTCGGAAAGCGCGTCGACTACTCGGGTCGTTCGGTCATCGTGGCCGGCCCCACCTTGAAGTTGCACCAGTGCGGCTTGCCGAAGCTCATGGCTCTCGAACTCTTCAAGCCCTTCGTCATGAAGCGTCTCGTGCAGATCGAATACGCCCAGAACATCAAGAGCGCGAAGCGTATGGTCGAGCGTCGGAACCCGCGTGTTTGGGACGTTCTCGAAGAAGTCATTCGCGAGCATCCGGTTCTCTTGAACCGAGCCCCCACGTTGCACCGCCTCGGCATCCAGGCGTTCGAGCCGGTGTTGGTGGAGGGCAAGGCCATCCAGATCCATCCCCTCGTGTGTGTGGCGTTCAACGCCGACTTCGACGGCGACCAGATGGCCGTTCACGTGCCGCTGTCGTCGGAGGCTCAGGCCGAGGCCCGCGTCCTCATGCTGAGCGCGAACAACATCTTGTCTCCGGCCTCGGGTCGTCCGATCGTGACGCCCACGCAGGACATGATCATCGGTGCCTTCTATCTCACAGTCGACGAGTCGGGTGTGAACGGTGAAGGTCGCGTGTTTCGTCACGTATGGGAAGTGCTGAAAGCCCTCGAAGAGCGTTCGGTGCACATCCATGCCCACATCAAGGTTCGTCAGGGTTCGGGCGACGATCGTCGTGAGATCGAGACAACTCCCGGCCGTCTTCTGTTCGAAGAGGCTTTGCCGGCAACCTATGTCGAGACCTTCGGCAACATCACTCAGGCGATCAAGAAGGCTGAGATGGGTGTCCTCGTCGAGCGTCTCTCCGATCACTACACCAATGCCGAAGTGGCCGAGTCTCTCGACCGCATCAAGGACATCTGCTACCGCTACGCGTCGCAGTCCGGACTCACTGTCTCGATCGACGACGTCCGCACACCGGCCGAAAAGAAGGAGATCCTCGATCGCGCCGAAGAGCAGGCCTCCAAGGTCGAGACACAGTTCATGCGCGGTGTGATCACCGACGGTGAGCGCCGTCAGCAAGAGGTCCGTATCTGGACCGATGCCACCAACGACGTGCAGCGCGTGATGATCGATGCGTTCCGTGCGCAGAAGTTCAATCCCATCGACATGATGGTTGGTTCGGGCGCTCGTGGAAACATGACGCAGATGCGCCAGATCGCCGGTATGCGCGGTCTCGTGGCCAACCCCCGTGGCGACATGATTCCGCGACCGATCAAGAGCAACTTCCGTGAAGGTCTTGAGACCCTCGAGTACTTCATCGCCACTCCGGGCGCCCGTAAGGGTCTCGTCGACACTGCTCTTCGTACCGCCGACTCGGGTTATCTCACCCGCCGGCTCGTCGACGTCGCACAGGAACTCATCATCCGTCAGGAAGACTGCGGTACCAATCTGGGTGTGTGGATCGATTACGTGCAACCCGACACGGCCAATCGTCGCGCGTACCTCGAGACGAAGTTGTACGGACGTGCACTCGCCGTCGACGTGACCCTGTCGGACGGTTCAGTTGCGGCTCGCAACACCATCGTCGACGACAACCTCATGGAGAAGTTGCGCGACGACGAGAAGATCGACCGTGTTCGTGTGCGTTCGGTGCTCACGTGCGACGCCGATCTTGGTGTGTGTGCGATGTGCTACGGCCGTTCGCTCGCCACTGGTGCACCCATCGAACTTGGTGAGGCCGTGGGTGTCATCGCCGCCCAGTCGATCGGTGAGCCCGGAACTCAGCTCACCATGCGTACGTTCCACACCGGTGGTGTGGCCGGTAAGGACATCGCCGGTGGTCTTCCCCGAGTCGTCGAATTGTTCGAGGCCCGCACGCCGAAGGGTTCGGCCCGTCTCGCTCGTGCGAGCGGTGTCGTGCGCATCGGAGAGGACGAAGGAAAGGGTCTGCCCGTCACGGTCGTCGACGACGCCGGCGAAGAGCATCAGATCGTCCTTCCGACCGGAAGCCGAATCTCGGTGCGCGACGGCCAGGAAGTCACGGCTGGCGAGCCCATCACTGACGGACCGTTCGATCCGAAGGAATTCCTCGAGATCAAGGGTGTGCGCGAGACGCAGCTCTACATCGTGGAGGAAGTCCAGAAGGTTTACCGCGACCAGGGTGTGTCGATCCACGACAAGCACATCGAGTTGATCGTTCGTCAGATGACCCGCCGTGTGAGCATCCAGGCTCAGGGCGACACTGGCTTCCTGCCCGGTGATCGCAAGGATCTGAAGTCGTTCACCGACACCAACCGCCGGATGGTCGAGGAGGGCAAGCAGCCCGCCGAAGGTCGTCCCGAGCTCATGGGAATCACGAAGGCCTCGCTGGCCACCGATTCCTGGTTGTCGGCCGCTTCGTTCCAGGAGACCACTCGAGTTCTCACCGAGAACGCCATCGAGGGCCGCCAGGACGGTCTCATGGGTCTGAAGGAGAACATCATCATCGGCAAGCTCATTCCTGCTGGTACCGGCATGATGCGCTACCGGGACTTCGGCATCGACGCCCCGGACTACATCCCGATGGAGACCTATCACAGCGGATACGACGACGATCTGCCGGCAACCTTGGCCGAGCGCCTCGATTCCGGTGACGCCTTCTCGGACGACGTCTTCTCATCCGGCTCCGCCGACTCCTGAACGTTCCCCGCACGCCGGCCTTTTCGCAGGTTGTCGTCGTTCGGGGGGCGCTCGTAACATTCCAGGGTCCCTGATCCGGCTGGATCAGGGTCCCGGGAGCCGTTTCGGCGGCCACCCACATCGACACCACGAAGAGGTTCCAGTGCCCACCATTCAGCAGTTGGTCCGTCAGGGCCGCAGCACCAAGTTCACCAAGTCGAAGACACCGGCGCTCAAAGGTTCGCCGCAGCGTCGCGGCGTCTGCACTCGCGTGTATACCAACACACCGAAGAAGCCGAACTCGGCTCTGCGCAAGGTGGCGCGTGTTCGTCTCTCGAGTGGTGTCGAGATCACGGCCTACATCCCTGGTGAAGGGCACAACCTCCAGGAGCACTCGATCGTCCTCGTGCGTGGTGGTCGTGTGCGCGACCTGCCGGGTGTTCGTTACAAGGTCATTCGCGGCGCGCTCGACGCAGCCGGTGTGAAGAACCGCAAGCAGGCGCGTAGCCGTTACGGCGCGAAGCGCGTCAAGTGATCACGATCGTCGACAAGGAACAGGTGAACCGACATGCCGCGTAAGGGACCCGCCCCCCGCCGAGAACTCCACCCCGATCCGGTGTACCGCTCGCTGCTCGTGACGCAGCTCATGAACAAGGTCATGCTGCGCGGAAAGAAGAGCGTCGCCGAGAAGATCGTGTACGACGCCCTCAAGATGGTCGAGACCAAGACCGGCGCCGAGCCGATCGCCACGCTGAAGCGCGCGATCGACAACGTTCGTCCGCCGCTCGAGGTGCGTAGCCGTCGAGTCGGTGGCGCCACGTACCAGGTTCCGGTCGAAGTGAAGCCACGTCGTGCCAACACCCTTGCTATTCGGTGGGTGGTCGAATACGCCCGGGCTCGTCGCGAGAAGACCATGGCCGAGTGCCTCGCCAACGAACTGCTCGACGCCGCCAATGGTCTTGGTGCGTCGGTGAAGAAGCGCGACGACATGCAAAAGATGGCCGAGTCCAACAAGGCCTTCGCCCACTATCGCTGGTGATCACGACCGTCACGGCGACACATCCGACCTTTGGCACCCCGGTTCAGCGCCGGGGTGCGATCATGTCGGGCCCACGATTCTCGACAGACACAACCTCCACGAAACGAACGGACACAGAAGGTAACGACGATGGCAAAGCGTGAGTTCCCCCTCGAGCGCACCCGCAACATCGGCATCATGGCCCACATCGATGCCGGTAAGACGACCACGACCGAACGCATCCTGTACTACACCGGCAAGACCTACAAGATCGGTGAAGTTCACGAAGGTGCAGCGACCATGGACCACATGGCGCAGGAGCAGGAGCGTGGCATCACCATCACGTCGGCTGCCACCACATGCGTCTGGAACAACCATCGCATCAACATCATCGACACGCCTGGACACGTCGACTTCACCATCGAGGTCGAGCGTTCACTTCGCGTGCTCGACGGTGCTGTCACAGTGTTCGACTCGGTGGCGGGCGTCGAACCCCAGACCGAGACCGTGTGGCGTCAGGCCAACAAATACAAGGTCCCGCGTATGTGCTTCGTGAACAAGATGGACCGCATCGGCGCCGACTTCTACCGCACGGTGCAGATGGTGAAAGATCGCCTCGAGGCGACGACGGCTGTTCTCCACCTCCCCGTCGGTGCTGGTGGCCCCGAGAGCAACAAACCCTTCGCCGGTCTCGTCGATCTCGTGAAGATGAAGGCACTCATCTGGCGCGACGAAGAACTCGGCGCCAAATGGGACGAAGTCGACATCCCGGCCGACATGGTCGATCAAGCCAACGAATATCGCGAACAGCTCCTCGAGACCATCGCGACCAGTGACGACGAGTTCATGGAGAAGTACCTCGGCGGCGAGGACGTGACCGAGGCCGAGATCAAGCGGGCCATCCGAAAGGGCACTCTCGCCTTCGACTTCGTTCCGATCCTCTGCGGTTCGGCGTTCAAGAACAAAGGTGTCCAGCCGATGCTCGACGCCGTCGTCGATTTCCTGCCGAGTCCGCTCGACATTCCGCCGGCCGAAGGTGTGAAGCCGGGTGAGGCCGAGGAGCCCGTGACTCGTGGTCCCGAAGAAGGCGCTCCGTTCGCCGCTCTCGCTTTCAAAATCGTGTCCGATCCGTTTGGCAAGCTCACCTACTTCCGCGTCTACTCGGGCGCGGTCAACAAGGGTGACGAGATCTACAACTCCACCAAGGAGCGCAAGGAGCGTCTCGGACGCATCTTGCTCATGCACGCCAATCAGCGTGAGGATCTCGACGTGGCCATGGCCGGTGACATCGTGGCCGGTCTCGGTTTCAAGGAGACCACCACCGGTGACACCCTTTGCGACCGCAGCGATCCGGTGATCCTCGAGCGGATGGAGTTCCCCGAGCCCGTCATTCACGTGGCGATCGAGCCGAAGACCAAGGACGATCAGGACAAGTTGGGCAAGGCGCTCAAGTCGCTGTCCGACGAAGACCCCACGTTCCGTGTGCGCTCCGATGAAGAGACCGGTCAGACCGTCATCTCCGGAATGGGCGAGTTGCACCTCGAGATCCTTGTCGACCGCATGCAGCGCGAGTTCAACGTCGACGCCACGGTGGGCAAGCCGCAGGTGGCCTATCGCGAAACCGTGACCAAGACCGTCGAGCAGGTCGAGTACCGACACATCAAGCAGTCGGGTGGCTCGGGTCAGTTCGCCGTCGTCAAGATCAACATGGAGCCGAACCCTGGCAAGGGCTATGAGTTCGTCGACAAGATCTCGGGCGGTCGCATCCCTCGTGAGTACATCAACCCGACGAACCAGGGTCTGCAGAGCGCACTCGACAACGGCGTGCTCGCTGGCTACCCGACGGTCGACGTGAAGGTCACCTTGGTCGATGGCCAGTACCACGACGTCGACTCTTCGGAAATGGCCTTCAAGATCGCCGGCCAGCAAGCGTTCCGCAAGGCCGCCGAAAGCGCCAAGCCCGTTTTGCTCGAGCCGATCATGGCGGTGGAAGTCGTGACCCCCGAGGAATACATGGGTGACGTCATGGGAGACCTCTCCAGTCGTCGTGGCCGTATCGAGGGTATGGAAGCCCGGGGTAACACCCAGGTCGTTCGAGCTCAGATTCCTCTGTCGGAAATGTTCGGTTACTCGACCGACCTGCGGTCACGTACCCAGGGTCGAGCCACGTACACGATGCAATTCCACAGTTATCAGCAAGTCCCCGAGGCCATCGCCACCGACATCGTGAAGCGGTCTCGCGGCGAATGATCCTCTCGGGTGGCGGTGCCGATCGGCACTGCTAGCCTCCACAACCCGGTCGTCCGCTTCGGCGGTCCGCACCGTCCGAACCTTGACACCACGTGCCGAGCGCCAGCGCGGTACTCCACAGAAAGAAGAGATCAGCCATGTCGAAGGCGAAGTTCGAGCGTACGAAGCCTCATGTGAATATTGGAACGATGGGTCATATTGACCATGGGAAGACGACGTTGACGGCGGCGATTTCGAAGACGTTGGCGGATCGTGGGATGGCGGAGTACACGCCGTTCGATCAGATCGACAAGGCGCCGGAGGAGAAGGCGCGTGGTATCACGATTTCGATTGCTCATATCGAATATGAGACCGAGAAGCGTCATTATGCGCATGTTGATATGCCTGGTCATGCTGACTACATCAAGAACATGATCACTGGTGCGGCGCAGGTCGATGGTGCGATTCTTGTGGTGGCGGCGACTGATGGTC
>CBFHWN010000050.1:0-15598 GCA_965659595.1 uncultured Ilumatobacteraceae bacterium | reverse complement strand
GCGAGAACGATGTCGACATCATCGCCACTCCCGATATCGAGATCATCGGGGGACAGGAATCCGGGGCGGTGTCGTTCACTGCGACCTGTGAGATTCGTCCCACCGTGACGGTGCCGGGCTACGCCGGTTTGCGTGTCGAGATCGACGTGGTCGAGGTCGACGACTCCGATATCGACGAGGTCGTGACGGCGGAACGTCGACGCCTCGGCACCTTGGTCGACGTCGATCGTCCGGCAGCTGTCGGAGACTTCGTGACCGTCGATCTGGTGGGTGCCCGCGACGGTGAACCGGTGGTCGGGCTCGCTGTCGACGACTGGTCGTACGAGATCGGCAAGAACTGGGTGTGTCCGACGTTCGACGAGCAGTTGACGGGTGCAGCTACCGGGTCCGAACTTTCGTTCACCGACACGCCGAACGGCACCGAAGAACCGGCCGATTTCAAGGTGAAGGTGTCTGCGGTCCAGGAGTTGTCTCTTCCCGAAGCCGACGACGAGTGGGTCGCAGCCAATGTCGAGGGATTCGATACTCTCGCCTCGTGGCGTGAAGCAGTCCGTGAGCGAATGAATCAGGCCCGGTGGGATCAGGTTCGTCAGAATCTTGTCGAAAAGGTCACCGACCGTCTCGCCGAACTGGTCGAGATCGATCCCCCGGAGTCGATGGTGTCGGCCGATCTTCAGCGTCGGGTCCAGAACGTCGTGCAGCAGTTCAGTGCCCAGGGCATGAACCTCGAACAGTGGCTTCAGGCCACCGGCCAGGAGCCGGCAGACTTCGTCGAGTCTTTTCGCCCGCAGTCGGTGAAGGCCGCCAAAGTCGATCTGGCTCTTCGGGCCGTCGTGGCCGCCGAAGAACTCGCGGCCGCCGAGGACGACGTCGAGAGCGAGTTGGCGGGGATTGCTCAGCGGACCAACGAAAATGCCATCCGTCAGCAACTGATGTCCGGGTCGAAGAAGAAGCCCCGTTTGGTGTCGGTCGATCAGGTGCGTGCGGCCTATGTGGCCAATGACGCCTTGGTCGAATTGGCGGCCGAAATTGGCAAGTCGAAAGCCCTCGACTGGCTCGTTCACCACGTCGAGTACGTCGACGCGAGCGGCAATGCACTCGACTCCGATACGGTCGTCGGACATTCGGAAGGCGATCATCAGCACGATCACGAACACGACGGAGAGTCCGCATGAACCTCGAGGCCTACAACTATTTCGTACCCACGGTCGTCGAGCAGACCAACCGCGGGGAACGGGCCTACGACCTCTACAGCCGGTTGTTGAAAGAGAACATCCTCTTCCTCGGCACGCCGATCGACGACACGATCGCCAACCTCGTGTGCGCTCAGCTCATCCATCTGGAGAGCGAGAACCCCGACAAGGACATCAACATCTACATCAACAGCCCGGGCGGCGACATCACGGCGTTGTTCGCGATCTACGACACGATGCAGTTCATCAAGAACGACATCGCCACCATCTGCCTCGGGCAGGCGGCGAGTGCGGCGGCTGTTTTGCTGGCCGCTGGCACCAAGGGCAAGCGCCTGGCGCTCCCGCACAGCCGAGTTCTGCTCCATCAGCCGTACGGCCAGGTGGGTTACGGCCAGGTGACCGACCTCGAGATCGCCGCCAAGGAGATCATGCGTATGCGCGATCTGCTCGAGGAGATTCTGGCGAGCCATACCGGGCAGCCCATCGAGCGGATCCACGCCGACACCGATCGTGACTTCGTGATGGAAGCCGACGAAGCTCTCGCCTACGGAATCATCGACGACGTGATCTCGACCCGAGGTGTCGTCGACCGCGCCGGCCCCATTCGCTGACCAGGTTCTTTCCCATTCTGCTCAAGGTCTTGACTCAAATCGCCGACAACGTCTGTTGGAATCGGTCAGACTGAGACACGCTCATCGTGAGCTCACGCAGAGAGGAGGTCGGACGTGGCGAAATTCGGAGACACGGGTGAAATCCTGAAGTGTTCGTTCTGCGGCAAGTCGCAGAAGCAGGTCAAGAAACTGATCTCCGGTCCGGGTGTCTACATCTGCGATGAGTGCATCGACCTCTGCAACGAGATCATCGAAGAGGAAGTCAACGAAGCGTCCGATCTGAAGATGGACGATCTTCCCAACCCTCGTGAGATTCTCGATTTCCTCGACGAATTCGTGGTGGGGCAGACCCAGGCAAAAAAGGTCCTGTCGGTCGCTGTGTACAACCATTATCGACGTATCCAGTATCAAAAGGATCACGCGCTGTCGAAGCGCGACGACGTCGAGTTGGCCAAGAGCAACATCTTGTTGTTGGGTCCCACCGGTTGCGGAAAGACGCACCTTGCCCAGACATTGGCGCGCATGTTGAACGTGCCGTTCGCCATCGCCGACGCCACGGCTCTCACCGAGGCCGGCTACGTGGGTGAGGACGTCGAGAACATCCTCCTGAAGCTCATTCAGGCCGCCGATTTCGATGTGAAGAAGGCTGAAACCGGGATCATCTACATCGACGAGATCGACAAGATCGCCCGTAAGAGCGAAAACCCGTCCATTACCCGAGATGTGTCGGGTGAAGGTGTCCAGCAGGCACTCCTCAAGATTCTGGAAGGCACAGTGGCGTCGGTGCCTCCGCAGGGCGGCCGCAAGCATCCGCATCAGGAATTCATCCAGATCGACACCACCAACGTGCTCTTCATCTGCGGTGGTGCATTCGCTGGTCTCGACAAGATCATCGAACAGCGCATCGGTCACAAAGGTGTCGGCTTCCACGCGACCGTGCGCAGTCAGGCCGAAAAGGATCCGGGTGAACTCTTTGCACAGGTATTGCCCGAAGACCTGCTGGCCTTCGGACTCATACCCGAGTTCGTCGGACGTCTCCCCATGGTCGGTGCAGTTCGCAGCCTTGATCAAGAGGCGCTGGTGAAAATTCTCGTCGAGCCCAAGAACGCGCTCGTCAAGCAGTACGCCAAGTTCTTCGAGTTCGAAGACGTCGAACTCGGCATCGCCGACGATGCGCTGGTCGCCATCGCCGATCTTGCCCTGAAGCGCGGCACGGGCGCCCGAGGTCTTCGGGCCATTCTCGAAGAGGTATTGCTCGACACGATGTACGAGCTTCCTGGCCGGGCCGATGTGGCCAAGATCGTGATCGAAGCGAGCACCGTCACCGACAAAGCGCCGCCCACTCTCGTGCCGCGGGCCTCGGTGCGTTCGACGCGACCGCGTCGAGCCGCGAGCTGACGTTTTCGTTGAGTTTCACCCGTTGAATCTCCGTCGATGAATTATCTACAGGCTCTCGAGTATCTCGACTCCCACGCCTCGTACGAAAAAACGGGTCGGATCGAGGTGCCGTCGCTCGACGTGATCGAGCGACTCTGCTCGACCATGGGCGACCCTCAGCACGCGGCGCCCGTGATCCACATCACCGGAACGAATGGCAAGGGGTCCACGGCCCAGATGGTGACGCGGCTGCTCATGGCATCGGGGCTGAAGGTCGGCACCTATACGAGCCCCCATCTCGAAAAAGTCAACGAACGCTTGGCCATCGACGGCGTAGTGATCTCCGACGACGTGTTCGGCGACCAGGTGGGAGCGGTGGCCGATCTTGAAATCGTGGCCGGCGTACGGCCGGGTTACTTCGATGCCTGTACGGCGGCGGCGTTTCGGTGGTTCGCCGACGAAGCAGTCGACGTGGCGGTTGTCGAAGTCGGTCTTCTCGGGCGGTGGGACGCGACCAACGTGGTCGATGCCGAGGTGGCCGTGATCACGAACATCGGGCTCGATCACACCGAGTTCGCCGGCCCGACTCGCGCGCACATTGCACGTGAGAAGTCGGGAATCGTCACGGCTCGCTCGGCTCTCGTGACAGGCGAGACCGATCCCGAGATGCTCGACGTGTTTCGAGACGCGAACCCGGCGGTCATGCTCGTGCGCGAGGTCGACTTCGGTGTCGGTTCGAATGAACTCGCCCTGGGCGGACGTTTCGTCGAACTGCGGACCCCCACCACTATCTATCCCGAGGTCTTGGTGCCGCTCCACGGTCATCATCAGGCGACGAACGCCGCCGTCGCCCTCACGACTGTCGAGACCTTCTTCGCTCGGCCGCTCGAGGAGTTGGTGGTGGTGGAAGGCTTCGCAGGGGTCGAGATGCCCGGTCGATTCGAAATCCTCGATCACCAGCCGCTGGTGATCGTGGACGGCGCGCACAACCCCGCCGGTGCCGACGTGTGCGCGTCGGTGTTCTTCCAGGACTTCGACCCGGCAGGTCGACGCGTCCTCGTGGTCGGATGCCTACGTGGGCGTGATCCGGGCGAGATGCTCGCTGCCTTGCGAGCCGACGACTTCGACCAGGTAGTGTGCTGCACGGCTCCGTCACCACGAGGACTGCCGGCGTCCGAGGTGGCGCGTGCGGCGCGTGAGCTCGGTTGTGACGAGGTTCGTGAGATCGGCGACATCGAAGGGGCGCTCGATCATGTTCTCGCCCACGTGTCGGCCGACGATGCAGTCCTCGTCACAGGCTCGTTGTATGTCGTCGGGGCCGCCCGCGCTCTGCTGCGGGGCCGGTAGCGTTCCCGGCCATGTCCGATCGCACACTCGTCCTCTTGAAGCCCGATGCCGTCGAGCGTGGTCTCGTCGGCGAGATTCTGAGTCGCTTCGAAGCCAAGGGTCTTCGACTCGTCGCTCTCGATCTGCGCCGTCTCGATGCCGACACCCTGGCTCGCCATTACGAAGAGCATGTGGGCAAGGGTTTCTACGCCGACCTCGTCGACTTCATGTCGCGCGGGCCGGTGGTGGCCCTCGTCCTGGAAGGGCCCGAAGACACGTGGGAAGTCGTGCGCACGATGATGGGCACCACCAATCCCCGCGCTGCGGCCCCCGGGACCATCCGCGGTGACCTGGGGATTCTCTTCACGGAGAACCTCGTCCACGGTTCTGACTCCTTGACCTCAGCTGAGCGGGAGATCGGGATTTTCTTCCCCAATCTGTAACATTTCGGCCCATGGCCAGGAACAATCCGTTGGCCCTCGGCCGTGACATTGCGATCGACCTCGGGACGGCCAACACCCTCGTGTACGTGCGTGGGCACGGTGTCGTCCTGAACGAACCTTCGGTCGTCGCCCTCGACGTCTCCGATGGGCGTCCGGTCGCCGTCGGTAACGAGGCCAAGCGCATGATGGGTCGTACCCCCGGCCATATCCGAGCCGTTCGACCCCTGAAAGACGGCGTCATCGCCGACTTCGAGGTCTGCGAGAAGATGTTGCGCTACTTCATTCAAAAGGTGCACACCAGTCGCTGGAGCAAGCCGCGCATGGTCATCTGCGTGCCGTCGGGCATCACCGGTGTCGAACAACGCGCCGTGCAGGACGCAGCCGAGTACGCCGGAGCCCGTAAACCGGTCCACATCATCGAAGAGCCCATGGCCGCCGCCATCGGGGCCGACCTCCCCGTGCACGAACCGAGTGGCAACATGATCGTCGACATCGGCGGAGGTACCACCGAAGTCGCCGTGATCTCGCTCGGCGGCATCGTGACGGCGCAGTCGTTACGCGTCGCCGGCGACGAACTGGACGATGCAATCATGGCGTATCTGAAAAAAGAGTTCTCCATGGCCATCGGAGAGCGCACGGCCGAGGAGATCAAGATCCAGATGGGATCGGCGTGGCCGATGGAAGAGGAGATGACCGCCGACATTCGTGGGCGTGACCTCATCAGCGGACTGCCTCGGACGATCTCGTTGTCGACCGAACAAGTACGCGAGGCAGTCGCCGAACCGGTCGCCTCGATCGTCGATGTGGTCCGGACGACTCTCGACAAGACACCCCCCGAACTGGCGGCCGACATCATGCACGCCGGCATCACCTTGTCCGGTGGCGGGGCCCTTCTCACCGGAATCGATCGCCGAATGGCTCACGAGACTGGTATGCCGATCAACATCGCCCCTGATCCTCTGTACGCCGTGGTCATCGGCTCGGGTCGAGCACTCGAGAACATCGAGGCCATGGGGGGATTGCTGGCGGACAGTGCCGACTGAGGTGCGTGTCGTCGAGGGAGGTGATCGCCCGTGCCGGTCTACTCGGTGAGCCGTCGGAGGGCCCTGGCACTCCTCACTCTTTCGTCGATTCTTCTCATCACGCTCGACCTGCAGGGCAATTCGATCGTCGACGGAGTCCGCCGCGCATTCGGCACGGTCTTCGAGCCGATCCAGGAGTCGGCTCGCGTCGCGACTCGTCCGATCGAGAACGCATGGCGTGGAATCACCGACTACGGAGATCTCGAAGCCGAGAATCGGCGCCTCCAAGATCTGGTCGATCAACAAGAAGGTGCGTTCATCGCGGCGTTGGCCACCGCACGTGACGCGCAGGAACTCCTCGCATTGAACGGGATCGACGACCTGATCGAGATCTCGTCGATCACGGCTCAAGTCGTCGGGGGAGCACCATCGAACTTCTCGCAGACCGTCGAGATCAATCAAGGTTCGAACGACGGGCTACGCGTCGGTATGCCCGTCGTGAACGCCGGCGGACTGGTGGGAAAGGTCACTCAGGTTTTTGCCACTCGCTCGATCGTCCTTCTCGTGAACGACGCGACGTACGCCGTTCCCGTCCAGATCATCAACATCCCTGAGGCAACGACGACGACGACATCGACGACGACATCGACGACGACATCGACATCGACGACGACGTCGACATCGACGACGACGTCGACGACAACGACGTCGACGTCGCCTTCGACGAGATCTCCCGCGACCGAGAGTGTTCCTCTGGCCGTCGTCCCCGATGCTGGCAGGCAGTCGACCACCACTCCTGCTCCGTCGACGTCGATCGCCTCGATCGTGACAGCGGTTGCCGAGAGCACCGTCGCTCCACCGTCTGCGCAGACGTCGACGACTATCGACATCGACAATCTGCCGGCCACCGAAATCGGCGCGCTACGTGGGCGCGGACCCGATCAGCCGCCGATCGTCGAGTTCGTCGAGCAGAGTTCTCGATTCGGAGAAATCAGAGTCGGAGCCGTCGTGATCACGGCTGGTGGATCGAAGAGTTTGGCTCCCCGTGGCATCGTCGTCGGCCGTGTCGTGAAGATCGTGGAGCGCCCAGGGACGGCCGGAGCGATCCTGGAAGTGCGATTATCGGCCCGCCTGACGTCCCTCAACTTCGTTCGTGTGCTGTTGTATCAACCGGCGGTGAACGAATGATCGAAGTCTTGAATCGGCCGGTGTTGCGGCTCGTACTTCTCGGTCTCGTCGCGTTGGCACTTCAGACGACGTTGCTGGCCGACATGACTCTCGGCGGTGTCGTCGTGCAACTCATGTTGTGTCTGTCGGTCGCCGCGGGAGTGTCGGGAGGGCCTGAACGCGGCGCGTTGGTCGGGTTCATGTTCGGGGCCATGTTCGATCTCGTGCTGTCGACTCCGCTCGGTCTCACAGCACTCGTCTACGGACTCGCCGGATTCGTCGCCGGTTATGTGAATTCGCTGACGGCCAATCACCCGTGGTGGCTCGGATCGATCGTCGTCGCACTGTCCACGGCACTCGCCACGTTCGTGCATCCGGTTTTCGCCTCCTGGGTCGGCGTCGACGGTTGGCTCACGGTCCGAGTGGTCGAAGTCGCCCTAGTGGTCGCCGTGTTCAACGCGCTTCTGGCGCCAGCGGCCGTGCCGCTCATGCGGTGGGCTCTCGTGATCCGGCGACGGGCTCGGCTGGCCCCTCCTCCGGAGATCTTCTTGTGAGCGGAGACCGACGCTCCACGCGATTGGCCGTCGTCGGAACGATTGCCGCAGTGCTGTTCTCGGCCCTCGGACTGCGTATGTGGTTCCTGCAAGTGGTCGATGCGCCAGTGCTCGAACAAAAAGTCGAAGCCAACAAGACGCGTACCGTTCGCCTTCTTCCCGAGCGCGGGCGTATTTTCGATCGTGACGGTCGCATCATGGCCGACAACGAGCGGATCCTCACGATCACCGTTGCGTGGGACGTCATACGACGCGAAGCGGATCGACTCGAGCTCTTCGCTCGACTGTCGCCGGTGCTCGACGTGACGGTCACCAACCTCGAGAATCGGTACGACAGCGGGCGATACAGCCCGTTGTTGCCCATGCCGGTCAAAGAAGGTGTTGGCGAAGACGTGGCGCTCTATCTCATCGAGCGCTCGGAGGATTTTCCCGGAGTCGACGTGACCAACCAGTGGCGGCGCGACTACCCGTATGCGCCGCTTGCGGCACACGTGGTGGGATACATGGGTGCCATCACGCCCGAAGGGGCGGAGCAATATCGAGATCTCGGTTACGACCTGAACGAGAGAGTCGGCCAGTTCGGAGTCGAGAAGATCTTCGAGCCGTACCTGCGGGGAACCCCTGGTTACGTTCGCTACGAGGTCGATTCACGGGGCGCCATTTTGAGCGTTGTCGAGCGCGTCGAACCCACCCCGGGCAACGATCTCCAGTTGGCGATCGACCTCGATCTCCAGCAGTTCGCCGAACAGGCGCTCGAGACCCAGCTGCGGCTTCGTCGTTTCGTCGAAACTTGCCAAGCCAAGGATGCCAACAAGATCTCCGTCAAACCCCAGTTTCCCGATTGCCAGAACCTGAAGGCGCCAGCTGGTTCGGTTGTCGTCTCCAACCATGCGACGGGCGAGCTACTTGCGCTCGCGTCGTATCCGACGTTCGACAATCGATGGTTCAACGCCGGAGTGTCGTCCGACAAGTTCGCGCAGATCTTTCCTCGAGACGACGATCCCGACAAGTCGATCCTCGTGAATCGCGCCATTCAGGGCCAGTACAACCTCGGTTCGAGTTTCAAACCTTTCGTTGCGTTCGCCGCTCTCGATTCCGGACAGTTGCCCGGCGGGGCCGACTACCGATACCTCGACCAAGGTACGTACACGTTGACGAGCATCGACTCCACGACGTGTCAGGTGGTCAAGTGCGTCTATCGAAATGCTCTGTGCGGCGGCGGAAACAATCCCTGTTTCTACGGGTCGGTCAATGTCGAGGATGCCCTTGCAGTCTCGAGTGACACGTTTTTCTACAAGATCGGCGAGCAGATCTTCGCCGAGCGCGGTGGCCAGCCGGTCTTGCAGGAAGAGCTACGGCTCTTCGGATTCGGAGCTCGTACAGGAATCGACCTTCCGTATGAGTCGGCTGGTCGAATCCCCGACAAGGAATCGAAGGCCGATCTCGTCGAACGCGGTGTTCTGGCCGAAGGTGAGAGTCCGAACTACTTGGTCGGCGACAACGTGCAGTTGGCCATCGGCCAGGGTCTGCTGGCCGCGACACCTCTTCAGCTGGCGCAGGCCTACGGAACACTCGGCAACGGAGGTTCGGTCCTGCGACCTCTCGTCGCCCTTGCGCTCCTCGAACCGGGGACACCGGATTCGGACGTGCCGGGGGTTGCCGATCTGTCGCAGTCGAAGGTGACCCTCGATCTGGCCGGCGTCAGTCCGATTCGAACGATCGAAATGCCGCCCGAGTATCGAGACCCGATCGTGCAAGGCCTGCAACGGGTGATCACCGGACCAGGGGTTGACAGCGACCGTTATCACTCGACGACGGGCGAGAAACTCTTCGCGAGTTACCCCTACGACGATCTCCCCATCGCCGGCAAGACCGGAACGGCTCAGGGGGCAGCCAGTCTTCCCTGGAACGACTCCTCGGCTTTCGGGGCCTTCAGCCTCGATCCGTTCCGCCCGTTCACCGTCACGGCGTATCTCGAGAAGGCCGGTTACGGATCACGAGCGGCAGCACCGGTGGTGAAGTGCATGTTCATGGCTCTCGCCGAGGCCGTCGACACCTCGGACGTTCAGTTGTCGAATCCGCTCGACGTGGAGTCGACGCGCTCGGCCCCCGATCGGAAACTCGAGAGCAATCGGTGTCTCGGCGGGTCCCAGTACGGAGGGCGCGACTGATGGTCGCACCCATTGCACCGCGACGTAGCGATTCGCGACTCGGCACTTTCCGAGCCGGACCTGGTGATCCGAGCCGCAACATCGATTGGTCGCTCATCGTCTCGGTCGTACTCCTCACAGTGATCGGTGCGTTCGCGATCTACAGCGCGACGTTCTGGAAGGTGGTCGACGATCCGTACTGGTTCACCGTTCGCCAGGTGGTGTTCGCCATCGTCTCGGCGATCGTTCTGGCGGCCACGATGTCGTTCGACTACACGTTGTTACGAGAGCGCGCCTTCTTTCTCTACGGCTGTGCCCTCGTCGCTCTCGCTCTCGTTCTCGCCGTGGGGGCTCTGCGCGGGGGAGCGCGCCTGTCATTCGACCTCGGCCCGATTCTCTTCCAGCCGGCCGAGTTCGCCAAACCAGCCGTCATCGTTGTGTTGGCGGCTTATCTCGCCGAGATCCGCGAAGACTCGGTCAGCTACGCCCGATTCATCGGCGGTCTGGTTCTGGTCGGCGCACCGGTCGTCCTCATCATCTTGCAGCCCGACCTCGGATCGGCTTTCGTGATCATCGTGGGGGCTTTGGTCGTCTTTTTGATGGCCGGGGCCAAGTTGCGCTACCTCGCGATGATCACCTTTTTGACCGTGGTGACCGTCGCCGCGGCCGTGGTGGCCGGAGTGGTCGATCGCTATCAGCTGCGCCGAATCGAGGCCTTCCTCAACCAGAACTCGACAGACGACAACTTGAAGGATCTGGTGTTGCAGGTGCGATTCGCAAAACGTGCGGTTGGCACTGGTGGATGGTTCGGGAAGGGCTATCTGGAAGCGCCGCTCACCAACGGGAAGTTCATTCCCGTCCAGCAGAGCGACTTCATCTTCTCGGCCGTGGCCGAACAATTCGGCATGTTGGGCGGTGGAGTGGTGATTCTGCTGTTCGCACTCCTTTTGGTTCGTATTTGGCGCGTGGCTCACCTGAGTAAGGACACCTTCGGTACCTACATCTGCGCCGGTGTCTTCGGAATGATCCTGTGGCACGTCTTTCAGAACATCGGCATGACCATGGGAATCATGCCGGTGACGGGCGTCCCGCTGCCGTTCGTGAGTTACGGCGGATCGGCTCTCGTGGCCTTTTCGATCATGATCGGCCTGGTCGAGAGCGTGCACATGCGGCGAATGCGCTGATCGAGCCGACCCTGGCCGGTAGGCTCGTAGGGTCATGACATCCCTCTGGACGCGGGTCGAACCGTTGTTGGCGAGGGTGCGCAAACCAGCCCGCTACATCGGGTGCGAGGACGGGGCGATCGAGCCCCGGCATGGTCCGGGCAAGGTCGCCTGGCTGCTCGCCTACCCCGATGTGTACGAAGTCGGCCTGCCGAATCAAGGGCTTCAGATCCTCTACGAGATCCTGAACGAGCGCGCCGACGCCGTCGCCGAGCGCACGTACGCGCCGTGGGTCGACCTCGAGGCGCTGATGAGGGAGCGTTCGATTCCGCTGTTCTCGGTCGACACCCATCGTGCGGCGGCGGATTTCGACGTGGTCGCCTTCAACCTGTCGGCTGAGCTTGTGTACACGAACGTCCTCAACATGATCGACCTGGCCGGTGTGCCGGTCCACGCCGGCCGCCGTCGTCCGGAGGATCCTCTGGTAGTCGTCGGTGGGCACGCGGCCTTCAACCCCGAACCTCTGGCCGACTTCATCGACGTGGCCGTTCTTGGTGAGGGCGAAGAAGTGGTGAGCGAGATCACCGAGGTCGTGCGCGAATGGAAGGCCTCGGGTCGCACCGAAGGTTCTCGAGAAGCAGTCCTTCGTGCCCTGTCGAAGATCCCGGGCGTCTACGTGCCGTCGATGTACGACGTCGAGTACGAGCGCGAGTACACCAGGTCGATCACGCCGAAGTACCCCGACGTTCCGTCGCTCGTCGTCAAACGCACGGTCTCTGATCTTGCCGAATGGGACTACCCGCGTCGGCCCCTCGCTCCGCTCACCGAAGTCGTGCACGATCGTCTGGCCGTCGAAGTGTTTCGCGGGTGCACGCGTGGCTGCCGCTTCTGCCAGGCCGGCATGATCACCCGACCAGTTCGTGAGCGGCCGGCCGAACAGGTCCGCACGATGATCACCCGCGGTCTCGAGCGAACCGGCTACAACGAAGTGTCGCTCACATCGTTGTCGACGGCCGACTTCAGCGGTGTCGAGAGCGTCGTGTCGTCGATCGTTCCCGATCCCACGGCCTGCGGTGCTCCGACCGTGAGCCTTCCGTCGTTACGCGTCGATGCCTTCACCGTCGGTCTGGCGGCCCAGGTCGCGAGCGGGCGTCGTAGTGGACTCACTTTTGCTCCTGAGGCGGGCACGTGGCGCCTTCGCACGGTGATCAACAAATTGATCACCGAAGCCGATCTCTACGGAGCGGTCGAGTCGGCCTACGCCAATGGCTGGTCGCGCATGAAGCTCTACTTCCTTACCGGATTGCCCACTGAGACCGACGTCGACACCCGAGGTATTTCCGAATTGGCCGCCGGTTGCGTGGCGATCGGCAAGAAGTACACCTCACGCGCGAACGTCACGGTGAGCCTCGGCGGTTTCGTTCCAAAGGCGCACACTCCCTTCCAGTGGTTCGGTCAGAACGGTGTCGACGAACTTCGTCGCAAGATCGGATTGGTTCGTTCGTCGGCATCGCGCGGAGTTCACGTCAAGTGGCACGATCCGGCGGCTTCTCTCGCCGAAGGTGTGGCGAGTCGTGGTGACCGCAGGGTCGGCCGAGTGATCGAACGCGTCTGGCGCGAGGGTGGAACCTTCCAGGAGTGGTCGGAGTTCTTTCGGCTCGACCGCTGGACCGATGCGATGGCGGCCGAAGGCCTCGATGTCGACTGGTTCACCACGCGCCATCGCGACGAGAACGAAATTCTGCCCTGGGAGCACCTCAGTGCCGGATTGCATCGCGACTTCCTCTGGCAGGACTGGCGAGCAGCACTCGACGAACATGGCCTACCCGACTGTCGTTGGACGCCCTGTTATGACTGCGGGGTGTGCACGGGCGACGGCCTCGAACACGTTGTTGCCTCGCCGGTCCCGCCGGCGGGTGGTAGTCAGGGCACCGGACAGGACCTGTCGGTCGGCGGCCTGGTTCCCGAGGCTGTTCCGGTTCGCCTGGGAGTTCGGCCGTGAAAGTTCGGGTCAGCTATCGCAAGTTGGGGAAGGTCCGGTTTCTCGGCCACCTCGATATGGCACGCCTGTGGGAGCGGGGTTTGCGCAAGGCTTCGGTGCCGGTGGCCATGTCGGCCGGTTTCACACCGCGCCCCAAGGTCTCGTTCGGGTTGGCTCTTCCCACCGGAGCCGAGTCGATCGTCGAACTGTTCGATGTGACCCTCGACGACAACCGACTCGACGACATCCGACTCGAGGAAAGGGGCGCGTCATTCGATGGTGCCGGGCTGCGGTCGAGGCTGACCGACGCCATGCCACCGGGCATCGACGTGCTCGATGTCGATGCCGACGCTCCGCAGTCCTGGACTCTTCAAGAGGACGTCACGGCGACCACCTGGGTCATGGCGATCGACGGGACGTCGGGCGATGAGATCGTCGATCGCGTGGACGCGGTCGTGGCCTCGCCGGAAATATGGATCGAACGTGAGCGCAAGGGGGAGCGGCGCCGTGACGATGTTCGTCCCGGAGTTCTCGATCTGCGAGTCGTCGATCCCAACGACTGGCCGACGGCGAGTGACCTCTCGTCGTGGTCCGACGACGTGTTCTTGCTCTCGATGGACGTTCAGTTCGTCGAAGCGACCCTCACGACCTCTGGTCGCGGTGTACGGCCAACCGAAATGGCCGAAGTGCTCCGTCCGGGAGTCGACCCGTGGCTGACCATGCCGCGGGTGATCCGGACACACCAATGGATCGGGCGCGACGACGCGCCGCGCGTGTCCGCACGCGCCGGAAAGGACATCACCCATGACGACTCACTCGAACGACGACTCGAACGACGCCCGGAACGCTCCGCTGTCGGACAACTCGGCGGCCCCGTCCGACTCGACTGACTCGACGCGTCCGAGTTCGGACGCCGCCCGTAAGAAGCGACGCCGTGGATCTCGTGGCGGCCGTAATCGTTCTCGGTCGGGTCGCCCGAACGAAAACGGACAGGACGGCTCGGGTCAACAGCGTTCCGATCACGAGGTCGAACTTCCCGAGCGGGCACGCGAAGGCCGTCCGGATGCCGAAGCCGGTTCCGAGGCCGTGGTACGTCGTCCGCAGATCGGTGACACTCGACCGGCTCCGCCGGCGGCCAAGCCGACGGTCACGATGCCCGGTGGAGCGCGAGCAGGAGGTCCGAAGTCGAAGCGGAACACAGGTGGAGGATCTACGAATTCCGGCGGATCAGCGCCGACGGAGGCCGGCTCCGAGGGTGGAAGTCGACGACGTCGACGCGGGGGTCGCGGTCGTAGTGCGGGTGAATCTCGATCCTCCGACACCGGTGTCGTCGAGCGTCGTCGCGGCCAGGAGCGCGACGGTCGCCCGATCGGCCGGTATTTCATGTGTGTTCAGGTGCGACCCAACCTGACTCAAGTCGGCGTCCTCGAAGGTCGCAGTCTGCTCGAGCACTACGTCAGCCGGCCGGCCGACGACGTCTCGCAGATTCACGGCAACATCTACGTGGGACGGGTACAGAACGTGCTGCCCGGTATGGAAGCAGCTTTCGTCGATATCGCCACGCCGAAGAACGCCGTCCTCTACCGAGGTGACGTGCAATACGACGCCGAGGACATCGTCGACAGCCAGCCACGTATCGAGAACATCTTGAAGGCCAAGCAGTTGATCGTGTGTCAGGTCACCAAGAATCCAATCGGGGTGAAGGGGGCACGACTGACCCAGGAGGTCTCGCTCCCGGGTCGCTTCGTGGTGCTCATTCCCAACTCGAAGACGTATGGAATCTCGAAGCGCCTTCCCGACGACGAGCGCAAACGCCTACGCGGGATTCTCGATCGAGTGAAGCCCGCCGAACACGGCCTCATCGTACGAACCGCCGCCGAGGCGGCGACCGAGCACGAGTTGCGGGCCGACATGACTCGCCTCCTCGACCAGTGGAATCGCATCGAAGAGAAGGCTCGTAAGGCGAACGGACCCACACTTCTCTATCGCGAGCCACCGCTCGCCGTTCGGGTGATCCGCGAAGAGTTCAACGCCGAATACCGCGGGGTGGCCATCGATGATCGCCAGCTCTACGAGGACGTACGTTCCTACGTGGAGGACTTCAACCCCGAATTGGCCGACCGAGTCGAATACTTCGATCCCGACTCCGAGTCGCTCCCGCTCTGCGAGAACTATCGGGTGCACGAGCAGCTGCACAAGGCTCTCGACCGCAAGGTGTGGTTGCCATCGGGTGGTTCACTCATCATCGAGCACACCGAAGCTCTGACGGTGATCGACGTGAACACCGGGCGCAACGTCGGAACCTCGAATCTGGAGTCGACGGTCTTCCAGAACAACCTGGAAGCCGCCGAGGAGATCGCCCGCCAGCTGCGACTTCGCGATATCGGTGGCATCATCGTGATCGACTTCATCGACATGGAGATCAAGGAGAACAGCAAGAAGGTGGTGGATGCCTTCCGTTCGGCCCTGTCGCGCGACAAGACCCGAACCCAGGTTTTCGAGATCTCCGAGCTCGGTCTGGTGGAGATGACCCGCAAGAGGATCGGGGAGGGCCTGCTCACGGCCTTCGCCGATCCGTGCGAGATCTGCCACGGGCGAGGGGTCGTGGTCG
>CBFHWN010000049.1:0-15709 GCA_965659595.1 uncultured Ilumatobacteraceae bacterium | reverse complement strand
TCTCTTCGCGGCTCGATTGGCACGGTCGCTCGATCGCATCGACGACGTGCGAGTCGATTTCCACGATCACGTGGTTCGCACAGAGTACGGCCTGGCCGATGGTCAGTCCTTCGATGTGGCCCGAGGACTACGGATCGACGATCTCATGGCTGCGATGGCCCGCGACAAGAAGGCGACCCAGGGCTTGACCTTCGTACTCGACGGGCCGCGAGGTCTCGAGGCAGTTCCGGACGTTCCCACATCGGTCGTCGACGAGACACTTCGAGATTTCCTGGCTGAATGACGGGCAACACTCCGCTAATTTGAGCGGGTGACCACAGTTCTTCTCGTTCATGGCCCGAACCTGAACCTTCTCGGCCAACGTGAGCCCGAGATCTATGGATCCGCCACGCTCGACGACTATGTCCTAACGACGACTCGCACTGCTGCGTCACTCGGACTTCAGCTCGAGTCCTTTCAGTCGAATCATGAAGGCGAGATCATCGATCGCATCCACCAGGACCGAGAACGGGTCCAGGCCATGATCGTGAATGCCGGTGCTCTCACTCACTATTCGTGGGCACTGCACGACGCTCTGGCAACCTTTCACGGGCCCATCGTCGAAGTTCACATTTCGCAACCCAACGCGCGAGAACCGTGGCGACACACGAGCGTGGTCGCTCCCGTTGCTTCGGGCTCCATCGCCGGTTTCGGACTTCTCGGATACGAACTTGCAGTCCGAGCGATCGCCAGCCTGCTCGAATCTCGATGAGACATCGTCTCGACGCGCTTCGCGCTGACGTCGACGGCTGGTGCCTCTTGACCGATGGCTCCGACGTCAGATGGGCGTCGGGATTCTCCGGTTCCAACGGATGGCTTCTGGTGGGTTCCTCGTCGACGACGCTTCTCACCGATGGGCGCTACACCGAGCGAGCACTTCAGGAGTCCAGCGCTTCTGGGGTGGAGGTCGTCACAGCCGGCACCCCATCGGCCGTGCACGAGGCCGTGGCACGACTCACCGGCCACGAACGAGTCGGCTGTCGCTCGTCGACATTGTCGTTCGAGCATTGGTCCGCCCTCTGTGAGGCCGGTGTGCGACTCGTCCACCACGATTCGAGTCACCTGCGTCGCGTGAAGGACCCCGACGAGCTCGTTTCGATGACGCGGGCCGCCGAAATCGCATCCGAGGCCTTGTCCGCAACACTTCCTCTGATCGTCGTCGGTACGACCGAACGCGACATCCGCGACGAGCTCGACTACCGCATGCGGCGACTCGGTGCCGACGGTCCCTCGTACGACACCATCGTCGCGACCGGTACGGTCAATTCGGCGATTCCTCATCATCATCCATCCCGAACTCCTCTACGTCAGGGTGACTCCCTCGTGATCGACGTCGGGGCCTTGGTCGATGGCTACCACTCCGACATGACGAGGACGTTCTTCGTCGGTGAACCCCCTGACGAGCTGGGGAAGTGGTACGAGATCCTCCTCGAGGCTCAGCACATCGGGTTGGCGAATGTCCGTTCCGGAATTGCAGCCCGAGACGTCGACTTGACTTGTCGTACAGCCCTCGGAACCGACGCCGAATACTTCGTGCACGGAACCGGACACGGGGTCGGTCTCGACATCCACGAGCAGCCCTTCCTCAACCGCTTGAGTGACGCCGTGCTCAGGGCCGGGGAAGTCGTGACGGTGGAGCCAGGCCTCTATCGTAGGGGGCTCGGTGGTATCCGGATCGAGGACCTGGTGGTCGTTCGTGAGGACAGCGCTGAACTCCTCACAACGTTTCCGAAAGAACTCACATGCCTGCCATCACGACCAATGACCTGAAGAACGGGATCACCCTCGAACTCGACAATGGACTCTTCCAGGTCGTCGAATTCCAACACGTCAAGCCGGGCAAGGGTGGTGCTTTCGTTCGCACAAAGTTGCGTAACGTCCGAACCGGAAACGTCTTCGAGAAGACGTTCAACGCCGGGATTCGCGTGGAGCAGGCCATTCTCGACAAAAAGGACATGCAGTTCCTTTATCGCGACGGCGATGACTACGTGTTCATGGACACCGACTCGTATGACCAGATGAACATTCAGCCGGTGGCGCTCGGTGAGGCCGCCCATTACCTGGTGGAGTCGATGACCGCCATCATCGCCCTGCACGGGAACGAAATCGTGTCGGTTGAAATTGCCGCCTCGGTCGAACTCACGATTGCCGAAACCGAACCGGGAGTTCAAGGAGATCGAGTTTCTGGAGCCCGCAAGCCGGCGACGCTGGAAACTGGCAAGACCATCCAGGTTCCTCTTTTCGTCGAGATCGGTGACCGCGTCAAGGTCGACACTCGATCAGGTGAGTACATCACCCGTGTCTGATCTCGTCTCGTCCGATGACGAACGCTCCCTGGCTCGCGAATCCGCGCTGGTCGTCCTCTACGAAGGCGCGACGAAAGGCACTGATTCGCGCCAATCTCTCGATGAAGCGATCGTTCCTCACGAGCCTCTCGTGCGCCTTCTGGTCGACGGGGTCGAGGAACACCGTGGAGAACTCGACGGTGCTATCGAGAGGTTTGCGACTGGTTGGAGTCTCGACCGGATGCCGATCCTCGACCTTTTGGTGTTGCGTCTGGCGACATTCGAACTGGTGTATCGACCAGACGTGCCGACAGCTGTCGTGATCGATGAGGCCGTCGAGTTGGCCAAGAGGTTCAGCACCGACGATTCGGGCCGGTTCGTCAACGGCGTATTGGCCTCCATCGCTCGAACCGTGCGTTGAGGAACCCTCTCGTTCAGTGCTCGAGAGGTTCGGGCCACGGACCTGTTCCACGGGCGGTGGCGGCGACGTCGGCCAAGGTGAAACCGTCCAGATGGTGACGCATGTGGTCACCAGCTTGTTTCCAGATCGCCAAGAGGACGCATTGCCCTTCGTGATCACAAGCGCCGTCAGCGTGCGGTTCGCCGAAATCACCGAGAGTGATCGGTCCGTCGACGGCCGAAACGATATCGGACAGACGAATGTCGGCCGCTGGACGAGCCAGCGTGTAGCCACCACCCACCCCGCGCTTCGAGCGAACCAAGCCCGCTCCTTTCAAGGCCAGCAGGATTTGTTCGAGGTACGGCTGGGGGAGACCGGTGCGCTCGGCGATGTCGCGGACTGACGTGGGGCCAGCCTCCTCGGCATGCAACGTGAGGCTGAGGAGGGCCCGACAGGCATAGTCACCACGGGTCGATACACGCACGGCTTTCATCGTAGGCCGTCGATGGGAAGCTGAGGTCTAACTGGTGTGCTGGACTGTCGTCATGGACTTTCCTGGGGTTCCCGATCGAACGGCGCCGCGCCTCGGATCGGTGGTGCCCGGATGCCTTTTGGCCAGGCCCGATCGCCGACCGAACTGGTTCCCTCAGCCTCTGCAACGGGCCGACCGCATCGTGATGCTGGTGCTCGACGGTCTCGGCTGGAACCAACTCCGAGATCACCGATCCCTTGCCCCTCGAATGACCGACATGGAATCGGTCGTTCTCACCACGGTGGCGCCGACCACAACTGCGACGGCTCTCACTACTTTGGTGACCGGCGCCGACCCGAGACAGCACGGCATTCTCGGCTATCGCATCGACGTCGACGGCACGGTCATGAACACACTCAGCTGGTTCGGAGGCCGACGGGGAGAACGTCGCAATTTGCGTCACGACATTCCACCCTCGACGATCCAGCCGGTTCCCGCGTTCTGCGGCCAACGAGTTCCCGTCATCACCCGGGCCGAACATCTCGGAACCGCATTCACCGAAGCTCACCTGGCGGGATCCGACTTGCGCGGCTGGCGTTCACCGAGTTCGATCGCGATCGAGGTGACGGAGGCGCTCGACGACGGATCCGACTTCGTGTACGCGTACTACGACGGGGTCGACAAGATCGCCCACGAACGAGGATTCGGCGCCTACTACGACGCCGAGCTCGCAGCGGCTGACGATCTCGTCGGCAGGGTTTGCGATTCCGTCCCGCCTGGAACGACCGTCGTCGTGGTCGCCGATCACGGCCAGGTCCAGACTGGTGACGACATCGTCGAACTCGATGTGGAGGTTCTTCGATTCGTCGATCATCAATCTGGTGAAGGGCGCTTTCGCTGGCTCCACGCACGAGACGGGCGTACCGACGTTCTCTTGGAATCGTGTCGGCGCTACGAATCGATCGCTTGGGTGCTGTCTCGGGATGATCTCGTGTCGTCGGGATGGTTCGGCGAATCGGGAAACGCGTCGTTCCTAAGACGTCTCGGGGACGTCGCTCTGATCCCTCGCACCGCAGCCTCGTTCGACGATCCGGAAGACTCCGGCCACTTTCCTCTCGTGTGTCGACATGGCTCGTTGACCGACGATGAGCTCTTCGTGCCCCTTCTCGCCGTCACCACCTGAAGTAGTGCGAATCCGAGCTGCCGTGTGGATGTACGCATCATCGGCCAGACTGGCGACGTGACATCAGCCGACGAGAGTCCCGTCGTTCATAGTCCCGATGCGATCCTGCCTGGTGCGACCCCATCGGAACCGGAGTCTTCGACGGAGTCCCAACCGCTGACCGAGTCGGTGACCGAGCCCGGAAAGGTGATGCGAATCGGGTCGATGGTCAAACAACTGCTGGAGGAGGTGCGGTCGACCCATCTCGACGAACCGAGTCGTGAACGTCTCGCCGAGATCTACGAGCGTTCCATTGTCGAAATGGCCGAGGCTCTGTCTCCTGACCTGCAAGAAGAACTCCGCATGCTGACGTTGCCGTTCTCGTCAGAAGTCCCGAGTGAGTCCGAACTCCGGATTGCGAAGGCGCAGTTGGTCGGATGGCTGGAAGGTTTGTTCCACGGTATCCAGGCCACCTTGTTCGCTCAGCAGATGGCGGCCCGACAGCAGATCGAACAGATGCGACGGCTGGGACCGGGGGGGCCTGAGGACCCGGGATCCCAGACTCCGGATCGGCGCCCGGGCATCTACCTCTGACCTCACCCTTCCGGCATCGGCACACTGGTTGGTCGTCACTCACGTCTCAGGAGTCCGACGTGGAGTGCCACTGCTACTCTGGCGAATCACACGTCTGTGGTTCGCGTCGCCATCGGCGTCCAGGTGATCGGCAATCGAGGAGGCGAGGAATGGTCGATTCGTTCACTCATCTCCACGTTCACACCGAGTTCTCCATGCTTGACGGCGCGGCCAAACTCGACGAACTCGTTGCCAAAGCTGTCCAAGACGGACAACCCGCACTAGGTATGACCGATCACGGCAACATGTACGGCGTTCTCGACTTCTACCGGGAGTGTCGCGACCAGGGCATCAAACCGATTATCGGAACCGAGGCCTACATGGCCGGCGAAAGTCGATTCGAACGCCCGCCCCGGCGTGGTCGACTCGACGATTCGGGTGGGGATGTCGAAGGTGGAGGAAAGCTCTACTACCACCTCACTTTGCTGGCCGAAAACGACACCGGATATCGCAATCTCATCAAGTTGAGCAGCCTGGCGTTTCTGGAGGGTTACTACTACCAACCTCGTATGGACTGGGAACTACTTGCCCGTCACAGCGAGGGTCTCATCGCAACGACGGGATGTCTCGGGGGTCATGTCCTTCAACATCTCCTGAAAGACGACTACGACGGGGCGCTCGGCAAGGCGGCCCGCCTCCAGGAGATCTTCGGTCGCGACAACCTTTTCGTGGAGTTACAAGATCACGGACTGACCAGTCAGATCCGAACCAATCCACAACTCGTCGAGATTGCCCGCGCGATCGGCGCCCCTCTCCTTGCGACCAACGACTCCCACTACGTGCATCGTCACGACAGCGAGGCACACGACGCACTGCTGTGCGTGCAGACGGCCTCTCTCATGAGCGATCCCAATCGCTTCAAGTTCGACGGAACCGAGCACTATTTGAAGTCTTCGGCCGAAATGCGTCACCTCTTCGACGAAGTGCCCGAATCTTGCGACAACACGCTCTGGATCGCCGAGCGAGCGGGGTTGGAAATCGAGTTCGGAAAGCCCCAACTTCCGAATTTTGCCGTGCCAGAGGGTTTCGCCGACGATGCGGCGTACCTCGAACACTTGACGTGGGAGGGAGCGAAGGAGCGCTGGGGTGAGAAACTTCCGGCTCCCGTAGTCGAACGTCTGGCTTACGAACTCAAGGTGATCGTCGACATGGGGTTCGCTTCCTACTTCCTCATCGTCTGGGACCTGATCGCCTACGCCAAACGACGTGGAATTCGAGTCGGACCCGGTCGAGGTTCGGCCGCCGGGTGCGCCGTTGCCTATTCGCTTCGAATCACCGAGATCGATCCGATCCGCTACGACTTGCTGTTCGAGCGCTTCCTCAATCCGAGCCGCGTCTCGATGCCCGACATCGACATGGATTTCGACTCCCGACACCGGGACGAGATGATCCGATACGTGTCCGAGAAGTACGGCCGCGATCACGTGGCTCAAATCATCACGTTCAACACGATCAAAGCCCGTAACGCCGTTCGGGACGCCGCGCGGGTCCTCGGACACGAATACGCTGTAGGCGACCGGCTGGCCAAGGCCATGCCGCCTTTGGTCATGGGACGTGACACCCCTCTGAAGTACTGCTTGGAGGAGAACCCGAAGTACGTCGACGGATACCGAGCGGCGAGCGAGTTGCGACAGATGTACGAGTCCGATCCGGTGGCCAAGCAGGTGATCGACGTCGCCAAAGGCCTGGAGGGGCTGAAACGATCCACCGGCATTCACGCCGCCGCCGTGGTGATCTCCAAGGAACCTCTTACCGAGTACCTGCCGCTTCAGCGCAAACCCGAGCAGGGGAAAGCACCCGACGACACCCCCGTCACCACCCAATACGAAATGCACGGTGTCGAGGACCTCGGCCTCTTGAAAATGGACTTCCTCGGCCTACGAAATCTCGACGTGATCACCGACACGGTCAGGCTGATCCGTGAGAACGGTCGGTCGGAATTCGACATCGACTCGGTGCCTCTCGACGATCCAGCTGTTTTCGAATTGCTCGGCCGAGGCGAAAGCACCGGCGTCTTTCAGCTCGAATCGCCACAGATGCAAGCCTTGCTTCGCGCCATGGCTCCGAGCTCGTTCGAAGACGTCTCGGCGGTGATAGCGCTGTATCGGCCCGGCCCCATGGGCGTCAACATGCACTACGACTACGCCGACCGAAAGAACGGCCGAAAAGAAGTCGACTTCTTCCATCCCGACGCATCCGAAGTACTCGGCGACACCTTCGGGCTCATGATCTACCAGGAGAGCGTGATGCGAGTCGCTCAGCGATTCGCCGGGTATTCGCTCGCCGAAGCCGACAACCTGCGCAAGGCGTGTGGCAAGAAAGTACGCGAACTCATGGAGAAGGAGCGCTCCAAGTTCGTGGACGGTTGCGAGACGACCGGCTACGGCTCCGAGCTCGGAACGTATCTGTTCGGAATCATCGAGAACTTCGCCGACTACGCGTTCAACAAATCGCACTCGTTTGGCTACGGGCTGGTCACGTATCAGACCGCTTATTTGAAGGCCAACTATCCCGTCGAGTTCTTCGCTGCACTCCTGACATCGGTCAAGGACAACCTCGACAAGGCCGCCGGATATCTGGCCGACGCCCGACGCCAAAAGGTCACGATTCGGCCCCCCGACGTCAACGTCTCCGATGTCGATTTCGGCGCATTGCCCGACGAGCGGACAGTCACCTTCGGTCTATCGGCCATCAAGGGCGTCGGTTCTGCTCTGTGTCGCAAGATCGTCGACGAGCGTTCGGCCAATGGTCCGTTCGCCAGTTTCCAGGACTTCTGCATGAGAGTTCCGACGGATTGCCTCAACAAACGAACGATCGAATCGTTCATCAAGGTCGGGGCGTTCGACGTCCTCGGTCATTCCCGTCTCGGACTTCTCATGGTGTTCGAGACGATCATCGACGATGCAGTCTCGCGTCGACACGAAGCCGATCAGGGTGTGTTGAGTCTTTTCGATTCGATCGACGACGCCGACTCGTCGTTCTCTCTCGACATCGAGATTCCTGACCGCGACCTCGATCGTGAGTCGAAACTCAAGTACGAGAAGGAACTGATGGGCTTGTACATCACCGACCACCCTCTGGTCGGACACGAAGGAACCTTGTCGAGACGGGCGACCCACACAACCCTCGACACGAAGGAACTTCCGTCGGGGACGATCGTCACTCTCGGGGGAGTGGTCTCCAAGCTCGAGAAGAAGACCACCAGACGGGGCGACCAGATGCTCGTTCTCACCTTGGAGGATTTCCACGGAACGATCGAAGTCACGATGTTCAGCAAAATCGCCGCCGCACAGGGTCACCTCGTCCGCGAGGACGGTGTCGTCCTTCTCAAAGGCCGAGTGAACACAGACGGAGATCGCCTCTCTTTCAGCGTGATGGACGTCGAAGCACTGCGGTTGGTCGATGGCGTGCCCGAATTGCGCCTCGATTTGCCCCTCGACACCATCGCACGTTCTCGTATCGACGAGCTACGCGACATCCTTCGCCGACACCCCGGAGATTCGCCGGTGTACCTCCACGTCGGACCGAACAAGGTCCTCGAACTCGGAAGCGAATATTCCGTACAGATCGAACGGGTGGTACCCGACTTGCGTGTCGCCTTCGGCATCGACGTGGTCCGTTCGTCTCGTTGAGGCGCGCCGAGGCGCCTGCGGTTTTCCGCCGGCTCCTGCCATTTGGCACAATGGAGGGGAGAGCGGGTGATTCCGCGTCGCAACTAGGGGGGAGGCCCGCACCAATGGCGTTCGATGTCGAGACCAAGGACAGCATGGCACTCACCGAGGCCGAGCTCGAAGAGATGGCCTTCATGGGCGGCTCGTTCGACATCGGAGCTCTTTCCGTGGCTAAAGACGAGTGGGTCCTCGTCACCACCGCCCGAGACGGGTCGAAGCTGCACGGCTTCACGTTTTCGACCCTCGAACGCATCGGAGGAACTCCGTGTGTGCTGATCGGATTGCTCAGCGTCAAGCGGACGTCGAAGCGCGACCAGGCACTCCGCGGTCTGATGGCCGAGGCCTTTCATCGGGCTCTCATGGCCTTCCCCGACGAGGACGTGGTGGTCGGCAGCCGTTTCGCCGACGCCGGGGGACTCGAAGCCTTTCGTCACCTGTCGGAATTGATACCCCGCCCCGGACACCGAGCGGTCGGCGAGGAGCGGGCCTGGGGGCGCCGCCTTGCGAAACGATTCGGCGTCGAGTCCCAGTACGACGAGAAGACCTTCGTCGTGGCGAAGGCGGGTCGCTCGGGCTTCCTCGATCACGAAACTGCGAAACCCGACAAGATCCCGAGTGACGTGGCGGAATTGTTCTCCGAAGTCACGGATCTCAAAGGGGGCGTCCTCATCGTTCACGGATGGACGATGGCCGAGGATCTGGCGAAGTTGGGACGACTGAGCTGACCAACGACGATCCGTCCCAGCGGACGCCCTCGGATGCGGAACGTCTGCGATCTGTAATTCGCCGGCGTCGTATGACACGCCGCTTCTCTGTCGATGGGACCGAACACATCGTGTCGACCGACGACATCGTCGAGTGGTGCGACCTGGCCCGCCGAGCTCCCTCAGCCGGATTCTCCCAGGGAGTTCACTTCCTGGTTCGTTCCGACGTGTCGGCAACTCTCGGAGAACTCGGCTCACTCGAGTGGTGGACGGAACGAAAACCGGACGTCCTCGCAGCGACGAGTGTCGTCATCGTGCTCGTCGACCCATCGGCTTACGTCGAGCGGTACGGACACTCCGACAAGTCGGGTCGAGGACTCGACCGACCGTCAGGCTGGCGGGTGCCCTACTGGTTCACCGACGCCGGTATGGCGGTCCAAAATCTGCTCCTGCTCGTCGAGGCCGCACAGCACGGAGCCCTGTTCGCCGGGGTCTTTCGCGACCCGGCTGAGGCCTTGTCGGCATGGGGAGTTCCGGCCGGGATCGAATGCGTCGGACTCGTGTTCATCGGCGTCCGACACCCCGACGACCGGCCCTCTGGTAGTTCGGTCACCCGATCCCGTCGAAGTTCCAGCGAGGTCGTCCATCACGAGACCTGGGGTCCGATGGCCTGACCGGTTTCCTGGTTGGACGGTGCGAGTCGTAGGGTTCTGTCCGGAGGATTGACATGACCACCACATCTAGCGCCATCCCGATCGTCTCGTATCTTCGGCTCGATCCGACTCCCCACCTCGTTGCCAACGAATGCGAAAAGTGCGGCGCTCGGTTTTTCGACCGTCGAAATGCCTGCGCCTCATGTTTCGCAACATCGTTTCGCGAAGTCGACGTGCCCACCGATGGCTTCGTTCGATCGTTCACGATCGTCGCCATGGCCGCACCTGGGGTTCCCGTACCTTTCGTCGCCGCGATCATCGACTGTGGTGGAACCACGGTTCGCGGCAACATCATCAATGTCGAAGCGACTCCCGAGAACGTGTCTCTCGGCATGAAGGTCCGCCTTTCCACCTACTCGCTCGGCCCCGACGACAACGGTGTCGAAGCAGTTGCCTTCGGGTTCGAACCCGCCTGATCACATCCTCATCCACACGTCTCGTCAGCACGACTCAGGTCTCGCCAGAAAGGACTCTCATGGCATCGGACGACATCTACATTCTCGGAATTTCGATGACGAAGTTCGGTAAGCACACCGATCTCGACATCGTCGATCTCGGTGCGCAAGCAGCGATGGCCGCCTTGGCCGACGGCGGAGTGACCATGGCCGACATGGGCATTCTGGCGGCCGGCAATCTCATGGGGGCGGGTGGCTACGGCCAACAACTCCAGAAGCAGATCGGTCAGACCGGAATACCGGTGTACAACGTCTCCAACGCGTGCGCGACCGGAGCAACGGCCTTGCGAACCGCGATCATGGCGGTCAAGTCGGGCGAAGTGCGCATGGGCCTTGCAGTCGGTGCCGAGAAATTGGCCGGTGCCGGTCTGCTCGGCGGTGGCGGCCAGGCCAAAAAGGACGGAAAGAAGTGGGAGCCCAAGGGCCGTTACGGTGCCATCGCGCCGACCGATGGTCGCATCGGTACCGACACCATGCCAGGGACCTTCGCTCAGGTCGGTATGGAATACGGGCACAAGTACGGAGGAGCGACCTTCGAACTCTTCGCCCGAATCTCGGAGAAGAACCACTCGCATTCCACCTTGAACCCTCTCGCTGCGTACCAGAAGAAGTTCACGCTCGAAGAGATAATGGGCGACATGATGATTGCGTACCCGAACACGCGGCCAATGTGTTCGGCCAACTGCGACGGCGCGGCTGCCGCGGTCGTCACCAGTGGGGAAGTCCTGAAAACCTTGTCACCCGAACAGCAGCGTCGTGCTGTCAAGGTGTCGGCGTCCGTCCTCACGACCGATCCGTATCAGGAGGCGTGCCAGATCCTTCCCGATGTCAACACACTCACGCGGAATGCGGCCAGGATCGCCTACGAGACAGCCGGCGTCGGGCCCGAGGATCTCGACCTCGTCGAACTTCACGACTGTTTCGCCACCGCCGAACTCGTTCACTACGACAATCTCATGCTCTGCCCCGAAGGGGGAGCCGTTGACTTCTTCATGTCGGGAGCTTCCTGGCGTGATGGCTCGACCCCGGTCAACGTGTCTGGCGGACTGCAGTCCAAAGGCCATCCGATTTCGGCGACCGGTATCGCCAACATTTGGGAGGTCTGCCACCACCTGCGAGGGGAAGCCGGCGATCGTCAGATTGCGGGTGCCAGAGTCGGTCTCGCCCACGTGATCGGACTCGGCTCGGCCTGCGGAGTGCACATTCTCGAAAGGGTCGGCTGACCGGACCAGCGCTGGCCGCGGGTGAAGCGCCGAGGCTAGGCACCTGTGGCGTGATAGCCGCCATCGACGTGAATCATCGATCCGGTCGTGGCGGGGAACCAGTCGGACAGGAGAGCGACACAACTGCGAGCCACGGGCTCGGAGTCGTGGACGTCCCAGCCGAGTGGAGCTCGTGTGTCCCATACGTCCTCGAAGGTGGAAAAGGCGGGAATCGACTTGGCCGCCATCGTTCGAATCGGACCGGCAGCGATCAGGTTGCACCGCACACCGTTCGGACCGAGTTGGCGGGCCAGATAACGGTTGATGCTCTCGAGGGCTGATTTCGCCACACCCATCCAGTTGTAAGCGGGCCAGGCGACCGTGTTGTCGAAATCGAGGCCGACGATCGACGAACCCTTACGAAGCAAGGGAGACAGCGCCTCGGCCAAGGACTTGTAGGAGTAGGCACTGATTCTGAGCGCGGTGGCGACGTCGTCCCATTGAGCAGCCATGAAGTCGTCCCCGAGGCACACCTCGGGCGCGTAGCCGATGCTGTGGACGATCCCGTCGACGTGATCCCAACGTTCGGCGATTGCGGCGTGCAAGGCCGGACCATGCTCGGGAACCGTGGCATCGAATTCGAGTACCGGAACGTCGGCGGCCAACTTGCGAGCAGTCCGTCGTGTCAGTGACAACGCACGCCCGGCCCCGGTCAGGACGACATCCGCGCCTTCGTCGATCGCCAGGCGGGCGATACCGAACGCCAACGATGCATCGGTGAGGACACCGGTCACCACAATCTTTTTTCCGTCGAGCAAGGGCATGCCCCGAACCTAGTCGGACGGGACTCCGAGCTCGCTCGACTCAACGGACTGCGGATCGGCCGGAACCTTGTGCCAGGCTTGCGCCATGCGCATCGGAATTCTGGGTGGAACCGGTCCGGCGGGAACGGCCCTGGCCGCCCGTTTGGCGTCGATCGGGTATTCAGTCGTGATCGGCTCTCGATCGAAATACAAAGCCATGGAGGCTCGTGACGAACAGATCGGTCGTTTCCCGCAATTGAGCGGAATGCTCGACTTCGGCGACAACGCCGGTGCCGCCGCTTGCGATCTCGTCGTCATCGCAACGCCCTGGGATTCGGCGGCTACCACCGCGCAGGAGAACGCCGTTGCGCTGACGGGAAAGATCGTGATCAGCATGGCCAATGCACTCGTACGAGTCGGGGGCGAGTTTCAGCCTCTCCTCCCTCCTCGAGGCAGTGTCGCAGCTCACGTTCAAGCGGCCGTCCCCGAATGTCGGGTGGTTGCCGCCTTCCATCACTTGCCGGCCAAAGAACTCGGTCATCTCGGTGACCCGATCGACTCCGATGTCCTCATCTGCGGCGACGACAGCGACGCCTTGTCGACGGTCGCCGACATCGTCTCCAAGATTCCCGGCTGCCGCCCTCTCGACGCCGGAGAGCTCTCGAATGCCACGGCCATCGAAGCTTTCACGGCGGTTCTCCTGCAATTGAATGTTCGCTACAAGACACGGGTTGCGCCGAAACTGACCGGCATCAAGACGCCGTCGACGAACGCGGAGACTCCCGGCGCGTGAGCATGAGGCTCTACGACACCGCCCGACGACAGGTGGTGCCGTTCGAACCCGACCATCGTGTCCTGATGTACACGTGCGGCATCACGCCGTATGACGCGACCCACCTCGGGCACGCTTCAACATTTCTCGCCTATGACGTTTTGCAACGACGGCTGATCGACCACGGCCACGAAGTTCGTTGTGTCCGAAACGTGACCGACGTCGACGATCCGCTGTTCGCCAAAGCGCGCGAACTCGGCGTTCACTACCTCGATCTCGCAGCAGGCGAAGAGGCCCGGTTCGAACGCGACATGCTCGCGCTCAATGCTCTTCCCGTTCATTCGTCACCGCGTGCCTCGTCGGCGATTCCCGACATACGAGGATTCATCGGGATGGTCCTCGATCGCGGCTTCGCCTACGAGTCGGGCGGTTCGGTCTACTTCGACGTCTCCAAGTTCCCGGACTTCGGGTCGATCAGTCAGTACTCACGCGAGCAGATGATCGATCTGGCCCGACAGCGAGGTGGAGCAGTCGACGATCCCGCCAAACGAGATCCTTTGGACTTCGTGCTCTGGCAGCCGTCGGCCCCCGACGAACCGGCCTGGGAGGCGATGTGGGGTCCTGGCCGACCCGGTTGGCACATCGAGTGCAGCGCCCTCGCCTTGCGCGAACTGGGGGAGACGATCGACCTCCACGGCGGAGGCAGCGATCTGATCTTCCCACACCATGAGTGTGAACGAGCCCAGAGCGAAGCAGCGACCGGCGTTCCGTTCGTCCGGCATTGGATGCACGTGGCCATGGTCTTCATGCACGGTGAAAAGATGTCGAAGAGTCTGGGAAACCTGGTGTTCGTCGACGCCCTGCGTCGCGAGTGGGACCCACGAGCGATTCGGCTCGCCGTGCACGTCCATCACTATCGAATCGAATGGGAATGGAACGATTCGCTCATGCCCCAGGCCACCGAGCGCCTTCGAGCATGGGCGGATGTCGTGTCGGGTGCGGAGGACTTCGCGCTTCTCGATGAGGTTCGCAAGAGGCTCGACGACGACCTCGACACCCCAGGCGCCATCGAGCTGATCGACGACGCGGCGAAGCGCGGCCACAACGTTCATGCCGCTGCGTCAGTACTTGGCATCGATCTGCACTGAACCATCCAGATCGCCGCGATTTAGCGCTGATTTTTCGCTAAATGGCCTCGGTCACGCCGATGTGAACACAAGATGTCGTTTCGGTCATACCTCTTTTCTGAACGCAAGGCCATCGGTAACGTCTTGTCTCGAAGGGAGGTGTCATGGCCATTCGTACGCAAGGCGCAGGAAAACTTCAGACCAGAGCGCGGCATGTCGTGGCACCCATCGGTCGTCGACTCTGGTCGATCGACTTCCAAGGACTCGATCGACTTCCAGACGAAGGTCCGGCCATTTTGTGTCCCAACCACATCAGTTTTCTCGATTCGGCGTTCATCATGATGACGTCACCGCGCAATGTGTCCTTCGTGGGCAAGGCGGAATACATGGATTCGTGGAAGACCAAGTTCGTGTTTCCCATGCTCGGCATGATTCCGATCGATCGCAGCGGAGGAGAGAAGAGTCAAGGAGCTCTCGACGCAGCGTCCGCCGTCCTCGAACGTGGAGAACTCTTCGCCATGTTCCCGGAGGGAACGCGGTCCCGCGACGGGTGCCTCTACAAGGGCCGAACCGGCGCGGCGCGACTTGCGGCTCGTATCGGTTGCCCGATCTATCCGGTGGGAATCGTCGGAACAGATCTCATCCAACCGCCGGATGCCAAGGTTCCGAAGTTGTTCAAGCAGTGTTCGATCACCATCGGCTCGCCGGTGCGTCCCGAACGCCACGTCCCGGAAGGCACGCCAGAAGCCGAGCAACATCGAGGCTGGCGGTCGATGATCGACGAAGTGATGTTCGAAATTCGAGAAATGACCGGCCAGGTCTACAAGAACGTGTACGCCGGAAAGCCCGTCGACTCGAGCACACCAGTGGCAACCGTCGTCGGCCCTTGCGACGATCCTTCCGACGGTCCTTACGAGGCCGAAACCGCGCCGGAATCAAACGGATCGGTGACGGCCGGCCGCTGACCGTACACTGTCGTCCTCGTGGCACAGATTTCGGTCAAACTCCCGGACGGCTCTCGGCGTGACATCGACGAGAACTCCTCGGCCCTCGACGTTGCGTTGTCGATTTCACGAGGACTGGCCAAGGCTGCAGTTGCCGCCGAGGTCAACGGTTCTCTGAGCGACCTGTCGACGTCACTCACCGACGACGACTCGATTCGGCTCGTCACCTCCGATTCCGACGAGGGCCGTCACGTGTTGCGACATTCGACAGCCCACGTGATGGCGCAGGCGGTCACCGATCTCTACCCGGGCGCAAAGTTCACGATC
>CBFHWN010000048.1:11246-15789 GCA_965659595.1 uncultured Ilumatobacteraceae bacterium | reverse complement strand
GCCGTCATCTTCGCCCCCAACCATCATTCGCATCTCGACACTGCGCTCATGGCAACAGCGGTTCCCGAACCGTGGCGGTCCAAGCTCGTCGTGGCGGCCGCGGCCGACTACTTCTTCGACAAGAGGTGGAAGGCCACCATGGCCGCGTTGTCGTTGAACGCAATCCCGATCGATCGTGAAGTCACCGGCCGCAAGTCGTCAGAGATGATCAAGGGGCTCATCGAAGACGGCTGGAGTCTCGTGATCTATCCCGAAGGTGGGCGTTCACCCGACGGCTGGGGCCAAGACTTCAAAGGTGGTGCGGCGTATCTGTCGTCGCGCACAGATGCACCGGTGGTTCCGGTGTTCATCGACGGCACTGGAGCAATCTTCGGAAAGGGCATGAAGCGACCCAAAGCCGGCACCACCAAAGTGGTGTTCGGGCGTCCGCTACGAGCTGCCGAAGACGAGAACACGCGTCGGTTCTCGTCGCGCATCGAGGCCGCGGTCACCGGACTGGGTGACGAATCGCTCACCGACTTCTGGACGGCGCGCCAGCGAGCCGCTCGACAAGAGAACCCTCGACTCACCGGTCCCGAATACACCGGTTGGCGTCGTCAGTGGGCTCTTTCGGAGCGAAGGTCGCTCGGCTCGGCGGGAGTGCGCCGACGTCAGCGTCGCCGCTGGCCCGATTTGGGCGACTGACCGGCAAATCCGGCGCCGGCGTTCTGCCGAGGCCAGACGTCCTCGGGGACTGAACGATCAGGGAACTGGTTCTTTGGTGCGAGCCGGGATGTTGATCTCGTCACCCGGAATGATCACGACGCCGACGTCGACCCAACCGTTGGCGGCGAGTAGCGCCGAAACTTCCACTCCCCACATGGCCGCAATACGCGACAGCGAGTCTCCGGACTGCACCGTGTACTTGCCCTGACCGGGTTCGGGAGTCGGCGCTTCGGTGTCAGTCGGAATAGGCAGGCCGGGAAGTGTGGTCGACACATTGGTGGCCGTCGGTGGAATGAGGATCACCATGCCGGGCGACAACGGATGGAGGATTCCATCGGCCCAACTGTTGTAACTGGCGATGTCTTCGGCGCTCGTGCCGAATTTGGCGGCGATGCCGTACATCGAGTCACCTGACACGATCGTGTAGGTCATCGGAGGCGGCAGCGTATTAGCCGGGTCCACCGTGGTGACCACGGACGGAGGTGTGGTCGCGTAGTTCGTCGACGTGAGTGGTCGCAGTGTGGTCGCCGTAGCCATCGGATCGCTGCCGCAGGCCGACAACGTTGCCGCACCCATGAGCACGGCCACTCCACCGAACGCCCAGGACGACGACACACGACGTTCACGCACGGCTGACAATCTAGTTCTCCTCTCCCCCGAGGAGGTGGCAGAGCACGACGTCCGAGTTGCTGTCACACCATCGGACGGTCGGTGGGGCGCACAGGCGTCGGGAGCGATGACTCCCCCATCAGGAATCGATCGACTCCGGCCGCGCACGCACGGCCTTCGGCGATGGCCCAGACGATGAGACTCTGACCTCGTCCCATGTCGCCGGCGACGAACACACCAGGGACACTCGACATGTACGAATCGTCGCGACGCACGTTCCCGCGCTCGTCGAGTTCGACGTCGAGTCGATCGAGCCAGCCGCCCTTCTCGGGTCCGACGAAGCCCAGGGCCAGGAATACGAAATCAGCCGGGATCTCGCGGTCGGTCCCTTCGACTTTCACGAACGAGCCATCTTTCATCTCGACCTCGTGCAACAACAACGCCCGAACGCGACCGTTGCCGTCATCGACGAAACGCTCGGTGTTGACGCTGTACAGGCGTTCGCCACCTTCCTCGTGCGCCGATGACACGCGGTACACCATCGAATACTGCGGCCACGGGTTACCGCTCGCCCGCTCTTCGGGGGGACGCGGCATGATCTCGAGCTGAGTCACCGAAGCCGCACCCTGACGATGCGCCGTACCGAGGCAGTCGGCACCGGTGTCACCGCCGCCGATGATCACGACGTGACGACCGGCGACGTCGATCGGTGACGCCTCGAGATCACCTTCTTGGACTCGGTTGGCGAACGGCAGATACTCCATCGCCTGATGAATGCCAGCGAGCTCACGTCCGGGAATCGGCAGGTCGCGCCACGCCGTCGCGCCGCAGGCCAACACGACCGCGTCGTACGACGCCACGAGCACGTCGATATCGACGTTCTGGCCCACCACCGCATTGGTGCGGAACTCGGTTCCTTCGGCCTCCATCTGCTCGAGGCGACGATCGATGTGGCGCTTCTCCATCTTGAACTCGGGGATTCCGTAGCGGAGGAGTCCTCCGACCCGATCGGCTCGTTCGAGCACCACGACCTCGTGTCCGGCCCGTGTCAGCTGCTGGGCCACGGCGAGCCCGGCCGGCCCCGATCCGATCACGGCGACACGACGACCAGTGTTCACACTCGGCAGCTGCGGAGTGACCCACCCCTCGTTCCATGCACGATCGATGATCTCGACCTCGACTTGCTTGATCGCGACCGGATCGGCGTTGATACCGAGCACACACGCCGACTCGCACGGTGCCGGGCACAGTCGACCGGTGAATTCGGGAAAGTTGTTGGTGGCGTGCAGACGATCGATCGCATCCCGCCAATGTTCGCGGTACACCAGGTCGTTCCAATCCGGAATGAGGTTTCCGAGCGGGCAACCGTTGTTGCAGAAAGGGATACCGCAGTCCATGCAACGACCGGCTTGGCGCTTCAACGCGTCACGGTCGAAGGGTTCGTAGACCTCTTTCCAGTCGCGAAGACGCACCGGAACCGGACGTCGAATCGGACCTTCGCGATCCCACTTCAAGAAACCAGTGGTCTCACCCATTGGACACCCCCATGACGTGACGCAATGTCTCTTCCTCGGACCAGCCCTTGTCGGATGCCGAAGCCAGCACACCGAGTACCCGCTTGTAATCGCGAGGCATCACCTTGCGGAAGTGCGACACTTCGGCTTCCCACGCGTCGAGAACGCGACGACCGACAGCACTTTCGGTCTCGTCCACGTGGTCGGCGATCGTGGTGCGCAAGAAGTCGCGATCGGTGTCGTCGAGCGACTCCAGTTCGACCATCTCGTAGTTCACCTTGCTCGCGAAGATCTCCTCGGGGTCGTACACATAAGCAACCCCGCCCGACATACCAGCCGCGAAGTTGCGACCAGTGGCACCCAGTACAACGACGCGCCCACCGGTCATGTACTCGCATGCGTGGTCGCCAACACCCTCCACGACGGCCGTCGCTCCTGAGTTCCGCACGCAGAAGCGCTCGCCGACCATCCCACGCAAGTAGATCTCCCCGCTGGTCGCGCCGTACCCGATCACGTTGCCGGCAATCACATTGTCCTCGGCCACCAGTGACGAATCACGGTCGGGACGCACCACGAGACGGCCGCCCGACAGGCCCTTGCCCAGATAGTCGTTGGCATCGCCTTCGAGACGCATGGTGACGCCCGGCGGGACGAAGGCGCCGAAGCTCTGGCCGGCCGAACCGCGGAAATCGATCTGAATCGTGTTCGGAGGAAGTCCCTCGGCGCGCCAGCGCTTCGTGACTTCGTGGCCGAGCATCGTGCCAACGGTTCGGTTGACATTGCGAATGGCCGATGAGAACCGAACCGGCTCACCGGATTCGATCGATGATGCTGCAGCAACGATCAACTCGATGTCGAGCGCTTCGGCCAGACCGTGATCTTGAGTCACGCTCTGGTGCATCGTCTGCCGATACGGGTTCTCGGCTACGGCGAGAATCGGCGACAGGTCGAGGCCCCGGGCCTTCCAATGGCCGACAGCGGTCGTGGTGTCGAGGACTTCGCTGTGACCCACCATCTCGTCAATCGTCCGGAATCCGAGTTCGGCCATGATCTCGCGGACCTCTTCGGCCACGAACTCGAAGAAGTTCACGACGAACTCGGGTTGACCCGAGAAACGCTTGCGCAATTCAGGATTCTGCGTCGCAATACCCACCGGGCACGTATCGAGATGACAGACGCGCATCATGATGCATCCGCTGACGACGAGCGGAGCAGTTGCGAAGCCGAATTCCTCGGCCCCGAGCAGAGCAGCGATCACCACGTCGCGTCCTGTCTTCATCTGACCGTCGGCCTGAACCACGATGCGATCGCGCAGGCCGTTCAAGAGAAGTGTTTGCTGAGTCTCGGCGAGTCCCAGCTCCCACGGTGCACCGGCGTGTTTCAGCGACGTGAGGGGCGAGGCCCCCGTTCCGCCATCGTGACCCGAGATCAGAACGACGTCGGCTTTGGCCTTGCTGACACCAGCGGCCACGGTTCCGACTCCGACTTCGGCCACCAGCTTCACATGAACGCGCGCCGAGGGATTGGAGTTCTTCAGGTCGTGGATGAGTTGCTTCAAGTCCTCGATCGAGTAGATGTCGTGGTGCGGCGGCGGACTGATGAGACCGACCCCCGGCGTCGAATGCCGAGTCTTGGCGACCCATGGGTACACCTTGTGACCAGGCAACTGGCCACCCTCGCCGGGCTTCGCGCCCTGGGCCATCTTGATCTGGATG
>CBFHWN010000048.1:0-11236 GCA_965659595.1 uncultured Ilumatobacteraceae bacterium | reverse complement strand
CGTCACCCCGAACCGGCCCGACGCAACTTGCTTGATCGCCGAACGACGTACCGGATCGTGGAGTCGCTCGGAATCCTCGCCGCCTTCGCCCGTGTTGCTCTTGCCGCCAATTCGATTCATGGCCACGGCCAAGGTCTCGTGCGCCTCAGCTGAGATCGACCCATAGCTCATCGCCCCGGTCGAGAACCGCTTGACGATCGACTCGACTGACTCGACTTCCTCGATCGGCACCGAGGGCCGAGTGTCCGAACGGAATTCGAACAGCCCGCGCAACGTGGCCAGGTTCTTCGACTGATCGTCGACCGCGCGGCTGTACTGACGAAAGACGTCGTAACGCTTGGCCCGCGTGCTGTGCTGCAACCGGTAGACGGTTTCCGGGTTGAAGAGGTGATATTCCCCTTCACGCCGCCATTGGTACTCGCCGCCGAGTTCGAGCTTGCGATGGGCCCGATGTTCAGGGTTGGTCGGATGAGCTGTCGCATGACGCAAGGCGACCTCTTCGGCGATTTCGTCGAGACCGATGCCACCCAGACGACTCACGGTTCCGGTGAAGTACTCGTCGACGAGTTCACGACTGAGGCCGATGGCCTCGAATATCTGGGCGCCCGTGTACGAAGCGACGGTGCTCACTCCCATCTTCGACATGATCTTCAGCACGCCCTTGCCGGCCGCCTTGATGTACTTCTTGACCGCCGTGACCGGATCGGTTCCACCGAGACCGTGCAGATCTTCGCGGATCATGTCCTCGATCGACTCGAACGCCAGATAGGGATTCACGGCCCCGGCCCCGAAGCCGATCAACAAGGCCATGTGATGGACCTCACGCGCGTCGCCGCACTCGACGACGAGCCCGCACTTGGTGCGCTTCTTCTCGCGAACCAGGTGATGGTGGACTGCGGCTGTCATGAGCAGAGACGGGATCGGGGCCAGAACTTCGTCACTGTTGCGGTTCGAGAGCACGATCACACGAGCGCCAGCGTCGATCGCGGCCGAAACTTCGTCGCAGATCTCTCGTAGAGCGCTACGCAGAGCATCTCCCCCTCCGGCGACACGGAAGAGCCCCGACACAACGTGAGCGTGCAGTTCGGGGAACGCACCATCGTCGTCGGCGTGAATGATGCGGGCCAATTCGTCGTTGTCGATCACGGGGAATGGCAACACCAATTGGCGACAACTCGCCGGGCCGGGTTCGAGCAGGTTCGATTCAGGACCGATCGTCGAACCCACGCTCGTGACCACTTCCTCGCGGATCGCGTCGAGCGGCGGGTTGGTCACCTGTGCGAACAGCTGCTGGAAGTAGTCGAACAGCAAACGAGGTCGATCCGACAGAACGGCGATCGGCGTATCGGTCCCCATCGAACCGATCGGCTCGGTGCCAGTCTTGGCCATCGGAGCCAGGATGACCTTCAGCTCTTCGTGCGTGTAACCGAACTTCTGCTGACGGCGGAGAACACTGAGGTGGCTGTGCACCACGTGCTCACGTTCGGGGAGATCGTCGAGTTCGACCAAACCTTCGGCCAACCATTCGGCGTAGGGCTCAGCGGCCGCCAACTGCTGCTTGATCTCCTCGTCGTCGACGATACGACCCTGTGCAGTGTCGATGAGGAACATTCGACCCGGCTGGAGACGACCCTTCTTCACGATCTTCGACGGCTCGACGTCGATCACACCGACCTCCGATGCCATCACGACGAGTCCGTCGGAGGTGACCCAGTAGCGGCTCGGCCGCAGACCATTGCGATCGAGAACGGCTCCGATCACGGTGCCATCGGTGAAGGCCACGCTCGCCGGGCCGTCCCACGGTTCCATGAGTGACGAGTGGAAGCGGTAGAACGCTCGCTTGTCGGCGTCCATCGTCTCGTGGTTCTCCCAGGCTTCGGGAATCATCATGAGGACCGCGTGCGGAAGTGAGCGCCCACCCAGGTGCAACAGTTCGAGAACCTCGTCGAAACTCGCCGAATCACTGCCGCCCGGCGTACAGATCGGAAACGCGCGTTCGAGGCCGGGAATCAGATCCGACGCGATAAGTGCTTCACGTGTCCGCATCCAGTTGCGGTTTCCCTGCACGGTGTTGATTTCGCCGTTGTGAGCGATGAACCGATATGGGTGCGCAAGCGGCCACGACGGGAAGGTGTTGGTCGAAAATCGGCTGTGTACGAGGGCAAGAGAACTCTCGACGCGCTCGTCGGCGAGCTCGGGATAGAACGCCCCGAGCTGAGGTGTCGTGAACATCCCCTTGTAAACGATGGTGCGGCTCGACAACGACGGAAAGTAGGTGTGCAGGCCGTCGGCCAGCTCGTGTTCGATGCGTTTGCGAGCCACGAACACCTTGCGATCGAGATCGAGCTCCTTCGAGCCCGACGGATCGGCCACGAACAGCTGTCGGAACGAAGGCATCGCCCGACGAGCCGTGTCACCGAGAGTCGTCGGGTCGACCGGGACGTCGCGCCAACCGAGCACCCGAAGTCCCTCGTCGGCAACGATCTTGTCGATCGCTGCGCACGCCGATGTCGCCTCCGCTGGGTCGGCGGGCAAGAACGCGATTCCCACTGCGTAAGCACCCGCCTCGGGGAGTTCGAACTCGACCACGGCGCGGAAGAATCGATCGGGGACCTGCAACAAAACGCCGGCTCCGTCTCCCGTGTCGACCTCGGCTCCCGTGGCGCCACGATGTTCGAGATTGCAGAGCGCTCCGAGACCCAAGACGACGATCTCGTGTGTGGCTCGACCGTGAATGTCGGCCACGAACGACACACCGCACGCATCGTGCTCGAAGCGGGGGTCATAGAGGCCGTGCGCAGCAGGCAGGCCGGACGCGTTCATAGGAATGGTCATGGTCACTCTCTCGGGTCCACGGACAACGTGATGTTGGTGGCCCCCGGGACGACGTTGGCCCGAACGGCTCTCCAAGCCTAGGTGCGCTGGCCGACACCCGCCAACCATTTCCCCACGTCAGGGACGCCTCGCGTCACACCAGTGTCACGACTTCGTCACGAAGTCGTGGATTCGTCAGCTGGGATCGGAGAAAACCGGCGATCGCTTCTCGAAATTGGCCATGACCGCCTCGACCTGGTTGGGTCGACCGATCAGCGAACCGATGATTCGTCGTTCGGCTGCGAACTGGTCGGCCGCCCGTTCGGCGAACATCTGGTTGAGCAAGGCCTTCGCCCCGCGGACCGCATCGGGGCTTCGTCCGGCGATTTCGGTCGCCATGGCCATGGCATCGGCACGCGGGTCGTCGGACAGTCGAGTGGCAAGTCCGAGATCGAAGGCCTCGCGACCCGAGAAGACTCGCGCCGTGAACACCAGTTCTTTCGCGATGTCGGGACGCACCAGTCGAGACAGTACGAGAGACCCGGTCATATCGGGCACGAGACCCCAGTGGATCTCGCGTACCGACATCTGGGTGTCGGGATGCACGATGCGGATGTCAGCGCCCAAAGCGATCTGGATACCTCCGCCCAAAGCGTGTCCGTGCACGGCGGCGATCACGGGTACGGGGATCTCCTGCCACACCCAGGCCACCTGCTGACCGAGGTGGGTGATGCGACCCTCCTCCATGCTTCCCGGATTGCCATCGTCGTCCGATGGACCGGCCCCACCAGCCATCTGCTGGAACGAGCCGAAGTCGAGTCCGGCACAGAACGACGAACCCTCTCCCGACAAGACGACCACTCTGACTGTCGGATCGCTCTTCAGTCGTTCGCCCGCTCGTGCCAACCCGAGAAACATGTCGCCATCGAGCGCATTGCGCTTGTCGGCCCGGTCGAGTCGCACGTCGGCTACTCCCCCGTTCACGGATACGGACACTCGATCGTCGGCACTCATGAGGCCATGTTGGCAGGTGGACGACCTGCCAGACTCACCGTGTGCGGCGCGACTCGACTTCCTTCGAACGTCGGGCCGTCTCGACGGCAGTCCTGGCCGCCGCGGTCGGAGCGGCCCTGGTCGCCGCCCTCCAGTTGCGACACGGGATCGTCCACCTGCTCGACACCGTCACCTATTGGAGCGGCGCCGAGGCAGTCGCCTCGGGTCGACCGTTCACCACCCGATTGGCTCCCTCCTTCAGCAACTTCGACGCCCTCGAGTTCCTGGATCGGGGCGGGCGACTCCCCTTCGTCGACTTTCCGGTCGGCTATCCGCTCGTCGCCGGATCACTCGGGGCCGTCATCGGAGTTCGAGCCGCCATGCACCTCCTCGTGATCGTGGCCATTTCGGCTGTGGCGGCCCTGATCGTCATCGGCGATCGCCGCCTGGGTGTCGGCGGCCTTCAGAAGTCGCGACTCGTGTGGATGGCGAGCTTCGGAGTGGCTCTCGCCGCCTGGCCGACGATGCGACTCGTGACCCAAGGCGCGCTCTCCGAATCCCTGTTCTGCGCATCGGCTCTCGGCCTCGTGATCGCTTTGGCTCGCTACCGGGAAGGCGGACGTTGGTGGCCGGTCGCCGTTCTTTCCATCGCCGTGTCACTGCTTCGATTCATCGGTGCACCACTCGCTCTCCTCGCCGGCTGGGAGATGTATCGCCGAAGCGGAAACCGCGCCCGTTCCCTGGCCACTTCGGCGTTCCTCATGCTTCCGGCGGCCATCAACATCTTCCTGGCCTCGCTCAACGGGGGTGGCCACAACGCCGGGTGGCGGGGAATCGATCGGGTCGACCTCGAGGTCTTCGCACGATCGGTCGGCGGCTGGTTCGATTCCCGTCAAGGAGACATTCGACGCACCTACTTCACCACCGAAGGCCCGTCGTGGTGGTCGTGGTTCGTCGCTCTCGTCTGGATCGGCACGTTGGTCGTCGTCGCGATCGGCTACGTACGTGGCCGCTCGCGACTTCCGGCCACCAGCCAAATCGCACTGGCTGCGGCGACCGTCATCACCTCGGGACTCGTCGCCGGCATGATGGGATTCGACGCTCTCGTCATCGCCGACAACCGTCTGATGCTTCCGAGTGGAGTTCTCACCCTCGCCGCCCTTGTTTGGGCGACGCCGACCTCTCGTCGAATTTTCGGTGCTGCCGTCGTCGCATCGATGCTCTGGCTCGTCGTCGCCGTCGATCCGTCAAATCTCCTCGAGAGATTCAGCGACGACGAATCGCTCTCGTCGTACTCGCAGGCCGCGTCCGAACTCGATGTGTCGATCGTGATCACGAACGACGCCGACGGCGTTCACTGGGACACTGGACTACCAGCCGCCTACGCGCCGACGCCCGTGAAGATGCTGACCGGAGAGCAAGTCGACATCGCTCCGATCTACGGACGACTTCCGTGTTCGTTGGCCAAGGCCAATGGTGCGGTGGTCGTCAGCGATCGAGCGATGTTCTTCGCCGTCGATCTCGAATTACTCGACGACGAAGTGGATTCCGGCCGTCTCACCCGCTCGGAACGATCGGGGGCCGTCGTCTATCTGCCGACCGAGTCGGCCTGTGACTGAGTCGACTCTCGTCGCCCCCGCAACCGCACGACGAACCTCGCCACGATCGCAGCGACGACCACCGTCGCCAACGGATCGACGGCCGTGCGAAAACGCGACTGTTCACCCAACTCGGCGACGGCTCCCACGAAGATCGTGAAAACGGCGAGCAACGCAGCAACGGCGATCGTCCAATCGCCAGAATCCATGCGCCGTCGTCGGGACCCGCGAACGACGACCGTCACTCCTCCGGCGAACAGGACTCCGTAGACCCCGACGAGCAGGAGTCCGAAGTCGGTCGGCGCGACCAGACGTCCGTAGATCGGGGTTCCCCAACTCTCGGTGGTCAACACACCTCGATAATCGAGTCTCGCCACCGAGTAGACGTCGTCGAGCAATCGCATGACGACGGACTGCGACTCTCCAGGTGACGTCGCCACGGCGAATGTTGTTCGCAGCGACCACATTCGGCCTTCGAGCCAAGCTTCGGGATGCTCGCGAATCACGGCCCAGGCGTCGTGCCCGGCCTGCTCGAAGACGGGCAGGAAACACTCGTAGTTGAAGTTCGGACTGACCTCGTCGGTGGTGCGGAGCGGTTCGGTGAGCGAACGATGACCATGAGACGGAGAGCAAGGTTCGACGAACGGTTCATACAACCCGTAGTTGCCGAATGGGCCGACGATCGCCACGTCCGACACCTCGCCGGCCTCGTACATCGCCTCGAGGTCGTCCCGGTCGAGAACCGGGATCACGGCTCGCTGCAGATTCATCCCGAACCAACTCGACAGATTGGGCTGGCCGAACAACACCTGATTCTTCACCATCCAGCCGCCCACCAGAACGAGAGGGATCAGTACGGCAGCGACGAGGGATCGGCGATCGAGCCGACGGCGCCCCCACAGACCGAGAACGACGAGGATCACCACCAGAAGACTTGGGTGGTAAAGACTCCGGGTCATCACGAGCACCGTGAGAACGATCGACAATGACACGAAACGACGACCGAAGATCATCGCCGACTCGAGACGCGACACCGACAACGCCACGGCGAGAAGAAGGGCTGCGACGCCCAGTTCGTAATTCGGCTCGAAGGCGCCCTTCAGGACTTCGGGATGCAGTGTGGCGATGAGAGCGACAGCTGCCGACGTCCGGCGACCGAGCCCGAGTCGTTGCGCAAGCGATGCCGACAGGCCCACCACCACGAGACCGAGACCGAGCATCAGGAGTTGAACGGTCACCCGATCCGACACCGGCGACAACCAGGCCGGAACACCGAGGAAGAGATTCCATCCCGGCGGCTGCACGTGCAAGAACCAGACGCTGCGAACCGGATCGGTGGACAGTACGTCCCATGGCACGAGTTGCCATCCGTAGTTCAGATAACTCGTGTCGAATCCTCGATCGGTGACGACGAGCAGGACATAGACCACGAACCAGATCGTCGTCGCGGGCAGGATGGAGGATCTCTTCCAACGACGTCGAATTTCCTCGGACCAACCGGACAACTCAATTCGCATGGGCGCTCCGAATCACATCGTCGATCCATTCGACGAGTTCGGGGGCGTACTTGAGGTCGATGTGAGCTCCATCCGGACGCATCCGCGGCTCGAACTCGCCACCGGGATGGGCACGCACCGCCGACGCGATATCGGCGAAAGTCACTCGTTCGTCAGCATCGGCGACGTCGCGGATCAACTTGTTGTAACGCTCGGTCCTCTCGGGCGACGCCTCGTCGAACGGAGGAACGCCTGTCTCACCGGCGATGTACGGGGGATCGACAGAGGGACTCGAGAACCAGATCACCTCGGCGTCGGTGGTGGCGACGACGTCGACGAACGACTCCATCTCCGACCGGAGCCAGGTGTCGAAGTCGGGCTCTCCGACATGCGACCACGTCGACGTACCCGGCAGGACGCGGTTCGACAGATCAGCCGTTCCACCCACCACGACCACGAGATTGGGCTTCAGCTTGTCGACAATGGCCGGAAGAGCGTCTCGCCACTCCGCGCACCCGGATCGACCGTCGGACTCCACGCCGAGATACTCGATTCGCGTGTCGGACCCGATTCCGCATCCGACTCCCGGACTCGGCACGAGAAAGACTCCGTGTTCGACTTCCCAGTCGTCGAGGCCGGCAGCCAGCACCCAACTCTGCGAATCACCCACGAACAGCACCCGTGCTGGCAGACCCGGATCGAGTTCCGACGAACTCGGAGCGTTCGCGGGAACCGATGGAAGGTCGTCGATGATGCGCTGTTGCAAGAGCAGTGCATCACGGTCAAGCGTGCTCAACAAGTCGTCGGCCGATGCACGTCGATCAGCACCGATGATCACCACCAGAACTCCGATCACAGCCATCGCCGCAAGCCATGCGTACAACTTCGCTCCAACCCACATTTTGCGGTGACGTACCGGGTTTTCGATGAGGTAATAGATCAACGAAACGATCGTCAACGTCAAGGCGGTTTTGATGCAGAAAGTCCAGAACCGATCCACCAGGACCCAGTCGACGATCGGTAGCCGCCAGCGCGGAAACGACACATCGATCTTCAGCGACTCCCACCAGAGAAAGACCGGCCAGTGGACCAGATAGATGGTGTACGTGGTGTGACCCAGCCACACGATCGGCTTCAAGGCCAAGAATTTGGTCATACCGACATCGGCGATGGAATACGCGATGAGTACGAGTGTGATCAACCCGTTGAAGAGAACTCCCCACGGAAAGAAGATGTCGGCGTAGTCGTTGCGCCATCCGAGCTTCCACCACACGAGATAGGCGAACACGAGGAGCGGCCACGAGAGCGCGACGAAGATCGGACGCTTCAGTGTGGCGATGACGCGCGGCGCGTACTTCCAAACCGACCACAGCACCGCGAACGCCGCCCCCAACAAGAACTCAGCCACCCGCACTTCGGTGGCGTAGTACGCGCAGGACGATCCCTCACATCGAGCGGCCAGTCCGGGGAGGCGATCCCAGAGCGGAGGGCGAGACGTATAGAGCCCACCCAGTGCAAAGCCCGCACCGGCGAGGACGACGAGGACCACGAAGAGGCGCCACACCGCTGCCGTGGTGCGTCGCTTCTTCATGAGCAACAGGACGAGCACCGGGAACACCAGGTACACCTGCTCCTCGAGCGACAGGCTCCAGAGGTGCTGGAGCGGATTGCCCAATCCGAAGAGGCCGCCGTAGTCCTTGCCGGCCGACTGCAGGTACACGTTCTCGAAGTAGAAGAGACCGCTCAGCCACTCCCACGGCGCGAAACGGCGACCCGATCCGGGAAAGACGGTCCACAACACGGCAACGGCCAGAAGAACGACGAACGACGCCGGGAACAGACGCCGTACTCGACGTTCGTAGAACGACCGGAGTGAAATCGTGTCGGTTCGACCCCACTCGGCGACCAGGAGTCGAGTGATGAGAAAACCCGAGAGGGTGAAGAACATCGACACCGTGAGCTCACCGCCGGTGATCCACGTGATGCTGTGGTGGTAGAGCAGAACGATGACGACCGCAATACCTCGAATACCGTCGAGACCGGGGACGTGCCCGAGGCGAGTCGCCACGACCGCCGACTGCGTCCGCTCGTCGGTGATCACCTTGCTCATGCCGACGAGAGGCTAGTTGTCCGACGAGGAGTCGCCGGGGCGATTCGGCTGCCGTTATTCGACGAGGCGCAATCCGGTCGGAGCCATCGACGGCTCGGCCGAAGGAAGATCGACCACGAATTCGGTGCGATGGGCCGCGAAGACGTGTTCCGAGTAGAGAACGGCACGTCCTTCCGTGTCGGTCGTGGTGCGCACACATCGCAGAACTGGTGAACCGATCGGAACTCCGAGGAGACCAGAATCACCTGCCGACGCCGCATCGGCACCGATCGTCTGTGTCGCACCCTTCAACGGGACGTCGAGGAGTTCGTAGAACGGCGAACGTTCGACATCGGCGCGCGACAAATGCTGCCCGAGGTCGGCTCGACACCAGACGGTGACCACCGCGAACGGTTCTCCGTCGGCCAGGTTGAGACGCTTCACCCGGAGAACTTGCTCGGCACCGAGAACGGCCTTCACCCGACGCGACGCCCGTTCGAATCCAAATTCGAGAATGCGCCGTTCCGGACGGATACCGCCGTCGGCCAACTGGGCCTCGATGGTGGCGAGGCGTCCGAGGGACTGCTGCAACGGTTCGGCGGCCACGAACCATCCGAATCCCTGACGAGCATCGAGCAGACCTTCGTCGCGAAGAGATTCGAGGGCTCGGCGGATCGTGACGCGACTCACGTCGAATTCGGCACCGAGTTCGGACTCCGACGGCAGGAGTCGACCGGGCGCGTAGTCGCCTTCGGCAACCCGACGACGGATCTCCTCCGCGATGGTTCGGTACCTGATCTCCCGCACACTTGTATTATACTTGTCTCCATGAGCACTGTGACTGCCGGAACCCCCATCGAACTCGTCGACAAGGTGTATGCGAATCTTCCCGAGCGCGTGGCGCTCGGACGTCAGCGCCTCGGACGCCCCCTCACGCTCGCTGAGAAGATTCTCATCAATCATTTGGTCGATCCGGTCGCACAAGAGATGGAGCGCGGCGGCAGTTACGCCGACTTCAATCCGGATCGCGTCGCCATGCAGGACGCGACCGCGCAGATGGCGCTTCTGCAGTTCATGACCGCCGGGCTCCCCACCACCGCCGTTCCGTCGACCGTTCACTGCGACCACCTGATCCTCGCCAAGGTCGGCGCCAAGATCGACCTCGGCGTAGCGATCGACGACAACCGCGAGGTGTACGACTTCCTCCGCACGGTGTCAGCGAAGTACGGCATCGGATTCTGGGGCCCTGGCAGCGGGATCATCCATCAGGTGGTTCTCGAGAACTACGCGTTCCCCGGCGGCATGATGATCGGAACCGACAGTCACACACCGAACGCCGGCGGGCTCGGTATGGTCGCCATCGGCGTCGGAGGGGCCGACGCCGTCGACGTCATGACCGGTTTCCCCTTCAACGTGAAGTGGCCCAAGGTCATCGGTGTGAAGCTCACCGGCACTCTGAGCGGATGGTCGTCCCCGAAGGACGTGATCCTCGAAGTCGCACGCGTGCTCACGGTCGAAGGCGGCACGGGGGCCATCGTCGAATACTTCGGTCCCGGTGCCGACAGCATCTCGGCCACCGGCAAGGCGACCATCTGCAACATGGGCGCCGAGATCGGTGCCACGTGTTCTGTGTTCGGCTACGACCAGAACATGTCGATGTATCTGAAGGCCACCGGGCGCGAAGACATCGCCGACGCCGCCGACAAGGTGTCCGAGCATCTACGCCCCGACGACGGCGCGCATTACGACCAACTCGTCGAGATCGATCTCGATCAACTGAAACCGCTCATCAACGGCCCTCACTCCCCCGACCGCGCACACAAGGTCGGCGACGAACTCGGCGCAGCGGCTGCCGCCAACGACTGGCCACTCGACGTCTCGGCCGCCCTCATCGGTTCGTGCACCAACTCCTCCTACGAAGACATCACGCGTGCGGCATCGATCGCCCGCCAAGCCGCGGCCAAGGGTCTGCGCGCCAAATGTGAGCTCCTCATCACTCCCGGCTCCGAACAGATCCGCGCGACCATCGAGCGCGACGGTCTTCTCGCCGACCTCGAAGCGATCGGTGCGACAGTGCTCGCCAATGCCTGCGGACCGTGCATCGGCCAGTGGGAACGGGCCAAGGAAATCACCGACAAACCGAACTCCATCGTCAACTCGTTCAACCGCAACTTCCCGAAACGCAACGACGGATCAGCAAACACCCTCAGCTTCGTCACCTCTCCCGACACCGTGATGGCCATCGC
>CBFHWN010000047.1:0-15884 GCA_965659595.1 uncultured Ilumatobacteraceae bacterium | reverse complement strand
CCTGTTTGCGCACGACGGGCAGAAGGCCTTGCTCACGATTGTCCGATCAGGTCCCGGTAGGCCGACGGCGACATGAGGTGATCGACGTCAGTGGACGACATCGTGATCTCGCAGAGCCAGCCGTCACCATAGGGGTCGGAGTTGACGAGGGCGGGTTCGCCGTCGAGGCGTGTGTTGGCAGCCGCCACCACTCCCGACACTGGGGCGTAGATGTCGGACACCGACTTGGTGGACTCGACCTCACTGAACGAGTCGCCCGACGCAACCGACGTGCCGACCGAAGGGGCCTGAACGTAGACCACGTCGCCGAGAGCGTCCTGTGCGTAGTCGGTGATACCGACGCGGGCAGTGGTTCCCTCCACGAGCACCCACTCGTGGTCGGACGAGTAGAGCAACCCCTCGGGAACGTTCATAGGTCGGATTCTAGTGGAAACGCCTAGGTGGTTCAGCCTGCTGTGAATCAGTTCGTGTCAACGAGAAAGGCTACGTTGGATCACGGGAACGTACTGGACGGCCGTGATGTAACTGAGCGCCAGTCCGATCGGGCCGATGATCCAGGCCGCAACCGTGAAGGCGTCCGCGATGGCGAGTGAACTCTCCCCCATCACGAATCCCGGAAAGGTGAACATGAGGATGAAAGTCGCCCACTTGCCCAGATAGGTCACGTCGAAACGTTCCATGTCGGCCACGAGCGTCAAGATGGCGACCGTGCCGCCGAAGGCGACCTCGCGCGCGAGCACCGCAACGCAGAACCAGAGTGGAGCCGATCCGTCGATCATGATGGCGACGATGGCGACCACGAACATCAATCGATCGGCCGTCGGGTCGAAGATCTTGCCGAATTCGCTCACCTGATCGAAACGGCGAGCGACCCAACCGTCGATCCAGTCGGTTGCACCGAGGGCGCCGAGTAGCCAGGCCGCCCAAGCACGATCGTCGCGTCCGAGGAGGAGCCAGAGAAAAAGGGGTAGACACGACAGTCGAACCAGGGTGATGAGGTTCGGCCACGTCCAGACGTTCCAAGGTGGACGTGAGGAAGCCGTCCCGGTCGAAGCGCTGTCCACGACACGAGAGTAGACGGCGAAGATCGAATCGAAATCTTCGTAGCGGGTCGGACGACGAGTTGGCCGGTCTATGGTGCGGCCATGCGTAGTGGTTTGCTGGACGGTCGAGTCATGATGGTGACCGGCGGTGGCTCGGGCCTCGGAGAAGCCTTCGCCCGCCGTCTGGCCGACGACGGAGCCCATGTCGTGGTGGCCGATCTCGACGAGTCGGCGGCGGGGCGGGTGGCATCGTCGCTCGGCGGAGAGGCTGTCGTGTTCGACGTTGCCGATTCGGCGGCCGTCGACGCCGCGGTCGATCGAGTGGTCGCCCATCACGGCCGCCTCGACGTGATGATCAACAACGCCGGTATCGCTCCCCCGTCGTCGCCCGAGCGCACGGAGATCAGTGTCGCCAATCAGATGAAGCGGATGGAAGGCCGCGCCGACGAGCAGGTGCCCACCGATGCCACGGTCGGCCTGTCCGATGCCGACTGGGACCGCATGATCCGCGTCCATCTCTACGGAGTGTTCCACGGGACGCGGGCTGCGCTGCGCCACATGACGCCGGCGCGTTCCGGATCGGTGATCAACGTGTCGTCGATTCTCGGCTTGCGTCCGATGGCGGGTGCTCCTCACTACGCGGCGGCCAAGGCGGCCATCGTTGCGTTCTCGAAATCGGTGGCGCAAGAAATCGCTCCGTTCGGGATTCGCGTCAACACCGTGTGTCCGGGGTGGGTCGACACTCCCCTCTTGTCGTCGATGGATCCACTCGTCCTCGACGCCATTCGCCTGCAGATCCCCGCCGGTCGAATGGCGACTCCCGGTGAGCTCGCCGAGATCGTTCGGTTCCTCGCCGGGCCCGAGTCCTCCTACTGTGTGGGCGACGTCTTCGCCGCATCGGGAGGTTGGGTCTGATGCCCACGATCTTCACACGCATCATCGCCGGGGAGATCCCGGGCACGTTCGTCTGGAAGGACGATCAGGTCGTCGCCTTCTTGTCGATCAATCCGATTGCGCCCGGGCACGTCCTCGTCGTTCCACGGACGGAGATCGACCACTGGATCGAATGTTCTCCCGAATTGTCCCACCGCCTCTTCGAGGTGGCCCACGTGATCGGCAGTGCTCTCCAGGCGGCCTTCGACTGCGAGAGAGTCGGACTCGTGATCGCCGGATACGAGGTGCCTCACACTCACGTACACGTGATCCCGACCGAGGGGATGCATCACCTCTCGTTTACGAACGCGGCGAGTTCGGTGTCTCGTGACGATCTCGAGTCGTGGGCCGATCGGATCAGAGTCGAGTTACGTGCCGCTGGGCGAAACGAAGTCGTCTGAGCGGCGACGTATCGTTCTCAGTCGAGTCGTTCGAGCAACGACGCGTCGTTGTTGCGAACCGAGTTGACCCGCGTACTCACAGCACGAAGGTCGATCGTGTCGACGGCTGCCGGAATCATGAGGGCGGTCAATTCCGCGCGATCCGACCGCGACGGATCGAGCCATGCGCTCCAGTCGCTCGGCTCGAGAACGACGGGCATCCGATCATGGACGGGGGCGATGAGATCGTTTGCATCCGTCGTGAGGACACAACACGTGTGGAGCCACGGTGAGCGATCGTCGGCACGCCAGGACGACCACAAGCCGGCCACGGCGAGAGGTTGTCCGTCGCGACGGGTGATGTACACGGGCTCTTTGGGCGCTTTCGCCGGTCGAGGGGCCTCGTACACGGTTCGCCATTCGTAGAAGCCGTCCATGGGCACGATGCATCGTCGTGAAGGAACGAGATGCCGAAATGACGGCTTCTCGAACACGGTCTCCGATCGGGCGTTCACGAGACGGGCCGATCCGCTGGGGTCCTTGGCCCACGATGGAACGAGTCCCCACTGGAATCGTCCGAGGCGACGTCGCCTTTCGCGGTCGACGGCCACGGCGAGAATTCGCGTGGTCGGCGCAACGTTGTGCTGGGGTGTGAACGCCGCCACGTCGTCGGAAGGAGGTTCGGTCTCGAACAATTGCTCCAGCTCACCTGGTGGAGTCAGCGAGGTGAAGCGACCGCACACACTCGCAACGTACAGGTTCCGGGGGCTACCGTCGGAGTCGATCGAAGGAGGGATCATGTCCACGACCACATCCACGTCCGTCACTCCCCACCCCGACCTCGGCTTCGCCGCTTTCGATGCCGACAATCACTATTACGAGGCCGAAGACGCCTTCATTCGCCACATGCCGGCGGACATGGCGTCACGGTGCATGCAGTGGGCCGAGGTCAAGGGCAAGCGCCGTCTACTCGTTGGCGGCCGGGTCAATCGATTCATCCCCAACCCGACCTTCGATCCGGTGTCGAAACCAGGGGCCCTCGACGACTACTTCCGCGGGCGCGTCTCCGGAGAGGACATGCGCAAGCTTTTCGGGGAACTCGATCCGATCAGTCCTGCGTATCGCGATCGCGACGCGCGTCTCGCCGTGATGGACGAGCAGGGAGTCGAAGCCGCAATGTTCTTTCCGACCCTCGCTGTCGGCATGGAGGAATCGCTGAAGCACGACGTCCCTGCTCTTGGCGCGGCGTTTCGCGCCTTCAATCGATGGCTCGACGAGGATTGGGGTCTGCACTATCGCGAACGAATCTTCGCAGCGCCCTACATCACTCTGGCCGATCCGCAATGGGCGATTGACGAAGCCGACTGGGCAATCGCCCAGGGCGCGCGCGTCGTGGTCATGCGCACCTCCCCTGCTCCAGTGGCCGGTGGAGGAACACGTTCGCCGGGTGATCCGGTGTTCGATCCGTACTGGGCACGCCTAGCCGAAGCCGGTGTGTCGGTGGCTTTCCATTCCGGTGATGCCGGATACGGGCGCTACATCGACGACTGGGAGCCCACCGGCGAGTTCGAGGCGTTCCGCCAATCGCCGATGCGTCTCATGACGAGCGACCGTGCGCCGTTCGACATGTTCGCCGTCTTGGTGTCGCACGGAGTGCTCTCGCGACATCCGAAGTTGAGGCTGGCCTCGATCGAGGCCGGGGCCGACTGGGTGCCCAACCTCGTGAAGAAATTCAAGAAGGCCTACTCGGCGCAGCCGTTCAATTTCGCCAAGGACCCGGTCGAGCAGTTCAGCGATCAGGTTTGGGTCGCTCCGTTCTACGAAGACGATCTGCATGGGCTCGCCGCCACGATCGGTGTGGAGCGCCTTCTTTTTGGCAGCGACTTTCCCCATGCCGAAGGTCTGGCCGTCCCGGCCTCGTTCAAGAACGATCTTGCGGGCTTCTCCGACGACGAAGTCGAGATGGTGATGCGATCGAACGGATTCGCCTTCCTAGGAGCGGCTTCGTGACCCGAGACTTCTCCTCGATCGGAATCGTGGAGACGATGATGGGCTTCCCTGATCCGGATCCGCGTCGTTTGTACGAGTTCTTCCGCGGAAACATCAAGGAGCCGTCGAGCAAAGAGACGATGTTCCCGGTCGAGTACCTCTTCAAGCACAACGTGCCGGGAGCACTCGACGGCGACCTCGACCCGGTGGAGGTCGCTTTGGCGACGATGGACCACTTCGGTATCGAGCGGTCGATGATCGGCGTCGAAGGCGAACCCGGTTCCAGGGCGATTCGCGACTTCCCTGAGCGCTTCATCGCGTCGTGCAGCGCCGACGCGAACAACGGTGTCGATGAAGTTCGCAAGATTCGGCGCCTCCACGAAGAGGTCGGGTTGAAGGCGGTCGGAACTTTTCCGGCCGGTTGCACTCCCCAGGTTCCGATCGATCATGCACGGTGGTATCCGATCTACTCGGTGTGTGCCGAGCTCGGTATCCCGATCTTCATCTGTGCCGGTATCCCGGGACCGCGCGTGCCGAGCATGTGTCAGCACGTCGAGATGCTCGACGTGGTCTGCTACGACTTCCCCGAACTCAACATCGTCACTCGACACGGTTGTCAGCCGTGGACCGAATTAGCCGTGAAACTCATGCTCAAATGGCCGAACCTGTACTACTCGACGTCGGCTTTCGCTCCGAAGCACTACGACCCTCGCATCATCGAGTACGCGAATTCGCGTGGCTCCGACCGCATCATCTACGCCGGCTATTGGCCCATGGGCCTCACCTACGAGCGAATTTTCGGCGACATGCCCCACGTGCCGTTCAAAGACGAGGTCTGGCCGAAGTTCCTGCGCGAAAACGCGCTGCGAGTCCTCGGACTGTCGTGAACTCACCCTGCATAGGGTCGTGACGGAACGATGAAGTAGGTGAGCGAGGCACGGGCAATCGTCTTGCCGGACGTCTCCCCCACGATCTCGGCGTCACAAAAGACCAGGGAACGGCCACGCTTGACCACCCATCCCTCGGCGATGGCTGTCTCGTCCACGAGTGCGTTGAGATACTGCACGTGCATGTCGACGGTCGAATAACCGACATCGGACTCGAGTCCGGTGCCGATGGCCGGAACGACGACGACATCGAGAAGGGTTGCGATCGCTCCGCCGTGAACGATTCCCATCGGCTGTTCGAGCTCGGGTCGAAAGGGCATCGACATTCGGCAGTAGTCCCGTCGAACGTCGTCCACGACGATCCCGACCAGTTGTGGGAAGTAGACCCGCTCCCATTTGCCGAACTTCATCCAACGCTCGCGAACCGAGGGATCGACGGCTTCGAATTGGCGAGAGCGAGCTGTCTCGATACGTGAATTCATGCCGCACTCTCGCACATTCGGAGCGGTGTTCGCCGATGCTAGGTTTTGTCGATGGTGTTGCTCATTTCTGCCGTCGTCGTCGGATTCGCCGCCACGATGCTCGCCAATCTGATCACGACCGTGTACCTGCATCGAGCACTCTCCCATCGTGCGCTCGTACTCGCAGCCCCCGTGCGCTTCGTTTGTCGAGTCCTCGTCTGGATGTCGACTGGTATCCGACCTCGGCAATGGATCGCCGTGCATCGCAAGCACCACGCGTATACCGACGTCGAGGGCGATCCGCACTCACCTGTTCTGCTCGGTTGGCGACGAGTCCAGTGGTCGAACGTCGCTCTGTATCGACGGACCGTTCGCGAGCCGGGTCTGGTCGAGAAGTACGCCCGAGATCTGCCGGCCGATCGTTGGGATCGTTTGCTGTTCGATCGCTCTCTCGTCGGACTGGCCTTGGGTATCGCCGTACTCCTCGTGACGATCGGCCCGTGGGCCGGTCTGCTGGCGGCGGCGATCCACATGAATCTCTACCTGGCCACTTCGGCGGCGGTGAACGGCATGGGTCATCACTTCGGTCGTCGGCCGTACCCGAATGGGGCCGGCAATCTGCAGTGGTTGGCGTTCCTCACCGCGGGAGAGGGTCTGCACAACAATCATCACGCCGCACCTACGTCGGCGCGCCTCTCTCATCGCTGGTTCGAAATCGATTTCGGCTGGTGGGCAATCCGCGTGCTCACGTGGTGTCGACTGGCCCGTGTTCGACTCGTCGGCCGCACGGCCCGGATCTGATAGGACGCGACATGCAAATCGTTTCCGCTCTCTTTGTCGAGAACTTCGAACTTCGCCAAGCCCCGGGTCCGAGTACTCGGCTCGACATCACCGGAGCGATGTTCTCGATGGCGGCACCCTCTCCTGTCCCGCTCACGATCGACCCGCATCTGGTGGCTCTCGTTCACTGTCCGCCGGACGGCTCGGGGTCCGGTGTCTTCGAAGTCGTCTTTCGCCGCGGCCTCTCCGAGGACAGTGAGCAGGTCGCTCGCAATGTGAGTCCGTTCACCGTCGACCCAGGCAAGTTCACCTATCGACTGGTGAAAGGTGAGCTCTCGTTCGAGGAGTACGGGACCGTGTACGCCCACTGTCGTGTCGATCGAGGGCCGTGGACCATCGTCCCGTTCACGTTGTTGCCTCCCGTGTGAAACGGGGCGGTCGACGTCGAGGAAGTACAGTCGGCGACGTGACCGATTCGTCCCGCCTCTCCCCGGAGATCGATCGGGCCGCCGTCTCCCTCATTCGTGGCCTCGCCATGGATGCACCTCTGGCGGCCAAGAGCGGCCACCAGGGCACGGCCATGGCCCTCGCTCCTCTCGGGCACGTTCTTTTCTCTCGGGTGTTGAAAGCCGATCCCGCGGACCCTCAGTGGTTCGACCGCGATCGTTTCGTCCTGTCGGCCGGACACGCCTCGATCCTGCAGTACGCGTTGCTCTACTTGCAGGGTTCAGGTCTCGAAATGGACGATCTCCGCGCCTTTCGGCAGTGGGGTTCGCGTACACCTGGGCACCCAGAACGTGGTCACACTCCCGGAGTCGAGGTCACGACCGGCCCACTCGGACAAGGTCTGGCCAATGCCGTCGGTCTGGCGTTGGCCGAGCGTCACCTTCGGGCCCGTCTCGGAACCGATCTCGTCGATCACCACACTTGGGTGATCGCCGGTGACGGTTGTCTGATGGAAGGGGTCAGCCACGAAGCGGCGTCACTCGCCGGCCATCAACGCCTCGGTCGACTCGTCGTGATCTTCGACGACAATCGAATCACCATCGACGGACGCACCGACCTCACGTGCTCCGACGACGTGCCGGCCCGTTTCTCGTCGTATGGCTGGGCGGTCACCGAGCTCGGTGAGATCGCCGATGATCTCGATGCTCTCGAGTCGGCTCTGATCACGGCGCGCGATTCCGCCGACGACCGACCGAAACTGCTGATTTTGCGCACGCGGGTCGGGAGCCCGTCTCCGGATTGGACCGACAAGCACGAGGCGCATGGCAACCCGTTCACGGCCGAACACGTGACTCGCACGAAAGAAGCGATGGGAGTCCCGGACGAATCGTTCTGGGCGCCGGCCGACGTGGTCGCGGCCTGTCGAGCGAATGCTCGGCAGGGATCGGCGCGTCGAGCCGACTGGCAGGCTCGCTACGAGCGGTCCGAGAACAAGACACTGTTCGATCGGCTCGTCGATTCTCGCGATGCGGTCGCGTCGGCCGAGTTGCCGACGTTCGCCATGGGAGACCAGATCGCCACTCGGGTGGCCGTGCAGAAGGCCTTCGACGCTCTGATCGACGTCTGCCCCGATCTGATCGCCGGCGCGGCCGACCTGACGGGTAACACCGGAACCAAGTTGTCCGGTCAAGTCGGTATGTCGTCGAGCTCTCCTGACGGACGCCAACTGTTCTACGGCGTACGCGAGCACGCGATGGGTTCGGTCATGGTCGGGCTCGCCTCCCATGGCGGGATCCTTCCGGTCGGTGGAACCTTCTTCGTCTTTTTCGACTACATGAAGCCTCCGGTTCGCCTGGCCGCCCTGTCGGGAGTCCGATGCATTTTCGTCTTCAGTCATGACTCGGTCGGAGTCGGCGAAGACGGCCCCACGCATCAGCCGATCGAGCATCTGGCGGCGCTGCGAGCCATTCCCGACCTCCAGGTTCTTCGTCCGGCTGATGCCAACGAGACGATGAGCGCGGTACGGGCCGCCGTGCTCCACGACGGGCCGACCGCACTCGTGCTCAGTCGGCAGAATTTGCCGGTCGTGAGTGACGGCTCGGCGGTCGAGGCGGGCGCGGGAGTGATCCGTGACGGCGACGATGTGATCGTCGTTGCGACGGGTAGTGAAATATCGGTGGCCCTCACCGCGTCCGATCTGTTGGCGGCAGAGGGAATCTCGTGTCGGGTCGTGTCGATGCCGTCCTGGGATCGCTTCGAGTCGACGGGCCGGCGTGATCCCGCTCTGGTCGAATCGATTCTTCCGAGTGGGACACCCACGGTGTCGATCGAAGCCGGCTCGACGCTTGGTTGGGCGAAATACGCCGACGTGTGCCTGGGAATCGATCGTTTCGGCGCGAGCGCACCCGGCGGTGTCGTACTCCACGAACTCGGAATGTCGGCCGAGGCCGTGGTGGCCGCCGTGCGCGAACTGATCGGACGCTGATTTCATGAACAGTCGTCTGAAGCGCCTGTACGACGAGTGCGGACAGAGTCCGTGGCTCGACAACTTGAAGCGCGATCTGCTCATCACCAACGAACTCGAGCGTCTACGAGACTCCGGAGTACGCGGTCTCACGTCCAACCCGACGATCTTTCAGAAGGCGATCCAAGGATCGGAGTCGTACGATCCCCAGCTTCGCGAACTTCTGCGAGCCGGTTCGTCGATCGACGAGTGCTATTGGCATCTCGTGCTCACCGACATTCTCGGAGCCCTCGATGTGTTCGAGCCGCTCCATATTGCGAGCGACGGCGTCGACGGCTACGTGAGTGTGGAGGTCGACCCGCATCTGTCGGGTGATGCGGGAGCAACTCTGGAGAGTGCCGTTCAGATCTGGGAGCAAGTCGATCGCTCCAATCTCATGGTGAAGATTCCTGGAACCGAGGCCGCGTTGCCGGCGGTTCGGGCGGCCATCGCCAACGGGGTGAACGTCAACGTCACGTTGATCTTCGGACTCGATCGCTACCACGCCGTGATGGAGGCGTACCTCACCGGACTCGAGGATCGACTGGCGGCGGGCGAGTCGATCGTGGGTGTGGCGAGCGTGGCGTCGTTCTTCGTGAGCCGTGTCGACACCGAAATCGACGCACGTCTGGCATCGATCGGAACACCGGAGGCCCTCGAGTTACGAGGACGAGCAGCAGTGGCCCAAGCTCAGATCGCGTACGACGATTTCTGTCGAACCTTCTCCGGCGCCCGGTGGCGACGTCTGCTCGATGCCGGCGCTCGTGTCCAACGACCACTCTGGGCGTCCACGAGTACCAAGAACCCCGACTACCCCGACACGTTGTACGTCGACCGTCTGATCGGACCTGACACGGTCAACACCTTGCCTGATGCGACACTCGACGCCTTCGCTGACCATGGAACGCCGATGCGTACCGTCGACGCCGATGCGGAGGACGCCCGCCGAATCTGGTCAAGTCTCCAATGGGTCGGTGTCGACGTTGGCGACGTGTCGGCCACTCTCGAACGGGAAGGACTGGCCTCCTTCGTGGCGAGCCACGACGATCTTCTGGACGCACTTCGTCGCAAGGCGGAGTCCTGGTCAGACTGATCAATCCGCTCGCGAATCGCTGCTCAGGAGACGACTGGCCTTCTCCAGTGCTCGTCGGGCCTGCGTGATCGTCTTGTCGAGCGCCGGACGGCCTTGTCCTGCGCGCTGAGCCTCTCGAAGTACGTCGAAGGCGATCTCGTCGAGCGATTCGCTGAGGCGATCGATCTCCGAGGCGATCTCGACCAAGCGGGTGTTCGTGGAGTCGTTCATCGGCTCTCCTGTCGTCGTCGGGCCTCGGCCACGAGCTGAATGGGGTGGACCACCTTCAGACCGGTGGCGGCCAAGTGTTGTGCGCAGCCCGGATTGGCTGACGCGACAACGAGGGATCCATCGGGATCGACCCGTCTGATCGTGGCCAACTTGCGTTGGCGGATCTGGCGTGCGAGTCGAGGTTGCAGCAACGAATAGGCACCTCCAGCGCCGCAGCAGAGACCATCGTCGTCCAACTCGACCACATCAACGGCGCGTTCGAGGCAACGGCGAACCGACTGGTGCACTCCTTGGACGTGCCGCAGGTGGCACGGGTCCTGCAACACGACCTTCCTCCGATCCGTTACGTCGAACTCGAAGTCGTCGAGACGAGATTCGAGCCACTCGTGAACGTCGACGACTCGTGATGAGAATTGGCGTGCCTCGTCGGTGCCGAGGAGCGTGCCGTAATCCTTGAGGGCCGCACCACAACCGGCCGAATCGACGATCACCGGACGATCGCCGGGAAAGGCGGACATAGTGTGACGGGCTCGAGTGATGGCACCCTCGTGCCAGCCGCTGTGAGCATGTAGGGCGCCGCAGCAGTGTCCCGAGGACGCGACGGCGTATCGAAGGTCGAGTGTTTCCACCACATCGGCTACCGCACGGTGCACCGGGCGTTGCCACACGTCCATGACACAACCGGTGAAGATCCAGACGTCGGGGTTCGTCGTGGTGGACCGGAGACGTGGGCCGAGGCGACCGGATACTGGTCCGAGACGACGAGCGACAATTCGAGAGAGGCCGGGCATTGCCATGACTCGAGTGGCTATCGAGAGAATGCGGCGATGGGGTAACGCCCGTAGTCCGACGCGCAGCCACGCAGGAACTGCCTTCTCGGCATGCCGGAGCCGGTGAGCGGCATCGATCAGTTCGCCGTAGGGGACTCCGCTCGGACACGCCGGTTCGCAGCCGCGGCACTGGATGCACGTGTCGAGAGATTCGACGACATCGTCGTCGAATCCGAGGCGATCGTCGTCGATCGCTCGCATGATCTCGATTCGTCCTCGCGGCGATTTGCTCTCATCGCCGGTCACCCGAAAGGTCGGACAATGTGGAAGGCACAATCCGCATCCCACGCAACTGGCGAGTGCGTGGTCGCTCACGTCGAGTCGGGGCACACGTCCACGGTAGTCGTCGGGTACGGAACGGATAGTTCGTCGGCTTGGTCCTACACTTCGTCAATGAGCGAAATCCGACGTGACGCCGGATCGGAGACGTTGAGTGATCCGATCGCCGCCTTCTCGAGGGTCGCCGACGCGCTGGTTGCGTCCTTCGACCCCGATCTCTCGGTGCCGGTCCCCGATTGCCCCGGTTGGACGACCCGCGATCTGCTGGTGCATACCGGTCGTGTCTATGCGGCGGTCGCGGCCGTTGTCGAAGCCCGGGCGTCCGAACCGGTTCGCCCGTCCCCTGAGGCACTGTTGCCCGACGGAGCCACGTCCCGCGAAGCACTCGAGTGGTTCGTCGAACGTCGTGTAGCCGTCGAGGAGGCCTTGAGGGGTCTGTCCCCCACCACGCCAATCTGGACCTGGTCGACGGATCGAACCGGAGCCTTCTATCGGCGCCGTATGGTTCACGAGACGGCCGTCCATCTGGCCGACGTCTGTCGCGCTCTCGATCGCCCCGTACAGATCGAACGGGAGGTGTGCGTCGACGGTATCGACGAGTACTTCGAAGTCATGGTGCCCCGAAGTATCGAAACGAAGGGAATCCCGTCGGGATCGCTGCATCTGCACTGCACCGACGGCCCGGGTGAATGGCTCGCCGCTCCTGACGGCACGTCGATCGTGGTGACCCGCGAGCACGCCAAGGGAGCGGTCGCCTGGCGCGGTCCGGCACATGCTCTTCTTCTCGCCGTGTGGGGACGTGTCGATCCTGTCCTCGAGGTCGTTGGCGATCACACGGTGTCGGACGAGTGGTTCGTGCTGGCTCCCTGAGCGGGGGTGCACGCCAATCGGTCAACGATCGCTGAAACGTCTGACGTGCGGGTTCAGGCGGCCTCGCGGATCGAACGCCCCCTCCAGCCGGCGATGCACGTCGCGTGCCGCGACCGGGCGTACAGGTGCAGGTCGACGGCGGTGGACGAGTCCGACTCCGACCTCGATCACGTCCCCGTCCTCGCGAGGAAGGTCGAGAGCGTCGTCGGGTCGCATCGACCACCGGTGGTGAGCGAGGTCGGGCGGTTCGCACGGACGGGCCGAACACGCCCGCATCTGCTCATCGATGTCGAGCGGGTGGCCGTCGAAGTGGATCCAGCATCGGGATCCGTCCCACAGAAGACTCGTCGGTCGATAGAGCCGGTGCCGTAGGTCGTCGAGCCGTGCCCGGTCGACGTCGTCCACGACCATCCAGCGGGATTCGAGGGGAATGGGACGAGTGCGCACGGTCACCTCGCCGAAGAAGCCGAGGGCGCCAAGTGATCCGACCAGAACTCGTGCCAGATCGAAACCGGTCACGTTCTTGACGGTCGGTCCTCCGACTCGAATGACGTCCCCCCGGTGATCGATGAGGAGCGTCTCGAGCAGAACGTCGCGAACGGGTCCGCGTCCGAGGCGATGAACGTCGGTCCAGCCGCGAGCCAGCGCGCCGCCGATCGTTCCGTGGCCTACGACGTTGACGTCTTGGCCAACCTGGCGCAACACGGAACGTAGGTCCTCGAGCGCCGTTCCGGCCCCGCATTTGACAATCATTTCGTCGGGCTGGAAATCGAGGATTCCTCTCGGTGCCACGACCTCGTGTCGTGCCACGAGGGTGGTCGTCTCGTGATCGAGTAGGGGCCTGGTTCCGTGGCCGCGGATGGCGACCGTTTCGTCGACCGAGGATGTCTCGCGGAGGACATCGCTCAGTGGGACGAGATGGGAGGGAATCGTCGCCATGGCGATCAGATCCAGAGACCGTCGCCGACCGAGGCCGAGTCTCCGCATCCACTCGGTGACGGAAGCACCTTGGTCGGATTGGCGAGACCGAGAGGATCGAAAGCTCGTCGAAGTGCTGACTGCGCCCCGAGATCGACGGTGTCGAACATGAGCGGCATGTAATCGCGCTTTTCGAGCCCGATTCCATGCTCCCCCGACAGAACTCCTCCTGCGGCCACGCTGGCCTCGACGATGCGACGGCCCGCTTCGTGAACGCGATCGAGCACACCGGGTTCGCGCTTGTCGAAGACGATGAGGGGATGAAGATTTCCGTCTCCGGCATGGAACACGTTCAGAACGAGAAGGTCGAGGTCGGCGACGATCCGGTAGATCTGCTCGAGAACCTCGGGAAGACGGCGACGGGGCACGACGGTGTCGTGCAGGTAGTAGTTGGGTTTGATGCGAGCCACGGCACCGAAGGCCGTCTTTCGTCCCTTCCAGAGCAGGGCTCGCTCCTCGGCTGAGTGGGCATGGCGAACCGACCGGCACCCGTTGTCGTGAGCGATCTCCACGATTCGATCCGTGTCGTGCTCGACCTGATGACGAGATCCGCTGACCTCGACGAGCAGAACAGCTCCCGCATCGGTGGGGAGGCCGGCGTGTACGTAGTCCTCGACGGCGCGAATGCAGAGTCGATCCATCATCTCGAGAGCATCGGGAACCATGCCGGCGGCGATGATGGCACTGACGGTCTCGGCACCATCGACGACCTCCAGATAGTCGAAGAGCATGGTGCGAACGTGCGGTGGATTCGGGGTGAGGCGGACGCAGATCTTCGTCACGACACCGAACATTCCTTCGCTACCGACGATGGCTCCTCGTAGATCGAGACCAGGAGGCTCGGGTTCCTCTCCCCCGATCAGCTGAACCGACCCATCAGAGAGGACCACCTCCATGCCGAGGACGTGGCTCGACGTCACTCCTTCGGCTAGGCAGTGAGGCCCCCCCGAGTTGTTTGCCACATTGCCACCGATCGTGCAGCTTTGCTGGCTGCTCGGATCAGGGGCGAAATGAAGGCCGAAGACGGGATCGAGCCCTGACACGGCTCGGGTCAAGTCGAGGTTCAGAACGCCGGGGCCGACCCAGGCGGTTCGGTTCGCAATGTCGACGGACTCGACGACGTTCATGCGGATCGTACTGATCACACAGGCTCCGTCGATCGGTGTGGCTCCTCCGGCCAGGCCCGTTCCGGCACCTCGGACGACGAAGGGGCGACCGAACTCGGCACAGGTGCGCACGGCCGCGACGACGTCCGTCGTGCATTCGGGAAAGACCACGACACCGGCGGAACCGACCATGTTGGACGCATCGTGGGAGTAGAGAGTGATGTCGACGTTTCCGTCTCGCACCTTGTCGGCACCCAACTCGCGTCGTAGTCGGGCGACGAAGTCGGTGTTCATCGCCGAGATCGACGACGACGGTTAGAAACGGTCGTCGAATTGTCAACGAATCCAGGATCGATCTGTCGAAGGACGACCACGCGACCGGGTTCGATCGGCTCTCCGTCGACGAGAACAGCGTCTTCGTTCCCGAGAGCTTCGTCAAGACTTTCGGCTCGACCCTCGGCGCGTGCCTTCAGTTCGGCTTCTTTGGTCCTCATGGCATCGCGACCTTCGCGAAGGGCGTCTCCGACGTCGGCCGCCGTTCGTCGGACCGAGCCGGTGGCCTCGCGAACGACTTTGACCGGAGCAAGTTCGGTGACCCGAGCAACTTGCCTTTTCACTCGGCGACGAGTGACGACAACGGCGAGAGCGCCTGAGATACTGCCGGTGACGAACCAGACGAAACGTTTGATCATGACAACTTCCTCCGACGCATCGGGGTGACATTGCCACTCGACTCGCGGCGTGCTCGTCGCTCGCGGCGGGAGAGGCGGCGCATCGCTCGTGAGGTTCCAGTGGCGATGGCCGCCGTCTTGATGACGGGAGTCGACAGTGCGGTCCGGGTGAGGCGGCCCGTGCCCGAGACCGCTCCGCTGATCGCCTCCGCCGAACCGAGGACTCGGTCGAAACGGTCGAGGTCGCGACGGGCGTCCTCGACCGCATCGCGAGCATCGAGTGCCGACTCCCGGATCTCGGTGAGAAGGGGCTCCGTCCGCTCTCTCCAGATTCGCAGCTCCACACGGAGCTCTTTCAACGACTGGAGAACGCGGAAGAGAACGACGATCAAGGCGGAGAAGGCGACGACGCAGAGAAGGATCGCGAGAAGGAGAGCAAATTCGGTGCCGGTCACTTCTTGCTCCTTTCATCGTCGGGACGGGCCGTCGGATCTTGGCTCCCCATTGTGTCTCGTACCGAAGGTTCGAACCACACGCGACCGACGAGCGCGTCGGGGAGATACTGCTGGGCAACTCGACCACCTGGATGATCGTGGGGATAGAGATATCCGGTTCCGTGACCGAGGGCGGTCGCACCCTGGTAGTGGGCGTCACGAAGATGGGCCGGAACCTCTCCAGAGATCCCGTTGCGAACGTCAGCGCGTGCGTTCCAGATGGCAGTCGCTGCCGAGTTGCTCTTCGGGGCCAAGGCGAGATGAAGGGCCGCCTGGGACATGTTCAGCTCGGCCTCGGGCAGACCAACGTGCTCGAGGGCATGGGCGGCAGCGACGGCGACCCCGAGAGCCGATGGATCGGCCAAGCCCACGTCTTCGGACGCGAACACGATCATGCGTCGCACGATGAAACGCGGATCCTCTCCCGCCTC
>CBFHWN010000046.1:0-16092 GCA_965659595.1 uncultured Ilumatobacteraceae bacterium | reverse complement strand
CGTCGACCGAGGCGCCGGTCGCGTCCGAGTCCGGGAGTTCGACCACACCGCCCTCGACGTTCGCCTCGTGCAGCACGTTCACAGGAGCCGGCTCCGATCTGCCGGTCGGGCTCTGCGAAGGCGGCGACATCGTGCGTCTCGTGCAGGACTTGTTGCGAGCCAACGGCTACGACGTGTCGAGCGACGGACGCTTCGGACCGCAAACGGCCGAAGCGGTGGCCGCCTTTCAAGAGAGCATGGATCTGCCCGTCGACGGTACCGTCGACGCCTTCACGTTTCGCGCCCTGTGCGACGAATCGCCGGTCGACATCTGCGCCACGAACTAGTCGCAGCAACTCGCTACAAGGTCGAGCGAAAGAGTTCGAGCGTTCGCCCGAACGCAAGCGCGGAAGCGGCTGCGTCGTACACGTCGGGGCGGGTGTCGTTGAAGAACGCATGGTCGGCTCCGGCGTGCACGTGCAACGTGGCGTCCTTGCCGAAATCGCGCAACTGCGTCTCGAGGGATCGCACGGCGTCGGGGCCGGCGAAACCGTCCTTCTCGGCGTATTCGCCCACCACCTTGGCCGACAGTTTCGACCAGTCAGGTTGAGCCTCGGCCCACGGGATCACGCCGTAGTACGGCGCGGCGGCGGCCACGGCGTCGGGACGCAAGGTCGCAAGCACCAGGGTGAGCCCTCCACCCATGCAGTAACCCACCACACCCACCTTCGGTCGTCCGGTGCGTTCCTGCAAGAAGTCGACCGCACCCGTCAGGTCTTTGCCGGCCTCACCCAGATTGAGCGCCATCATCAACTTGCCGGCCTCGTCGGGTTCGAACGACGCCCGCCCGTGGTACAGATCAGGGGCCAGGGCCGTGAATCCTTCGGCGGCGAATCGATCGGCCACGTCTTCGATGTGTGGGACGAGACCCCACCACTCCTGAATGACGATCACACCCGGACCGCCCCCGTCGGCGAGGTACCCCTCGCAGGTTCCACCGTTCGACTTGAAACTGACGCGTTCTCCCATGCGATCGACCGTAGCAACCGGCAACCCGGCGCCCGACAACGCTTTGTCCTGTTACGAAGTGGGGTCTGTTCACCCGTCGGTGTAACGAATATTCTGAGTCCATGACCAGCCTCGAAACTCGCCCGTCCGAAGCGTTCGTGAACGATCGCGCCCACGTGTTCCACTCGTGGTCGGCCCAAGGAATGATCAACCCGATCGTGGTGGCCGGGGCCGAGGGCAGTTGGATCTGGGACGACCAGGGAAATCGCTATCTCGACTTCTCGAGTCAGCTCGTCAACGTGAACATCGGACACCAGCATCCGAAGTTGATCGCCGCCATTCAAGAGCAGGCGGCACGCCTGTGCACCATCGCCCCCATTCACGCCAACGACGCACGCAGTGAAGCGGCTCGACTCATCACCGAGCGCGCACCCGGTGATCTCGACATGGTGTTCTTCACCAACGGCGGCGCCGAGGCAACCGAGAACGCCATCCGCATGGCCCGCTTGCACACCGGCCGCCACAAAATCCTCACCACCTATCGCAGTTATCACGGTGCGACCGGTGGCGCGATCCAGCTCACCGGTGATCCGCGACGCTGGCCGAGCGAACCCGGCCTACCCGGTGTCGTGAAGTTCTGGGGACCGTACCCCTACCGGTCGGCGTTCCATGCGAGTGACGAGATCGAGGAGTCACAGCGCGCACTGCAGCATCTGCGCGACGTGATCATGGTGGAAGGTGCGCAGACGATCGCCGCCATCCTCATCGAGAGCGTGGTCGGCACCAACGGTATCCTCGTTCCTCCGCCGGGTTATCTCGACGGCGTGCGCGCCATCTGCGACGAGTTCGGCATCGTGTTCATCGCCGACGAAGTCATGTCGGGGTTCGGACGCTGTGGCGAGTGGTTCGCCGTCGATGCCTGGGACGTGGCCCCCGACCTCATCTGCTTCGCCAAGGGCGTCAACTCCGGCTACCTGCCGCTCGGCGGTGTAGTCATCAGCCGCCGCATCGCCGACACGTTCAAGGAACGCCAGTTCCCCGGTGGCCTCACCTACAGCGGTCATCCGCTCGCCTGCGCGTCGGCCGTGGCGAGTATCAACATCTTCGAAGAGGAAGGGATCATCGACCACGCCCGTCACCTCGGCCGTGACGTGATCGGACCCGAACTCGCGAAGTTGAAAGAAAAGCACCCGAGCGTCGGCGACGTACGTGGCCTCGGCGTGTTCTGGGCCATCGAACTCGTGAAGGATCGCAACACTCGTGAGCCATTGGTGCCGTTCAACGCGGCTGGCGAGGCCAATGCGCCGATGGTCGAGTTGGTCGGTGCGTGCAAGGCTCGCGGTCTCTGGCCGTTCACCCATTTCAATCGCATGCATGTGGTGCCGCCGTGCACCACGAGCGACGAAGAGATGCGTCAGGGCATCGCCATCATCGACGAGGTTCTCGACCTCGCCGACAAGCATTACACCGGCTGATCAACCTGACCGGGTCGTGAGATAGACGCCCGAGAGGGCGACGGCGAGTCCGACGACAGCGAGCGCACCGAGTCGCTCACCGAACAGAATCGCGCTCTCGAGTGTGCTGAGGGCAGGGGTGAGAAAGAACAAGCTGCTCACACGAACGGCTTCCTGCCTCTGCAGGAGCCACAGCATGATGAGCACGGCAGCGATCGACAGAACCACGACTGCCCACGTGAGCGACAACCAGAAACGAGTCGTCGACTCGACCTCGAATCCTTCGTAGGCGATCGATCCAACACCGAGAGCCACGGCAGCCGCTGCGTACTGCACTGCCGTACCTCGCAACAGCGGCATCGCGCCACCCTTGGCTCGTTGTACGAGTGTTCCGGCCGACATGCCGAGAACCGACACCGCCATAGCGATCAGGGCACCGGCCGTGACCCCGCTCACGCCGGCGTCGAGACGATCGACGACCACGGCCGCTACTCCCCCGACCCCGAGACCGACGCCGATCCATTGGCGACGTGACAGCCGCTCACCCAAGAGGGCGAGCGCGGCCACCGACGTGATCACCGGATGCAGACCGGCGATCAGGGCCGAGAGACCGGCCGGAAGGTTCCAACTCGACGCGATGAACACACCGCCGAGGTACACGCCGTGCAGGAAGAGCCCGGCCACTGCGGCCCACACGACGTGTTGTCGACTGAGCCGAGGTGCATTGGTCGCCTGCGCCCACACCCACAGAACGCCGGCGGCGATCACCAGACGCAAGAAGAGGAACGTGAGCGGCCCGGCGTCGCGCGTGCCGTACCGGGCGACGATGAAACCCGTGCTCCAGAGAAGTACGAACATCACCGGCGCGGTCTGCGCTGGCGAGACGCGAAGCGGGCGGGCCGAAGCCCGCCCGCCTGCGTCCTCCGAAGGAGAAGCCTGATCGATCAGGCGCCACCCTCCTGAAGTTCGACGGTGATCGGGCTGTAGCCCGAACCCTTGGTGTCGACACCGAGACCGTCGAGGATTGCGAGAGCCTCGTTCACGATGTCGTTGTTGTAGGACTCAGCATCAGGAGCCGCGGTGAGCACGGTCGAACCTTCGAGGTTCTTCGTCTCCTGCGACAACTGTGCCGTGCGATCCCAGGCCGCATTGTCGATGACACCAGCACCACCAGCAGAGGGCCAGATGAGCTTGTTGACTTCGTTCATCTGCCACAACTGGTGGGAGGCACCGAGCATCGAGCCCTTCGACACGACGATGTCGGCACAGCCCTGCACGTTGTCCCGGCAGTACGCCCAACCCTGGAGCGACGCAGCCACGAACTTCACTGCGGTGTCACGGTAGGCGGCATCCGACAAACGGTCGCCGTCCGCCCAGATGGCGTCCTGCAACATGCCCACGCCCTCGTCTTCGTACGACACGACGTTGAGGTCGTCGGCGGTGTAAAGCTCACCGGTATCGGGGTTGACCGCTTCGAGGACCATCGCGTACTCGTTGTACGTCATGGCCTCGGCGGCATCGATGTCACCGGCAAGCAGAGCCGCCATGTCGAACTGCTGCTGCACCAACTCGACGTCGGCCGCCGGATCGAGACCGGCCTTGGTGAGAGCGGCGAAGATCTCGAACTCGTTACCGAAGCCCCAGTTACCGATCTTCTTGCCGGCGAAGTCGGCCGGCGACGTGATACCACTGTTCTTGAACGACACCTGCAGAGTTCCGGAACGCTGAAACACCTGAGCGATGTTCACGATGTTCGCACCGGCTTCACGGCTGGCGAGAGCCTTCGGCACCCACGACAAGGCGAAGTCGACCGCACCGTCAGCCAACTGCTGCTGCGGAACGATGTCGACACCACCCTCGACGATGCTCACATCGAGACACTGGTCGGCGTAGAAGCCTTGATCGACCGCCGCGTAGTAACCGGCGAACTGAGCCTGGGCGAACCACTGCAGCTGCAGCTTCACCGGAGTGAGCGACTCGCACTCACCAGCCGACTCTCCGCCACCGGAGTCTCCGCCGCTCGAATCGCCATCGTCTCCGCCACAAGCGGCCACGGCGAGCGACAGGGCGGCGACCACGCCGGCTGCTGCCTTCCATCCCTTGAGCTTTCTCATTCTGTTGTCTTCCTCCCCTGGGCGGTTGCCCGTTCTCGCGAGTGTGTCACAACGGACGTGTCCGTCGCTTCCCACGTCTGGCGCCGCCACCCGGCGTGGCGACCCCCTCCAGCAAACTGGAGATCAAGTAGAACGTCAGGCCGAGCAGACATGCTCCGAGCACGTAGGCCCATGCCACGGCGTTCTTCGAATTGGCGATGTTGCTCGCAATGCGGCTGCCGAGGCCGTTCTGCGAACCACCGAAGTATTCGCTCACGAACGCGGTGATGACCGAGGCCGGAGCGGCGATCTTGAGCGCCGTGAACAGATACGGCACGGCGTTCGGTACCCGAACCTTGCGCAGGATCGAGAACTCACTAGCCGCGTAGGACCGCATGAGTTCGACGTGGGTGGGGCTCACCTGGGTGAGACCACGAGCCACGTTCACGAGGACGATGAAGTAGACGACGAGCATGACCATGATGCGACGCGGCACCTCGCTCGTAATGGCGAACATGTTGTTGAGTACCGCCACCAACACGAAGATCGGAATGGCGTTCAATGCGATGGCGAGCGGAGTGACGATCTCACCGAGCACCTTGTAACGGCTGAGCAGGAGGCTCATCACCACACCGAAGGCGGCACCCACGAGCAACCCGACCAGAGCATTGGTGCCCGACACCTTGGTGGCACCCCAGATGAGATCGAAGTTGGTGGTGAACATCTCCCAGATCTTCGACGGCGGGGCCAAGAAGTAGGGCTTCAGGTCGAAACCTTTGACGACGAGTTCCCACACGGCGAGGAACCCCACGCCGAAGACCAACGGCGGGAGAAAACCCCGCAGGAACGCGACGAAACGGGTCATCGGTCTTCGATACCTCGGACGTGATCGCTCATCTCGACTCCACGCAACGCTTCGCGCACGGCCGTGATGCCGGCGAAGAAGGCGGCGTTGTCGCGAGTCGCGTCGGTGCGTTCGCCCTCGATGTTCACGTCGACGATCTTGGTGATTCGGCCCGGACGCGGCGACATGACCACGACCCGATTCGACAGGTAGACGGCCTCGGGAATCGAGTGCGTCACGAACACCACGGTGGTACTGGTGCGGCGGCAGATGCTGAGCAGTTCGCTCTGCATGTGCTCACGAGTCATCTCGTCGAGAGCGCCGAAGGGCTCGTCCATCAACAGCAGCGGCGGGTGCACGGCGAGGGCTCTGGCGATAGCGACACGCTGCTGCATGCCGCCCGACAACTGCCACGGGAAGTGATCGGCGAAGTCGGGCAACTTCACCAACTCGAGCATCTCCATGGCCCGCTCGCGGCGCTTGGCTTTGTCCCAGCCTTTCAACTCGAGCGGCAACTCGATGTTCTTGGCCACGGTTCGCCACTCGAAGAGGCCGGACTGCTGGAACGCCATGCCGTAGTCCTGATCGAGGCGGGCCTGCTTCGGCATCTTGTCGTTGACCGAGATGGAACCCGACGTGGGTTCGAGAAGATTCGCGATGAGTCGCAGCAAGGTGGACTTGCCACAGCCCGAGGGTCCGATGAGCGACACGAACTCACCTGACGCGATCGACAGATCGATATCGACGAGTGCGTCGACCTGGTTGGTCGCCCCCTGGTTGAAGACCTTGCCGAGACTCTTGATGTCGACGGCACTCATGTGGTGGCCTCCTTCGGGCGATTGCGCATCATGAACATGTCGGCCAGGGCCACGAATCCAGCCATGGCCAGACCGAGCAAGGCCGCACCGAACACGGCGGTGAACACCTTGGCCGGATCGCTCGTGGCCGCTCGGGCGTACTCGATGATGAGACGGCCAATCCCACCTTTCAGGCCGGTGGAGATCTCGGCCACCACCACACCGATAACCGACGACGAAGCAGCCAACTTGAGGGCCGGCACGACGAAGGGAACCGATGCCGGGAACCGCAACTTGAAGAGCGTCTGCGTCCACGATGCTGCGTAACTCTGCATGAGTTCGATCGAGGCCGCCGGCGGCGACTGCAAGCCCTTCAGCGCGCCGACAGCCACCGGGAAAAAGGCCAGGAACGCGCCGAGCACCGACGCCGACAACCAGCGCGGCCAACTCCATCCGAAGACTTCGATCTTGCCGCCCCACGACACGACGAGTGGAGCGAGGGCGATGAGCGGCACCGTCTGCGACACCACGAGATACGGCAGGATGCCCCGCTCGGCCACCTTGAAACGGCACATGAGAACGGCCAGACACAAGCCGAAGAACGTGCCCACCACGAATCCCACCAAGGCCAGTCGGAACGAGAACCAAGCACCGGCCAACACCACGCGCCAGATCTGACGATCGGATCCACGCACTTCAGGATCGGCGTAGCGCGACAGCATCTCCCACACGTGTGGCATGGCCCGATCGTTCGACCGTGGCAGAAGGCTCCAACCGAAAACCTTGCCACCCGCTTCGGGACCGACGAGTTTGTAGACCTCCCAGGCGACCGCCACCAACAACAGTGACGTGACGAAGAGGGCGACCCGCCGGAAGCGCTTCATTCAGCTCTTCGCCAGTACCTGCTCGGCGATGGCCGGAATGACCTTCTCACCGTACGCCTGCAGAGTTTCGTCCTTGGCGTCGTGCTGAAGGTAGATCGAGAACTGATCGACACCGAGTTCACGCAACCTCATGAGTCGGTCGATCTGGGTCTGCACCGGTCCGACGATGCAGAAGCGGTCGACGATCTCGTCGGGCACGAAGGTGGTATGGGTGTTCCCGGCCTGACCGTGCTGGTTGTAGTCGTACCCCTGACGACCCTTGATGTAGTCGGTGAGGGCCTTCGGAACCGGCGCGTTGTCGCCGTAACGCTCGACGATGTCGGCCACGTGATTGCCAACCATGCCACCGAACCAGCGACACTGCTCACGAGCATGAGCCAGGTGAGCCTCAGATCCGTCGGTCACGTAGGCCGGCGCGGCTACGCAGATCGTGACGCTGTTCGGGTCGCGACCAGCCGCCTCGGCCGCTGCACGCACCGCGGCAATCGTCCATTCAATGATGCTCTCGTCGGCCAACTGCAAGATGAAGCCGTCGCCGACTTCACCGGTGAGGGCGAGCGCCTTCGGGCCGTAGGCGGCCACCCACAATTCGGCGCGGGACTTGCCCGCCCACGGAAGGCGCAGTGACGATCCCTTGTAGTCGACGGACCGACCGTTCACGAGTTCGCGAATCACATGGATGCTCTCGCGCAACGTGGCCAATGTGGTCGGCTTGCCGTTGGTGACGCGCACTGCCGAGTCACCGCGACCGATACCGATGACGGTGCGGTTGCCGAACATCTCGTTGAGGGTGGCGAAGGCACTCGCCGTCACGGTCCAGTCGCGGGTGGCCGGATTGGTGACCATCGGTCCCACGATCACGTTGCGGGTCTCGTTCAGGATCTGGGTGTAGATCGGGAACGGCTCCTCCCACAAGATGTGGCTGTCGAAGGTCCAGACGTGACTGAAACCGAACGTCTCGGCTCGCTTGGCGAGATCGACCACTCGCGACGCCGGTGGTGTGGTTTGAAGTACGACTCCGATGTCCATGTCAGCGATTCTGCGGGAATCCGAGGTCGACCTTGCTCGTGCGCGGATCGGGCCAGCGCGACGTGACGACCTTGCTGCGGGTGAAGAAGTTGATGCCCTCGGGGCCGTACATGTGCTGGTCGCCGAAGAGCGAAGCCTTCCAGCCTCCGAACGAGTAATACGACACCGGCACCGGGATGGGCACGTTGATCCCCACCATGCCGACGTTCACGTCGAACTGGAACTGCCGGGCCACACCGCCGTCACGGGTGAAGATGGCCGTTCCGTTGCCGTAGAGGTTGTCGTTGATGAGCTGCAGACCCTCTTCGTAACTCGAGACCCGCACGACCGACAGCACCGGTCCGAAGATCTCGTCGTCGTAGCACCTCATACCGGGCTTCACGTTGTCGATGAGGCTCGGCTTCAAGAAGAACCCGTCGGCCGGGGCGTCCTCGCGTCCGTCGACGATGACTGTTGCGCCTTCACCGGAGGCTCCGGCCACGTAGCCAGCCACCTTGTCACGGTGCTCGGCCGAGATGAGCGGTCCCATCTCGGCGTCGGGCTCGGTGCCCGGACCGACCTTCACGTTCGGGATGCGATCCTTCACCTTGGCGGCCAACTCGTCGGCGATGGTGTCGACGGCGAGTACGACCGAGATGGCCATACAACGCTCGCCGGCCGATCCGTAGGCCGCACTCACGAGTGCATCGGCGGCCATGTCGAGGTCGGCGTCGGGCAGAACGAGCATGTGGTTCTTCGCTCCGCCGAGAGCCTGCACCCGCTTGCCGTTCTTGGTGCCGGTCTCGTAGATGTACTTCGCGATCGGGGTGGAACCGACGAAGCTCACCGCCGACACGTCGGGGTGTTCGAGCAGACGATCGACGGCGACCTTGTCGCCGTGCACCACATTGAAACAGCCATCGGGAAGACCGGCCTGTTTCAACAGTTCGGCAATGAACATCGACGCCGACGGATCCTTTTCGGACGGCTTCAACACGAAGGTGTTGCCGCAGGCCAAAGCGTTGGCGAACATCCACATCGGCACCATGGCCGGGAAGTTGAACGGCGTGATACCGGCCACCACACCGAGCGGCTGACGGATGTTGTAGACGTCGACACCGGCCGACGCCTGCTCGCTGTAGCCACCCTTCAACAGATTGGGCACACCACAGGCGAACTCGACGTTTTCGAGACCGCGAGCGACTTCGCCGAGCGCATCGGACAACACCTTGCCGTGTTCCTTGGTGAGCAGGCTCGCGATCTCCTTACGGTTGGCCGCTATCAACTCGCGCATCTGGAACATGATCTCGGCGCGGCGCGACAGGTTGGTGGCTCGCCAGGCGGGCAAGGCTGCCTTGGCCGTGGCGACGGCGGTGTCGACTTCCGACACGTCGGCGAAGCCGACCTCGCCCTGCACCTGTCCGGTGGCCGGGTCGAACACCTTCCCGGAGCGTCCGGACTTACTGGCGACGGCTCGGCCGTCGATCCAATGATCGATGCGATACATGATTCCTCTTTCGTGACTAGACGAGGTACTGCGAGAGGCCGCGCTTCACGTACTGACCGTGACCCTTGCGACCGATGTACTGATCGTTCTCGACGATCACGGCACCACGTGACAACACGGTGTCGACCTTGCCGTCGATGACCCAGCCTTCCCAGGCCGAATGGTCCATGTTCATGTGGTGCTTGTCGTTGATGCCGATCTTGGTCTTGGTGTTGGGATCCCACACGACGACGTCGGCGTCGGCACCCGGGGCGACGATGCCCTTCTTCGGGTACATGCCGAACATGCGAGCCGGCGTGGTGCAGCACGTCTCGACCCAACGCTCGAGCGACAGTTCGCCGTTGACAACGCCTTGGTACAGCAACTCCATACGATGCTCGACGCTGCCGATGCCGTTCGGGATCTTCGAGAAGTCGCCGAGGCCGAGTTCTTTCTGGTCCTTCATGCAAAACGGACAGTGATCGGTGGACACGACTGCGAGTTCGTTCATGCGCAGGCCCTTCCACAGATCGCCCTGATGTCCATGGCCCATCTGACCGACGTAATGCGGATCGTTGTCGCGTGAACGCACCGGCGTGGAGCACACCCACTTGGCTCCTTCGAAGCCTGGCTTGCCGAGCGTCTCTTCCAGCGTGAGATACAGGTACTGCGGGCAGGTCTCGGCGAACACGTTGCGTCCGGCGTGGCGTGCGGCCGCAACTTCGTTGAGGGCGTCACCGGCCGACATGTGCACGATGTACAGCGGAACGTTGCCGGCAACGTGCGACAAGACGATGGCCCGATGGGTGGCTTCGGCTTCGAGCGGCGACGGACGCGTGTACGAGTGGTACTTCGGATCGGACTCACCACGGGCGAGCGCTTGCTGCACGAGCACGTCGATCGCGATGCCGTTCTCGGCGTGCATCATGATCATCGCCCCGCACTCGGCGGCGGTCTGCATGGCACGAAGAATCTGGCCGTCATCGGAGTAGAAGACACCCGGATAGGCCATGAACAACTTGAACGACGAGATGCCCTCGTGTTCGGTGAGGTACTTCATGGCCTTCAACGACTGCTCGTCGACACCGCCGATGATCTGATGGAACGCGTAGTCGATGGCGCACTGACCTTCGGCTTTGCGGTGCCATTCGGCCAGACCGTCGAATACGTTCTCTCCGTAGCGCTGCACGGCCATGTCGACGATCGTGGTCACACCACCCCAAGCCGCGGCTCGTGAGCCGGTCTCAAAGGTGTCGGATGCGAAGGTGCCACCGAAAGGCAGCTCCATGTGCGTGTGCACGTCGACGCCACCGGGGATGACGTACTTGCCAGCGGCGTCGATGACCTTGTCGCAGCCCTGTTCGGCACCGGCGAAGTAGCCGTGGGCACCGAGCGCAGTCACGGTCTCACCGTCGATCAGCACGTCGTTGTCGTGCACTCCGGTCGGTGAGATCACCTTGCCGTTCTTGATGAGGATCTTGGCCATTTCCCTCCCCTTTCGTGTGCGGATCCGGTTGGTCGTCTTACGGTTCGACGAGTTCGTCGTAGGCGTCGGGACGGCGATCGCGATAGAAGGCCCAGCGATCACGAACTTCCTGCAACTTCTTCATGTCGAGGTCGCGCACGATGAGTTCGGGCTTGTACGGGTCGCCCACGTCGCCGACGAACTTGCCTTCGGGATCGACGAAGTAGCTCTGACCGTAGAAGTCGTTCTCACCGAGCGGTTCGATACCCACCCGATTGATCGCTCCCACGTAGTAGATGTTGGCGACCGCGGCAGCCGGCTGTTCGACGCGCCAGATGTATTCGGACAGTCCGCGGTGCGTGGCCGACGGATTGAACACGATCTTGGCGCCGTTCAATCCGAGAGCACGCCAACCTTCGGGGAAGTGGCGGTCGTAGCAGATGTACACGCCGACCTTGCCGACCGCGGTGTCGAACACCGGGTAACCGCCGTTGCCGGGCTTGAAATAGAACTTCTCCCAGAAGCCCTTCACCTGCGGGATGTGCTGCTTTCGGTACTTGCCGAGATACGTGCCGTCGGCGTCGATGACGGCGGCCGTGTTGTAGTAGATGCCCGGCTGTTCGATTTCGTACATCGGAAGTACGAGCACCATGCCGGTCTCTTTCGCGATGCTCTGAAACCGCTGGGTCGTCGGACCATCGGGGATGTACTCGGTGTAGCCGTAGTACTCGGACTCCTGCACCTGACAGAAGTACGGACCGTAGAAGAGCTCTTGGAAGCACATGACCTGCGCCCCCTGCTTGGCCGCTTCGTGCACGGCGGCTTCGTGCTTGTCGATCATCGCTTCTTTGTTGCCGGCCCAATCGGTCTGAAGCAGCGCGGCCCTGACGACGTCACGTTCCATGTCGATCTCCCCTTCGCCGAACTGTTCGGTTCGAAACGATGACGACACAGTAATTGGAACACGGAAAAGGGGACAATGGCAATATTGTGCCAGGACAATCGTTCACGATTCCGAAACACACCTGTCACGAGCACCCATGATCGATCTCATCTGCCAACACGTCGACGACCGCAGCGCCCGGGGTATCGCCACGACCATCGGACGCCTGGTCTCGACCGGCGAACTCTCCGTCGGAACACGGCTTCCCACCGTGCGACAGCTGTCGAAGCGGCTCGGCGTGTCGCCCACGACCGTCGGCGAAGCGTGGCGGACACTCGCCGACATCGGAGCCATCGAAACTCTCGGACGTAACGGGTCGTACGTGCGTCAACCCACCGGACCCGGCTCGCCGCGCCGCTACCGCCGACTCGTGGCCGACCCCGACGACCGCGGGCACTTTCGCATCGACCTGTCGACCGGGACCCCCGATGCCGCGCTCCTTCCCGACCTCGGTCCGGCCCTTGCCCATGTGAGCGGACGATCGCTCACGAGTACCTACCTCGACCATGCAGTGCTCCCCGATCTCGAAGCGAAACTTCGCGAAACATGGCCTTTTGATCCCGAGGAATTCACCATGGTCGACGGTGCTCTCGACGCTCTCGATCGCATCGCACAGGTAGTGGTGCATCTCGGCGATCGCGTCGTGGTCGAGCATCCGACGTTCCCACCGTTGCTCGACTTGCTCGACCGTCTCGGCGCCGTGGTGATCGGCGTTCCTCTCGACGAAGAAGGAGTGGTTCTCGATGAACTCGAACGTGCACTTGCTACGTCGCCGACTGCACTCTTCCTACAACCACGCGCCCAGAACCCGACCGGCGTCACGATGTCGTCATCGCGCGCACGCGACATCGCGCGACTTGTGGCCGCCAGTCCGAACGGCGACCAGATCGTCGTGGTGGAAGACGATCACTCGGGTGACATCGCCGTTGGCGAACCGGTGAGTGTGGGACGTCACCTTCCTCATCGCACTGTACACATACGTAGCTACTCGAAAAGTCATGGACCCGACTTACGTCTCGCCGCCGTCGCCGGCACTGGCGACGTGATCAGCGCAGCGGCGAATCGTCGAATGCTCGGTCCGGGCTGGAGCAGTCGCATTCTGCAAGCCGTATTGCTCGAAATGCTCGACGATGCATCCACATTGCGCGCACTCGACCACGCACGAACCGAATATGCCGAACGCCGGCGACGGGTCGTCGAAGTCCTCTCGTCGTCAGGCGTCACCACCACCGGACGCGACGGCATCAACCTCTGGATTCACGTGACCGACGAACGCGCCGCCCTCGTGAGCCTGGCCGCCCAAGGAATTGGCGCCGCGCCTGGTGAGCCGTTCATGGTCAACGAACACCCACCGGCCATGCGCCTGACCGTCGGGTTGCTCAGGCCATCCGCCGATCTCGACGGGAGCGCAGCGGTGATTGCCTCGGCCGCCACCACGAGCGGCGAGTCGCGGCGCGGTCAGCGGTGACCGGCCGCTGAACCTCGACTCAGTAGCCGCCGCCGATCTTCGTGTGGTCCCACGAAACCACCCGCTCGACGTCGATCTGAATGCCAAGTCGCTTGTTGGCCTGTGCCTCGAGGAAAGGCAGTGCAGCGTCGCTGATCGCCGCCTCGCCGTTGTACTTCACACCGACGGCCTTACCGATGGCCAGTACCTGGTCGTAGTCCTCGATGATGCGACCGGTACCGACGAGTTCGACACCCTTCAATTGGTCGTACGTGTCACCGCTCTCGATGAGGCCGGTGATCTTCGGATCGCGTCGAAGATTCAGGATCTTCTGGCTCTTCCCGAAAGTCCAGAACGTGACCTTGCCGTCCATCACGACGTACCACATGGCCACCAGGTGCGGATGGCCAGTCGGGCCGATGGTGGCGATGTTGAGGATGGTCTGGTCCTCGAGATACGCCTCCAGTTCGCGGTCGGTCATGGTGATGGAAGCACGCTTGTTGGCCATGGAACGACCCTAGACCAGGGCCTTCCGTGCGCTACCTTTGATCCCGTGGTTTCGTCCCCCGCCCCCACCACCACCCTCAACCCGATCGGCGCCGAACCCCGCCCACTGTCCGAGTGGCTGACCACGTTCCACCTCGCGTCGATCGTCCTCGACCCGTACACCAACGAGAGTTCGTGGATCCTCGAGACCGCAGCTCGCATCCTGCGCGGTTTCGCCGGTGCGGCAGTACGCGTCAACTTCGTCGTGACCGCATCCGATGACGAGGCCCAAGCCTTTCTCGGTCCGCTGTCCAAGGAGTTCCTGGTGTTCGCCGACCCCGATCGGGCCTTCGTTCGCAGTCTCGGCCTCGCGTCATTGCCCGCTTTCGTGTTCGTACGCTCCGACGGCACCGTTCCAGCCGCCGCCGAAGGTTGGGACGCCCTGCAGTGGCGCGCGGTCGCCAAGTCGATCGCCGACACCACGTCGTGGTCGGTGCCGGCCATTCCTGCACCTGGCGATCCGGTGTCGTTCCATGGCACCCCGGCCGTGGCCTGAGCCGGTTCTGATTCCCGCCGTTCCGCGCACCGACCTGCCCATCGAAGACGTCGTCGACGACGTTCGTAACGCGCTCACTGAGCGTTCATCATGCGTTCTGGTCGCGCCACCCGGGGCCGGCAAGTCGACTCTCCTTCCGCTACGACTTCTCGATCTCGACTGGCTCGACGGTCGACGCGTCGTGATGCTCGAACCGCGTCGACTCGCCGCCCGCGCGACTGCACGTCGACTCTCCCAGTTGGTTGGTGACGAACCGGGCGGATTGGTCGGTTACCAGACGCGCGACGAACGGCGCATCGGGTCAACGACGCGCCTCGAAGTGGTCACCGAAGGAATTCTCACGCGACGTTTGCAGTCCGATCCCGAATTGCCCGGAGTCGGGCTCGTGATCTTCGACGAAGTACACGAACGCAATCTCCCCACCGACCTCGGACTCGCCTTGTGTCTCGACGCTCGTCGCACGTTGCGACCCGATCTACGAATCCTCGCCATGTCGGCCACCGCCGACGCCCTACCTCTCGCACGACTGCTCGGAGACGCACCGATCGTCGAGAGTGTCGGTCGACAGTTCCCGGTCGACATTCGCTGGGCTCCTCCCGCCAAGCAGCAGTGGCTCGACGACGCGGTCGCCTCCACCGTGGTACGGGCACTACGCGAATGCGAGGGCGACATCTTGGTGTTCCTGCCCGGCATCGGAGAGATCCGACGCGTCGAGTCGACGTTGACGTCGTCGACTGCGCTCCATGACGTGGATGTGTATCCCCTCGCCGGGGCCCTGTCGCTCGCCGATCAAGATCTCGCACTCGCGCCATCACCGCCCGGACGTCGTCGAGTGGTGCTTTCGACCGACATCGCCGAAACGAGCCTCACAGTCGATGGCGTGTCGGTGGTGGTCGACGCCGGTGAAGCGCGCGTTCCCCGGCACGACCCGCGCACGGGAATGACCCGCCTCACCACGATTCCAACCTCGCGCGCGTCGGCCGACCAGCGGGCCGGACGCGCAGGACGACTCGGCCCCGGTGTCGCTTATCGATGCTGGAGCAAACTCGAGCACGGCACCCGCCGCGCTCACCTCGCACCCGAAATCGAGTCGGTCGACCTGTGCGGATTCGTCCTCGAGACGACAGCGTGGGGCACATCCCTCGACGAACTCGGCTTCGTCGACGCGCCTCCGGCAGCGGCATTGCAGAACGCCCGTGATGTCTTGACGATGCTCGGTGCCCTCGGAGGAGATGGACGCCTCACCGACACTGGTCGCCGCATGCTCACCGTTCCGGTGCACCCGCGACTCGCTCACATGATCACGGCGTGCGACCCGAGTGATCGAGGCCTCGCTTGCGCCGTCGCCGCTCTACTCGACGACCGTGACGTGATGAGAGGTCGTCCCGACGACGTGCCGGTCGACGTGACCTTGCGACTGCAGGTCGCCACCGGTCTCGTGTCCGACGATCGAGCCGATCGTGGTGCCGTGGCTCGCTGGCGTGACCGGACGCGCGATCTGGCCCGTCGAATCGGAGCCGACTTCGACTGGTCGGCAATCGAACCCGACCACGCGGGGCGGGTTCTGCTCTTTGCCCACCCCGACCGGCTCGCCGTTCGACGCCAACCCGGCCAATTCCAAATGCGCAACGGCAACGCCGCC
>CBFHWN010000045.1:14891-16470 GCA_965659595.1 uncultured Ilumatobacteraceae bacterium | reverse complement strand
CCTCGCGCGCTGTTGTGGTCGCTCGGAATCTCGTCGGTGCTGTATGTCCTGGTTTCAGTGGCGTCGGTGAACGTACTCGGAGCCGAGGGGTTGGCGACTTCGACTCAGCCCCTCACCGACGTGGCTGCCGATGTCGTGGGTGGTCGGGCCGGATCGGTGATGGCGGTGTTCGCCATGTTGACGACGGCCAACACGGTAATTCTGGTACTCACCGCTGCGTCGCGGATGGTGTTCGCCATGAGCCGAGCCGGTGATCTTCCGTCGATCGGGTCACGATTGTCGTCGGACGGCACCCCGGCTCTGGCCGTCGTCGTCGCCTCATTCGTGGCGGTGCTCTTCGTGCTGTGGGGCGACCTGAAACTCATCGCTAGTGCGACCGACTTCGCGATCTACGCGATCTTCTTGTCGGTGAACGTGATGGTGTTGATCTTGAGACGGCGAGAGCCCGATCTGGAGCGACCGTTTCGAACCCCCTGGTCGTTTCGGGGTTGGCCGATTCTGCCGATACTCGGGTTCGCCGTCACGGTTTGGATGATCGTGCTACTCGAATTCGAGGCGATCGTCGTGGGAGTGGGTCTCTTCGCGGTCGGGGCGGTGATCGCAGCTCTGCGGAGAACAGCAATGCGTGACTCGACGTCAGCGTGACCAGCGTTCCATCTCGATCACGTCGCCCTCACCCGAATGCGGGAGTTCTTCCTCGCCACCGATGGCTTCGATGAATTCGTCCACATCACTCGACTCGCCCCCGATGAGCCACACGACAGAATCGCCGTCATGATCGGCGGGGTCGCGTGGGAGAATTCCTTCCACCGTGTACTGATCGACGGTGATGGTCTCGTCATCGGCCACCACTGGGGCAACGATGGCCAGTTCGAGGACAGCCTCCTGGTCGAGGTCCTTCAAGATGTCGATGAGTTCGGCGACGTTCACGAGCGAAGTCTTCCATGCCCGGAAGTTCGGGAGCGGTTCATTCGTCGCCGAGCCATGACGGAGCGAGATCGAGAAGATAAAGACTGACGTCGCGACAGCGGTCGAGGGTGGCGCAGAACTGCTGATCGTCGTTCTCGTAGACATCGACCAGCGACACCTCGAGACGGGCGACGATCGAGAGTTTGCGCTCCGGAGCATCGGTGACCGACGCTGTGGAGTCGATGGCCGAGACTTCGAGGGGGAGTTCGATCCCACCGATACCGGCCAACTCGGTGGCCAGGACGAGAAGATCGGGTGGCTGACGGAGAGGCGGGAGCGTCCAGGTGAACAACAGCGGAAACGTGAAACCGGAGGGCGGGGACTCGTCGCTGTCGGGGTCGAGAGATGCGACGGCGTCCTCGAAACCAAGTAGCGCTCTCGGATCGACTTCGAGTGAGAGATGAAGGTCGATCGGTCCGTCGCACGCCTCTTCGGGGTGGAGGTCGACCTCCCAGAGTTGGCGAAGTGAGTACGTTTCCACGAAGTGGCGCTCGTCGTGAACGTGGAATCCGTGGTCGATCGCGTGACTCTTCATGTCGGAGACGAATCCGGCGACATCGATGACAGCCACGCTGTCGACACTACCCTGATCGCTGTGTCTCCCGATCGG
>CBFHWN010000045.1:0-14881 GCA_965659595.1 uncultured Ilumatobacteraceae bacterium | reverse complement strand
GGCCGATGCTGTGACGGTAGCGGTGTCGTCGGCCGACGACTGGGGTCTGTCGGGTGTACGTGACGGTCAGTACAACGCTGATCTCGAGGCCGATCGAGTGGCGTTGGAGATGCTGCGGCAGTTGCCGGTTGGCGTGTTGTCCGAGGAGTCGGGTGCCGAGAATCTCGATCGCGACGTGGTGATCGTGGTCGACCCGCTCGACGGTTCGACCAACGCGAGTCGCGGCGTCCGACACTTCGCGACGTCTTTGTGTGCCGTCGACGCCGAGGGGCCTCTCGTCTCACTGGTGGCCAACCTGGCTGCCCCGGTCCGATGGTGGGCCATCCGAGGGGCCGGGGCATGGCGAAGTGGAGAGCCGTTGGCGGCGCCCTCCGCCCGCCCGTGGGAAAAGTCGGTGGTCGGGGTGTCGGGTCCTCCTCCGTCGCATCCTGGTTGGTGGCAGTACCGAGCTCTCGGCGCGTCGGCGATCGACATCTGCATGGTTGCCGATGGAACGCTCGATGCCTTCATCGATTGTTCGGTCGACGCGCACGGTGTGTGGGACTACCTCGGGGCATTGTTGGTGTGTCGCGAAGCCGGAATCGAGATCCACGATGCCAAAGGACGTGACCTCGTAGTTCTCGACCACGATGCCCGTCGAACACCAGTCGTCGCGCACCCGACGAACATCGATCGAGCTCTCGCTGCGCGCGAAACTCGTCCTTGAGATCAGCCGGCGTCGGCGGCCTGCTGACCCTGATGCCACACTCGTGACACGCTCGGGTGGCGCAATTTGCCGAGGGCTCGGGCTTCGATCTGACGCACTCGCTCGCGCGTGACGCCGAGCATGTCGCCGATCTCGGCCAGAGTCTTGGGCGGGCCATCGATTCCGAATCGGGCCCGCAGAACTTCTTCTTCACGCTCCTCGAGGCGGCGGAGCTGTTCGGTGAGGGCTCGCTTCTCGAGGGCGGCTGCTGCGGCATCGAAGGGAGAGACCGCCATGTCGTCGGCGATGATCTCGGACAGTTCGGTGTCTCCGTCGCTATCGAGCGGTGTCGACAGTGACACCAGCGGTCGGCGGTGCTGGCGGACGAGGGCCACACGTTCGGCACTCACGCCCGACAGCTCGGCGACCTCTTCGACGGTTGGCTGACGATCGAGGGCGGCGGCCAATTTCTCGGTCGACTGATCGATCAGCGAATAGACCTCGCGCACATGGGACGGCACCCTGATGGTGCGTGACGAATCGGCGAGGGCTCGTCCGATGGACTGGCGAATCCACCACGTGGCATAGGTGGAGAACTTGAAGCCCTTCTGATGATCGAACCCTTCGACGGCGCGCATGAGGCCGAGGTTGCCTTCTTGAATGAGATCGAGGAGACCGAGGCCCGAGCCCTCGTAACGGCGGGCGACCGAGACGACGAGACGGAGGTTGCACTGGATGAACGTCTGACGGGCCGCATCACCCGTGCGAACCGCCCGAGTCATCTTGGTGCGCTCGCGTCCGGTCGGTCTGGGTTCGGCGTCGAGACGTTCCTGCGCGTTGCGGGCCTCGAGGATTGCGGCGGCCAGACGACGCTCGTCGTCGGCCGACAACAACGGATACGTTCCGATGTCGTCCAGATACTGGCGGAGCAGTTCTGCTTCGGCGTCGCTTGGGCGGGGTGCCACGCCCAAACGGTAGTTGCGCGCTTCGCGTGGTTGGTGGATACCTGACCAGGCCTTCTGGGTCGGCCGATAGGCTTCGCTCTTCGTCCGGGCGCATAGCTCAGTTGGCTAGAGCGCTTCCCTTACAAGGAAGATGTCGGGGGTTCGAGTCCCTCTGCGCCCACTCCGGAGCAACTAGTCCTCGCTGTCGACGGGTCGGGTCGGCCGACGGAACCGATCGGCGTTTCCTTCGCTCGGATACACGGCACCGGCTGGACCGTTGGCGAACACCCGCAGGAGACGTGACGTCACTCCTCGGACGAACTCGGTCGTCCTGTCATCATCCCAATAGTCGGCGTCGAGGGCGTTGATCCAGGCGATGGTGCCCGAGGCGAACACGCCCGCCCCGCTGTCGGAGGAGTAGTAGGTCATGGCGTGGTCGTATTCGGCGTCCTTGTACTTCACCGGACCCGATGCGAGGACTTCCAGGTTCTCCGGTTCGACATTGGACGGGCCAAGGCCATCGGCTTCGATCGAGACGAGCTTCGTGAACGACGATCCGTTCCGCACGTCGACGTCCTCGAACATCCAGTTGCCCGCGTTGACCACGCGTAGTGGTGCTGTGACTCCCGCTGCGAAGTACTGCACACCGATGAGCGATGACTCGGGACGATTCAAGGGTGGATTACGCCATTGAACGGTGGACTTCTCGGGGTCCGTCTCAGTGAGCGGATCACTGGCCGACGTACGGTAGTTCGGCATCTGCCGATAGGGAAGTCCGTCCGCGTTCGGTTCGAGGCGCACGTGGCGGTACACCGCATTGGCGCCGAAGAAGGCCAGATTCACGCCGGCGTCGCGTGCCCGCCCGAGCGTGTCGCGCATAGCCATCGAGTAGTACTCGTCGTGGCCCGTGCTCAACAATGCCGTCCGATTCGCGAACACGGCGTCGAGTTCGTCGTTCTCTCCGAGACCGCTCGTGTGCAAGTCGATGTCGGTCACGTAAGCGACGTCGAGGCCCAGTTCCTCGATGAGGGCGATGAGCGGAAGTTCGTGGGTGAGGAAGTCGGCGGATCCCCAGTTGTACGTGCGAGCGTACGGTCGGTCGAACGAGACGACCGTGCTGCGTCCCGGCCCATCGAAGCATTCGTAGAGCGAGCAACCTCCCCATGGGTTGTAGGCCTGCCAGGTGGTCACGGCTGAGATCACGACTAGTCCGGCCGCTGCCGAGTCCCGGCGAACGGTCAACGGGACGTAGTGTGCTTCTCCCGATGAAGCGACGAGCTTGATCAGATACGAGCCAGGGGGCCATTCGTCGCCGATCGTGAACGTGAGTGACGGCCCCCAATCAGCGACACGCATCTTGGTCGGGTCGGATCGATCGAGCTCGGGGTTGAACTGCCAGGTCTTGGTGATCTCGTCCGACGTCCACACCAGACGACCGAGGTCGCCGTCGTACCAGCCCATGCGGTAGGCCTCGGCGTGCCATGACTCGGCGTCGGTCGACACGAACAACGTGACGGTCTGGTCTGGTCGGGCACTCGTGGTGTCGGCGTATCCCTCCACCCAACCGACGGGGATATTCGTCGACGCGCCTGGAACGGTGGCCTCGATGCGCCAGGCGGTGGTGCCGGCCCGTGAGTTCTCGGCGGCCAACCAGCCCGGAGTGGTGTAGGGATCGGTCGGAGGGAGTGTGGTCGGCGTCGACGTGGTGCTGGCGGGGAGTGTGGTGGTCGACGTCGTGGTGGACTCTGTTGGTGATGTCGAGGCGGTGGGCTCGGTCGCCGAGTCGCCACACGCGGCGGCCACAGCGGCCAGACCAAGTGCCGTGGAGCGTGTGAGGAACTGGCGGCGATCGAGGTTCACCCGCGCCACAACTCCCAGGGGGTCTTCGTTCGGTCGCATCCGCTCGGAACCGCCACGGTTTCACCCGAGCGAGCCGACACGTAGCACGCCGACACGATCTCCATCATCCAGCGTCCGAACTTCACGTCCATGATCGAGCGGCGACCCTCGGTGTGCGATGCCACGAGAGCCCGCATCTGATCGATGTAACCGAACTCCTCCAGGATGCTGATCGACGCCGACGGGGTGGGAAGGCGAACGGGATCTCCGTTGAACTCCATCGCGAGCGTGGGGCGTAGGTCGAGGCGGAGAACAGCAGTGCTCGACGACGCCTGGATGTCCCACACGCCCGAATCGGGGCCGTCCCAACTGCTGATGACACGCGCCCGAAGACCGGACGCGAAGGTGAGAGTCACGTCAGCATGAGTGTCGGTCGTGTCGCCATCGAGGGTCGTACTCGTCAAGACGATCTCGCCGTTGCCGGTGCTGCGACCGATGAGGACGGCCAGGGCGAGAGGATGTACGCCGAGATCGAACAGTGCTCCTCCGCCCCATGACGGATCGAGAAAGCCGCCCCACGAGGGGCGTGATTGGAGAGTTCGGAGTTCCAAGTGAGTGAGCGGGCCGAGTGTGCGCAGGCGAGTCAAGAATTCGGCGAATGCGGGAGCGAAGGCCAAGTTCTCGGCGTAGACGATGCGTTCGGCACCATCGGCGGCCACCAGGGAGTCGGACTCGGTCAAAGTGCGACACAACGGCTTTTCCACGAGCACACTCGCGCCCGACGCAAGTGCCGACAGAGTGTGCGTGAGATGTTCGGACGGGGGAGTGGCCACGATCACCGCATCGGCGCCGGCAGGGAGTTCGTCGTAGTCGACAACCGTCGCCCGAGCCGAGCCAGCCAATTTCTCGGCCCGCTGACGGGTACGAGACGCCACGGCTACGACTGGCAATCCCGTCTCTCGAGCCACCAATGCGTGAACACCGGCGATGGTGCCGGCTCCGCACAAGGCGATCGTCGTCATCGTCCGTTCAGGTCCGCCACGACCGGGGCGAACGACTCGACGTCGTTCATACCGACGATCACGTAGGAGAAGCCCCACTTTTCGCGACGCTCCAACAGATCCTCCACGATCTTCGTGGTCGGGCCCACCAGAGCGAACGGGGTCTCCTCGACTTGTTCCGGAGTCACGCCGATCATGCCGGCGATGGCTTCGGCCGCGCCACGAGCATCGTCGGAGATGTTGACAAGGAAGGCTCGGATGTTCAACTCGATCTCACTCCACCGCGAACCGGCGGCGTCACGAACGATCGCCACTTTCTCGTCGACCGCCGGTGCTGTCATGGTGTCGAAGGCTTGCGGGCCGATCACGCCGGCACTCATGGTCGCGTTGATGCCGACGATGTCGGCCTCACGGGCTGCGATCGAGAGCACACGCTTGCCGCCGCCGCCGATGAGAATCGGCGGGCATGGTCCTTGGACAGGCTTCGGTGTTCCGTTGTGTGCGGTGATGCGGTAGTGCTCTCCCTCGAAGGAAAAAGGTTCAGGACCCATCAATCCCTTGATGACGGCCAGACCCTCGACGAATCGATCGATGCGCACACCGGCTCGGTCGTAGGGCATGCCCGACTGCTCGTAGTCGGCGATCATCCAGCCGGCGCCGAGGCCGATCTCGACGCGACCGTCGGACAGGACGTCCATGGTCGCCAGTTCCTTCGCGAGAACGAGCGGATGTTTGTAATCGTTGTCCCAGACGAGCGCTCCCACTCGAAGGTCGTTGGTGACGGCTGCAGCGGCGGTGAGCGCGGGAACAGGCGCGAGTTGGTCGTCGAAGTGATCGGGCATGGTGAGCGTGGAGTAGCCGTTGCCCTCGACGCGCCGAGCCAACTCCTTCCATGCCGAGCCGGACAGTGATCCACTGGCCTGGACTCCGAAACGGAAAGGACGAGTCGCTGAAGTCATGACCCGACGCTAATGGGTGACCGGTTCGGCGACGAACCGACCGGTACGGTTGGAGCACCGTGCGTGTAGTGAGTTGGACGATTCGTGTGGCCCTGCTGGTCATGGCTGGAGCCCTGCTCCTGACGGCTGTCGTGGTCGGCGTGTCGCCACGGGTGTGGCAGCTCGCCAACGCGCATGAGGAGGTGCCGGTGACCCTTCCGCCGGTGGAAGACATCGCTCAACGGTCGTACGTGTACGACCGCAACGGAAACGAAATCGCGATCTACGAGTTGGAGAACTCCCAACCCGTGTCAATCGACCAGATTCCCGACGATGTGATCGCGGCCGTGCTGGCCGTGGAGGATCGCGAGTTCTATCGGCACGACGGAGTGAACGTCCGCAGTCTCTTTCGGGCGTCACTCTCGAATTTCGAGGGAGGTGCTCGTCAAGGGGCGTCCACCATCACCCAACAGGTCGTGAAGGTCGACTTCTTGGCCGGGCTCGAACGCGACGGGCGCTACAAACTTCTGCAAATTGTGTACGCGTTGCGCCTTGAGAAGGAGCGGACGAAGGAAGAGATCCTCGAGCGGTATCTCAACACGATCTATTTCGGAAACAACTCCTACGGGATCCAGGCGGCGGCTGAGGTGTACTTCGGCAAGTCCGTGGAGAATCTCACCTTGCTCGAGGGCACTTTCTTGGCTGGGATGATCCAGGCTCCGTCGAGTTACGACCCGATCCGTCGACCCGAACCCAGTCGTCGGCGATTCGTGGAAGTTCTCGATGCAGTTGTGGCCGAAGCGCTCATGAGTCGCGACGAGGCCGATGAAGTGATCGAATGCCTGTCGCCTCGGGAGGCCGAGACGTCGGCTGAACAAGCGGAGTTGGAGCAACGTTGTGACGGGAGTTGGCAGATCCCTGAACTGGTTCAGTCGCGCCCCGAGCAGACGATCGCTCGCACTCACTTCAGCGAAGAAGTGAAGTCGTTCCTCCTGAATCGCAGCGACATCCTCGGAGACACCTACGAAGAGCGTTACTACCGTTTGTTCCGTGGTGGCCTGAAGGTGTTCACGACTCTCGATCCAGATGTTCAGATCGCCGCGGAATACGCCAAAGCCACGCAGTTGCCGGCTAACGCAGCGGGAATCGAAGCGGCCGTGGTCACGCTCGACGCGAAGACGGGGGCGGTCAGGGCAATGGTCGGTGGTCGACCGTTCGAAGGCGGTCGTAACGAGGTGAATCTCGCGTTGTCCACCCGGCAGACCGGTTCGAGCATCAAGATGTTCATCCTGGCCGCGGCGATGGAAGCCGGAGTTCAGAACGACGACCTTCTCGACGGAGTACGTCCATGCGTTCTGCCCAATCCTGACGATCCACGAAACCCGTTCGTCATCGAGTCAGGTGTGAGCCGGGCTCTCGGCCCGGTGGAGGAGATGACATGGTTCTCGATCAACTGCGCGTATGCGCGTCTGTCGCTCATGGTCGGACTCGACCGAGTGGTCGATACGACCTATCGTTTGGCCAAGAATCCGTACCTGTACGCCGGTCAGAGCGTGCTCGAACGTGAACCGATCCGGCCGTACGCGAGTTTCGCGACCGGTGCCAATGAGATGAGCGCACTCGACATGGCGTCAGGTGCTCAGAGTCTCGCCAATGGTGGGTTTCATCACGAGCCGTACTTGATCGAACGAATCGATGGTCCGGGTGGAACTCTGTATCGCCACGATTCGTCGGGCGAGCAAGTAATGACCCCCGATGGCGCGGCGCGAACGACCTCGATCCTCGAAGGTGTGATGAGATCGGGAACGGCGCGACGCAGTGCTCTCGACGGTCGCACGTCGGCCGGGAAGACCGGCACCCAGGACAACAACACCAACGCGTGGTTCGTTGGTTACACCCCTGAGCTCGTCACATCGGTCTGGGTGGGTCATCCCGATCTCTATTTCCCGATGGAGAACATCCCCGAGTTCGTGGCCGCTGGTGTGAATCGGGTGCAGGGCAGCACGTTTCCGGCAGCCATCTGGAAGGCGACGATGGACGTCGCTCTGACCGGTGTTCCGGCGAGCGTGTTCGCTCCACCTCCTCCCAACCCGCGAGAGGCCCGACGATTGTTTCTTCCCGAGGTCGATTGTCCGGTAGCCACCACCACGACGACCAGCACCACCTCGGCCCCGGTGGCGACCGTTCCGCCGCCATCGGCTCCTCCCGCCACCGATCCCGAGACGGGTGAGACCGTGCCGACGTCGTCCACCACGACCACCACCACGACCACCACCTCGACAACGACGACGACAACAACCACGACCGCTCCGCCCACCACCTCCACGACCCTCGCCGACGGTGAGACGTCTTTCGATTTCAGCACCACCATTCCCCGCGGAGTCGTCGACCCCTCCTGGCCGGTCCCCACGCTCGTGATCGATCAGTTCGACATCGAAACCTGCGCCACGGCTCCGACCGCACCCCCGGGCTGACGCTGCAACCGGCTGACTAAGGTTCGAAGGTGGATCTGGCCTCCCTTCTTGCCCTGCAGCGCCTCGACACGGCGATCGAACAAGCTGTTCACGCGCGAGATCGTCTGCCGGAGCGATTGGGGGCCAGGGCTGCCGAGGCCGACGTGACGGCGCTCGTCGACACTCGTCGACGGGTGGAAGGGCTTCAACAGGAGGCACAGAACGAACTCGATCGCATCGAAGGTGAATCGGACGAGATCGGCCGGAGTCGAGAGCGTCTCGACAAGCAGTTGAAGACGATCCTGTCGCCACGGGAAGCCGAAGCCATTCAGCACGAGATGCAGACGCTGGCGGCCCGCCGCAACGAGCTCGACGATCGGGGGCTCGAACTCCTCGAGGCCTCGTCGGTAGCCGACGAGGAACTGGCGCAGATCGACGCGTCACTAGTTCGAGCGCGTGAGATCGCCGGGTCGGCGGGTCAGCGGGCCGAGGAAGTCGAGCGAGCGGCCGACCAGTCCCTCGCCGAAGTGCGAGCCGAAAGATTGGCGGCTGCTGAGGCTCTCGAACCTGCGACGCTCGCCGAATACGACCGACGTCGGGCGGCCTTCGGCGGAATCGCCGTGGCGACCATCGCTCATGGTTCGTGCACGGCCTGTCACATGGAACTGTCGGTCGCCGAGACCGACGCGATCAAGCGACTGCCCGAGGATGCGGTTCCCGAGTGTCCGCATTGCGCTCGCATCCTCGTACGGTGAATGCGTGCTCTTCTGGTTCGTCAGTACAGCAGTCCTCGGCGTGTGGTCGGTCTTTCGTGATCCGCGTTTCGACTATCGCCTCCTCATCGGCGGCGTTCTTGCTCCCGACGTGATCGATGGCTTGTGGGGTGGAGCGCGAGCGTTCCACTCGGTCGTGACGATCGTCGGTGTCCTCCTGCTCGTGATGCTCGCCACAACCGGTCGACGTCCCATTCGTCGTCGACTTCTGGCCCTACCGATCGGCGCGTTCGTCCATTTGATCGTCGACTTCGCCTTCGCCGACACCTCGACGTTCTGGTGGCCGGTCACCGGACTGTCGTTCGACGGTGCGCGACTTCCCGTGGTCGAACGTGGCTGGTTGAATGTGATTCTCGAACTCGTGGGCTTCGCTCTCTGTGTGATGGTGTGGCGGCGCTTCGGACTGAACGATGCGAGTCGGCGTCGTCGATTCGTCGCCGACGGAATCTTGGAGGAGGTCTGAGCTGTGTCGGGTGAGATTCTCCTCGTGCGCCATGGTCGAACCGCTCTCAATGCCAAGGGCCGACTCCAGGGTCGGGTCGACGAGCCCCTCGACGATCTTGGTCGCGACCAGGCGGCACGTCTGGCGAAGTCGCTGTCGTCGCTGATCGACGCCGACGCCTTGGTGGTGAGCAGTCCACTCGTGAGAGCGAGGGCCACAGCCGAGACGTTCGGCCGACCGGTCGAGATCGACGAACGGTGGATCGAGATGTCCTACGGCGTGTTCGACGGACTTCCGCAAGGCGACGTCAGTCCCGAGACCTGGGCGCAGTGGCGAAGCGACCCCCATTTCGCGCCCGATGACGGGGAGTCGCTTGCGGCGGTGACCGAGCGCGTCCACGCGGCATGCGACGAACTGCGTGAGCGCGCCGACGGCCGACGTGTCGTGGTCGTGAGCCACGTGTCGCCCATCAAGGCCGCCATCGCCTGGGCCCTCGGCACCGATTCGTCGACGAGTTGGCGGATGCGCCTCGACACTGCGGCCGTCACTCGATTGTCGGTGTCACGGGCCGGCGTGGCTCTGACCTCGTTCAACGAGACCCATCACCTGCACGTCGACCCGGAGCGCCGACCGGACACTTGACTACAGTCGCTCTGACAGCAGTCGACCCCCGCCAGGGGAACGGAAAGGGAATGTCATGCCCGAAGCAGTGATCGTCGCCACCGCCCGCAGCCCGATCGGCCGCGCCCACAAGGGTTCTCTCACGTCGTTGCGTACCGACGACATGGCGGCCCAAATCGTGCGAGCCCTCATGGCCAAGGTTCCCCAGGTGAAGGGGTCCGATGTCGAAGACCTCATCATGGGTGTCGGCCAGCCGGCCGGTGAGGCTGGCTTCAACCTCGGACGCATCACGGCACTGCTCGCCGGAATCCCCGAGGCCCCCGGCGTGGTCGTCAACCGGTATTGCTCGTCGTCACTGCAGACCATTCGCATGGCGGCGCACGCCATCAAGGCGGGAGAGGGAGATTGCTTCATCGCCGCTGGTGTGGAGGCCGTGAGTCGTTACGGCTCGGGTGCGAGCGACACGGCTCCGAATCCGATCTTCAGCGAGCCGGGCGAGCGAAGCAAGTTGCGTTCGGGCGGTGGTCAGCCCACCTGGACTCCGCCGAATGGTCTGCCCGACGCTTACATCGCCATGGGTCAGACGGCCGAAAACGTGCGCGAGATCGAAGGTGTCACGCGCGAAGAGATGGACCAGTTCGCGAAGTTGAGTCAGGACCGCGCGAGCCAGAACGTGAAGAACGGCTTCTTCGCCGACGAGATCACACCGCTCACACTTCCCGACGGCACCGTCGTGTCGACTGACGATTGCCCTCGTGAAGGCACAACCCTGGAAGGTTTGGCATCGTTGAAGCCGGCTTTCCGTCCCGATGGACAGATCACCGCCGGTAACGCGTGCCCCCTCAACGATGGCGCGGCGGCCGTGATGGTCATGAGTGACACCAAGGCCAAGGCGTTGGGACTCACACCTCTCGCGCGCGTCGTATCGAGCGGGGTGTCGGCGCTCAGTCCCGAGATCATGGGCCTCGGCCCGATCGAGGCCAGTCGTCAGGCGTTGGGTCGGGCCGGGATGACGATCGATCAGATCGACTTGGTCGAGATCAACGAAGCATTCGCGGCGCAGGTGATTCCGTCGGCCAAGCATCTCGGTATCTCGTGGGACAAGTTGAATGTGCACGGTGGCGCAATCGCCCTCGGTCATCCATTCGGAATGACGGGTGCTCGCATCATGACGACGCTCATCCATGGCCTGCAGGAGACCGACAAGACCTATGGACTCGAGACGATGTGCGTGGGCGGCGGCCAAGGCCTCGCCATGATCATCGAACGCCTGAGTTAGTGCTTCTGGCGGCAGGCTTGTCACGGTTTTCGCTGGAATCTGCCGCCAGTTTCAGCTGTTCGCCCAGCCGACCACGGCGTCACTGAGCGCGGGCCATTCGACGCGTGCCACATCGGCCCAGGTTTCGAATCGTCGGTTGGTCAGCGCGACGAGTGCCGTGTCGATCGCGGGATCGACCCACATCATCGTCCCGCTTCCGCCGAAGTGTCCGAACGTTCGCGGGGAGTTGAGCGTGCCCGTCCAATGCGGGTTCTTCTCGCCGCGAATTTCGAGTCCGAGCCCCCACGAATTGGGGCGGAACGATCCGAAGCCGGGAGTGACGCCGTTCAGATCGCCGAATTGAAGACTCGTCGCATCGGCGGCCATCGCAGCCGACACGAGGCGCGGGCGCAGGAGTTCGCCGGCGAACAGAGACAGGTCGGTCACTGTGCTGGTGGCGGCGTAGGCGGCCGAGCCGTGCAGTTCACTCTGGGTCATGCCGAGCGGGACGAACACGGCCTCGCGGAGATAGGTCGGAAATGGGATAGCCGATCTTTCGGCGACGTGCTCGGCCGCTACCTCGATGCCCGTGTTCGAGTAGATGCGGTTGCGGGCTGGTCGGGTGATGGGTCCGGGTGTGTCGAATCCATAGCCGGCGGCGTGGGCGAGAAGGTGACGAAGGGTCGCGCCTGGAGGGCCGACTTCGTCGTCGAGAGACACGGTGCCTTCTTCGACCGCCACCAGAACGGCCCAAGCCGACAACATCTTCGACACCGACGCCAACTTGAACACTCGGTGCACGTCGCCACGCGAGGCCACGATTCCGTCGGGCCGAACGACCGTCACCGCAACGTGGTCGACCGGCCAGTGGTCGACCGCTTGCAGCAGGGTGATCAGCGCTGACTCAGGCAAAACCGGAGGTGCGGATCAGTTCGGCCACGGCGAAGGCCAGATCGAGTCCCTGGCGTCCGTTCAGTCGCGGATCGCACACCGTCTGGTAGCGATCGACGAGGTCGCTCACTTGCAGATCGTCAGCACCGCCCAGACATTCAGTCACGTTGTCGCCGGTCAATTCGACGTGAATGCCACCGGGCCACGTGCCTTCGGCACGGTGGGCGGCCACGAAGCCGGCGATTTCGCGCATGATGTCGTCGAAGTGACGTGTCTTGTGTCCGCTCGTCGACGTGAACGTGTTGGCATGCATCGGATCGCACGCCCACACCACCGGATGTCCGGCATCGGTGACGGCGCGAAGCAACGGTCGCAGTGACGACTCGACCTTGTCGGCTCCCATGCGGCTGATGAGGGTCAATCGACCCGGAACCCGCGCCGGGTTGAGGGCCTGGCACAACTCGAGGACGAACTCGGCGTCAGTGGTCGGCCCGATCTTGCAGCCGATGGGGTTACCCACGCCACGTAAGAACTCGACATGCCCTCCGTCGAGCTGTCGGGTGCGCTCACCGATCCAGAGCATGTGCGCTGAGCAGTCGTACCACGAGCCGGTCAGCGAGTCCTGGCGAGTGAGCGCCTCTTCGTAGCCGAGGATCAACGCCTCGTGACTGGTGAACACGTCGACTTCGTGGAGAGCAGCGTTGTTCTCGGTGTCGACACCACACGCCCGCATGAAACGGAGCGCCCGGTCGATCTCGGCGGCCAACTGGTCGTAGCGCTGACCTTCGGGACTGGAGCCGACGAACTCCTGCGTCCAGGAGTGAACGCGCGAGAGATCGGCGAAGCCACCTTTGGTGAAGGCGCGAACGAGATTCAAGGTGGAGGCCGACTGGTGATACGCCTGGACGAGTCGTTCAGGGTCGGGGATACGAGCCGACTCCGACGGCGACGGATCGTTCACGATGTAGCCGCGGAAACTGGCTAGTTCGAGATCACCCACCTTTTCGGTGGGGCTGCTACGGGGCTTGGCGAACTGGCCGGCCATGCGCCCGACTTTCACTGTGGGCACACCAAGGCTGTAGGTGAGGACGACGGCCATCTGCAGGATCACCCGCAACTTTTCGCGGATGTTGTTGGCCGAGAACTCCTCGAAACTTTCGGCGCAGTCGCCGGCTTGCAGCAAGAAGGCATTGCCGGCCGAGACCTGGGCGAGGGATGCCTGCAACGACCGGGCTTCACCGGCGAACACCAGGGGGGGATACGACGAGATCTGCTTCAGCGCTCGATCGAGATCGCCCTCATCGGGCCAATCCGGTTGCTGCACGGCGGGAAAAGAACGCCATGAGGACGGAGACCACGTGTTTGCCATGTGGAAAAGACTAACGACCCGGTCCGAAAAGGGACCGGGTCGTTTTCGAATGGGATCGAGATGTGGTGGCTCAGGCGGCGAAGATGCCGTCTGCTTCTTCTTTCAGCCCGGCCACGGCCCGGCTGACGAGACGTCGTGCGGCCTCGGCGGTCACACCCAACTTCTCGCCGACTTCACGGAAGCTCTTGCGCTCACCGTCGATGAGACCGAAGCGGGCTTCGACTGCGTAGCGGGCCCGGGCGTCGAGAGTGTCGAGCAACTTGGTGAGCTGTTCGGTCTCACCCTGGGCGATGATGTGATCTTCGGGGGTCGGATCACCGTTGGCCATGAGATCGCCGAGTGTGGCATCGCCGTCGTCGCCGATGGTCTTGTCGAGCGACACCGGGGTGGTGAGGCGGTGTAGTTCGGCGTTCGCCATGTCGAGGGTTTCGCCATCGCCGCTCGCCTGACGAAGCGCAGCGCGAAGGCTCGCCGAACGGTCGCCGGGGATGCGGATGAGGCTGGCCTTCTGGTCGAGGGCACGGCCGATCGCCTGGCGGATCCAGAACGTGGCGTAGGTCGAGAACTTGAAGCCTCGACGCCAGTCGAACTTGTCGACGGCGTGCTCGAGACCAAGGTTGCCCTCCTGGATGAGGTCGAGGAGATCCATTCCTTGGGGGAGGGGATAGCGGCGTGCGATCGACACAACGAGTCGAAGGTTGGCGCGGATGAAACGGTCCTTGGCTTTGGCGGCCTCGCGGATGTCGCGATTGATAGCGGCGCCTCGCTCGCCGGCGGCCTTGCGAGCTGCCGACTCGCGGCCCTTCTCGATAGCACGTGACAACACGCGCTCGTCTTCGGCAGTGAGCAAGGGGACCTTGCCGATGTCGTTCAGGTAGATGCCGATGGAATCGTTCATGATGATCGTCTCAACTGTTCATTCGTTGTCGTTGTTCCCGGCCACCCGGTGCCGTCGGGCACAGGGCACGGCTTTTCACCTGGTGGTGAGAACCGTTTTGCAGGGTTCTGGGGCTGGCAAGAAACTCGGGTCGGAACTGGGGGGTCCCGAAAGAGGGAGCCATAAGTTATCAGGTTTCTTTGGGGCTGTCTCATCGAATTTGGATGGGTGGACGCCTGGAGTATCGGAGTCACCAGCCGAGAACTTGAGACTTTTCTTCGATGCGGAGGTTCTCGGGCCTGAGCAGGGCTGATCCTCGGGCGTCCCTAGACTCGAACACGTGTCGGAGTCGTCCAACGTCGAACGAGCGACGCGCCTTGGAGTTCTGGGCGGCACCTTCGATCCGATCCATGTGGGACACCTGGTCACGGCGGTGAACGTGCGTCACGCCCTGGGGCTCGACCGGGTGCTTCTGATGGTTGCAAACATCCCGTGGCAAAAGGAGGGTCAGCGTTCCATCACCCCGGCCGCCGACCGCCTGGCCATGGTGGAAGCAGCAGTCTCGGGCGTGGACGGCCTCGAGGTCGGACGGCTCGAGATCGATCGAGGTGGCCCGAGCTACACAGCCGACACGTTGCGGGAATTGGCGTCGTGTCATACCGACACCCAACTCTTCACGATCGTCGGCGATGATGCAGCGGCGGGTATTCACTCGTGGGAGAGGGTCGATGAGGTTCTGGAGTTGAGCACGATGGTGGTAGTCGATCGTCCCGGCGTACGCGCGACGTTG
>CBFHWN010000044.1:1926-17102 GCA_965659595.1 uncultured Ilumatobacteraceae bacterium | reverse complement strand
ATTTTCAATCGAAGCTGGCCAACGTGCTGTTCGCGCGTGAACTCGATCGACGACTGAAAGCCAACGGTGACGTCGTGCGATCGGTGGGATGTCATCCCGGAACGGCCAGTACCGAGATCGGGAAGACGGGGACCTCCGTCGCCAACTCGGTGATACGAACCTTCTTCCCCGTGGTCGCGAGGTCGGCCGATCGTGGAGCGGCATCGGTGGTGCATGCGACACATGCTCAAGTCGACGGCGGAGAGTTCTTCGGGCCTCGCTTTTTGGCCTTCGGTCGGACTCGTGAGGAGAATCCGAGTCGACGAGCCCGCGACGAGGAGATCGGGCGACGACTCTGGGACCTGAGCGAAGAACTCACCGGATTTCGTTACGAGTGGTGATCACGCCGACGGGTCACGTTCGCCGGTCGAGACTCATCCACACCGAATCATCGACGACGAATCCCCGTCACTTGTCGAGAGGACGTCCACGGTCGTCGTGGGCTTCGGTTTCGAGTACGCCCTCGCGACGCAGCCGCAGCCCACTACTGGGTGTGCCTCTCCGTTGTCGACGAGCCACACCGAGCCGAATCGATGGTAGGGGTGCTCGGCGGGTAGATTCAGGTGCTTGGTGAGCCGGGAAGTCTGGTCGGCATCGGATCCCCCATGACTCTTGTCGTTCTCGCCCACTTCCTCGTCGGACTGCTGATTCTCGTCGTCGGTTCGCGAGCACCGCGATTGGCGGCCTCGAGTGGAATCGCAGTTCTGTCAGCGTCGTTCGTCTCCATGATCTTGATGAGTCGTCGAGAGGTGCCGGTTCGCGAGACCTGGTCGTGGATCGGCGAACTCGGTCTGTCGCTTGATCTGCGGCTCGACGGCTTCGCCACCGTCATGGCTCTCGTGGTGAGTGGTCTCGGAGCACTCATCCTCGCCTACGCGGCCTCCTACTTCGATCACGATCGCACCTTCGCGCGATTCTCGGGAGTGTTCGTGCTCTTTGCCGGAGCGATGACTGGCCTCGTTCTCAGCGCCGATCTCTTCACGATGTTCGTGTTCTGGGAGATGACGTCGGTCTTCTCGTTCTTGCTCATCGGCCTCGACGATCGATCCGAAAAGGCCCGTAAATCCGCCTTGCGGGCATTGCTCACCACGGGGATGGGGGGCTTGGCCCTACTCGGCGCCGTTGCCCTTTTTCAGGTCGTGGCCGGCACGACCTCGTTCGCCGAGTTGGCCGACGCCACTCCGTCCGGAGCACTCGTGAACACTGCGCTGGTTCTGGTCCTCGTGGCCGCCTTCACGAAGTCGGCTCAGTTCCCGTTCCATTTCTGGTTGCCCGGCGCAATGGCCGCGCCCACTCCGGTGAGCGCGTATCTGCACTCGGCCACCATGGTCAAAGCCGGCATCGTCCTGGTTGCCCGCATGGCCCCGATCTTCGGCGACCGAGAGTTCTGGCGTTGGTCGATCGTCGTCTGCGGTGGCATCACCATGATGATCGGCGGCCTTCGTGCACTCAAGCAGAACGACATCAAATTGCTGCTGGCCTTCGGCACGGTGTCGCAGCTCGGATTCATGATGATTCTCTTCGGTCTGGGGACTCCTTCTCTGACGTATGCCGGAGTCGCGCATCTGGTGGCTCATGCGGTCTTCAAGGCTGGGTTGTTCCTCGGAGTGGGAGTCGTCGACCACACGTTCGGCTCTCGTGACATCACCGTTCTGTCGGGCGTGGGCCGACGGACGAAATGGATCGCTACCCTCGCCGCTGCGAATGCGCTCTCGATGGCGGGTGTCATTCCGCTACTCGGTTTCGCCACCAAAGAGAAGGCTCTCGTCGGACTCATCGACTCCGACCACTACGTGGGCAATCTCGGGTATTTGGCTCTGGCGGTCGTCGTGCTGGGCTCGGTCGTCACGGTCCTGTACACACTGCGGTTCTTCGTCGGCACCTTCGGACGTCGAGTCGGTGTGGCCGACTCCGAAGTTCACCACGGCCCTGGCTGGCTCCTCGTCAGCCCGATCGTTCTGCTGGCCGGTGTGTCGTTCGTCGGAGGGTTGTTCCCCGGCGTCCTCGGTGATTTGGTTCGCGGACCGGCGAAGTCGTTGGATGCCGCAGCGAAGGGCTCCTTGGTGCTGTGGCCAGGAGTCAACGCGGCCTTCCTCGCGTCGCTCGGAATACTCGTCGGAGGAGTCGTCGTCTGGCGACTCACGCGTGACGTGGTGTGGCGGCGAAGTCTTCCGCTGTCGGGAGAACGCGCGTACGACGCCGTGTACGACTCGGTTCTGAGCGGGTCGCGACGGGTCACGTCGATCAGCCAGACCGGTTCGCTGGTCGTTTACCTGGTAGCGACCATGACGGTCGTGCTCGTTGCGCTGGTGGTCGCGATCGTTTGGAGTGGCGACCTCGCCATCGACGGACTGGTGATCGCCGACTCGTGGCAGCAGGCCGTTGTTGTCATCGGTACGAGTGCGGCCTCGATCGCTCTCGTGGTGGTCCGACATCGTTTCGTGTCAGCGGCCCTCCTCGGGGTCGTCGGTTTCGGCGTTGCTGTCCTCTTCGCGCTGCACGGTGCCCCCGATCTGGCTCTCACCCAACTTCTCGTCGAGACGCTGACGCTCGTCGTATTTCTCCTTGTTCTCCGCCAGATGCCGCGTCGATTCGACCCCGCTCCGTCGTGGGCCCCGCGCGCGTTTCGACTTGCGGTCTCACTTGTCGTCGGAATCGCCGTGACCCTGTTCGCTCTTCAGGTCTTCGAAGCACGTGAGGGAGTTTCGGTCGGGGATGAGTACTCGGTGTTGTCGGAACCTGAGGCCGGAGGACGCAACGTGGTCAACGTGATCCTGGTCGACTTCCGTGGCTTCGACACGCTCGGCGAGATCACCGTGCTCGCCGTCGCGGCCATCGGTGTCATGAATCTCGTGCGCATGGCCCAGCGTCAACGCCGAATCGAACTTCCTCCGAACGACGAGGTGGTTGCATGATCGGCAAACGGCTCACCGTTCTCGACGAGGCCGATCGCTGGCTCTTTCGTGTTCTGATGCTCGTCTCCGTCTACGTCATGGTCCGCGGTCATAACGCACCGGGGGGAGGATTCGCCGGAGGTCTGATCGCCGGCTCGGCTTTCGTTCTTCGCTACCTCGCCGGTGGGATTCTGCGGGTTCGTCGCTCGTCGATCGTCAATCCCAGTCGATTGATCGGCCTCGGACTCGTCGTATCGGCTGTCGTCGCCGTCGTTCCGCTCCTGTCAGGTGATCCGGCTTTGTCGTCCGACATCGTGAAGCTCTCGCTGCCCGTCATCGGCGACCTGAAGTTGGTTTCGTCGAGCCTCTTCGACCTCGGTGTGTACTTTTTGGTCGTCGGCTCCGTGCTCACGGTTCTCGTGCACTTGGGCTCCGACCCGCTCGGAGACGGACGATGAGCCTGGCCTACGCACTCCTCATCGGCGTTTTGTTCGCCACGGGTTCGTTTCTCCTGATGAACCGAACCCTCACGCGAATCATCCTCGGCGTCGCGATGATCGGAAACGGCATCAACGTTTTGATCGTGACGCTGTCGAGTCGACCGGGCCGAGCACCCATCGTCGGTGAATCCGACACCACTGATTCGGTTCCCCAGGCTCTTGTTCTCACTGCCATTGTGATCGGATTCGCGTTGATCGCCTTCATGCTGGCCTTGGCGTGGCGAAACTGGACGATCGACGGCAACGACATCGTGGAGGACGACGTCGAAGATCGTCGTGTCGCTCGACGCAAGGACGAATCGTGAACAACTGGCTGGCGGTCCCGATTCTCTTGCCGATTCTGGCTGCAGGTGTACTTCTGGTGGCGCGCGACCGGGCTTTTCAGCGAACGATCTCGATGGTGGTGCTCGGTGTGAATCTCGTCGTGGGAATCGTGGCCATGGTTCATGTGGCCCGAAACGACTCGATCGAAGTCACCGCGCTGGGCGGATGGCGCTCGTCGATTGCCATCACTCTGGTTGCCGATCGCCTGTCCGTCCTGATGCTGGTGATCGCCTCGTCAGTACTACTCGCTGTTCTCGTCTTCGCGATTGGACAAGGCGCGAGCGACGAACGTTCGCCGCTGTATCTGCCGGCGTACCTCGTCCTCGTGGCTGGCATCGCACAGGCATTTCTCGCTGGCGACCTCTTCAATTTGTTCGTCGCCTTCGAGTTGCTTCTCATGGCGAGTTACGTGCTCCTCACCTTGGAGGGGACCAACGCTCAGATTCGCTCGGGCACCACTTATGTGGTCCTCAATGTCGTCGAGTCGATGATTCTGCTGCTGGCGGTGGGCCTGATCTTTGCAGCCACAGGATCCATCAACATGGCCGTTCTCCCCGAGCGACTCGCCGAACTTCCTGACGGAGTGGCGCTCGGTTTGAACCTGCTGCTCCTCGTCGCCTTCGGGATCAAGGCCGCCGTCTTTCCGCTTTTCTTCTGGCTTCCCGATTCGTACCCATCTGCTCCGAGTTCGGTCACGGCGGTCTTCGCCGGTCTGCTCACCAAGGTGGGCGTCTACGCCATCATTCGCACCGAGACGTTGCTGTTCCCCGGTGGTGAAGAAAACCTTCTCCTCGTCATCGGTGCCGCCACGATGGTGATCGGAATTCTCGGGGCCATGTCGCACACTCAGATGAAGAGAATCCTGTCGTTCCACATCGTGAGTCAGATCGGCTACATGATCATGGGCATCGGTTTCGGAACCGTGGCGGGCCTGGCGGCCACGATCTTCTTCCTCGTCCACCAGATTCCGGTCAAGGCCGCCCTCTTTCTCGTCGAGGGAATCGTCGAGAAGGAGACCGGATCGAGTTCGTTCGACCGGGCGGGCGGACTCCTGCATCGTTCCGGCCCTCTCGCGATCCTCTTCTTGTTGCCGGCTCTCAGCCTCGCCGGACTGCCACCGTTCTCGGGCTTCCTCGCCAAACTCTCGTTGGTGCGAGAGGGATTCGACTCCGGCCAGTTCGCCGTCACGGCGATCGCCATCGTGGTGAGCCTCTTCACCCTCGTCTCGATGACGAAGATCTGGACCGGGCTCTTCTGGGGTGACGTCGATCCCGAGCCTCCGGCCGCAAGAGTCGGAATCCTCGGCCATCACCGTCTGATGACGGCGTCGACGGTCCTCCTCGTCGTCGGCACGCTCGTGATCGCTCTTCTCGCCGGACCGCTCTTCGAGTACTGCCAGGCGGCCGCCCGGCAGTTGGCCGATCCGTCCCGCTACATCTCGGCGGTGCTCGGCTCATGATCTTGCGACTTGGTGCCCTCACCCTGCTCTGGGTCGCGCTCTACGGCGAGGTCAGTGTCGGAAACGTGGTCGGGGGGCTGTTCGTCGCCGCACTTCTCGTTCTGCTCTTTCCGTCGGGCCGTACCTCTGTGAAGCGCCTGCGCCCTCTTGGTGTGGTGTCTCTCGCGTGGTACGTCTTCGTGAATCTGGCCGTGTCCACCTGGACGGTCGTGGTGGCCGTCCTGTTGCCACGCCCCGATCGTGTCGAAGCGTCGGTTCGTGACGTGCAAGTGTCCACCCGATCGGCGACCGCCATGACTCTGATGGGCAACCTCATCACGCTGACTCCGGGAACCATGACGGTCGGCGTCGATCCGACGGAGGGAGTCCTGAAGGTTCACGTTCTCGGCCGGATCGACGATGAGACGTTCCGACAAAGCATGTTCGACCTGGAGCGCAAAGTTCTGGATGCCTTGGTTTTGGAGGAAGTCAGTTGAACGTCGTGGCGTACGTGTCGGTTGGAGTACTTCTGTTTGCGGTGGTTCTCACGCTCTTTCGAATTCTTCGGCCCGGTGAGCTCGAGGATCGTGCGGTGGCTCTCGACGTCCTCACGTCGGTGATCATCTGCGGTGTACTGGTGTGGGCGGCCGCCGACGAATCGGGAACTTTTCTCGACGTCGCGCTGGCTCTCTCCGTGGTCGGCTTCCTGAGTGCGGTCACCATCGCCCGTTTCGTCGAACGCGGTTCGGAATGATCGCCATGGTCGACGAGATCCTCGATGTGGTGTCGGCGGTTCTTTTGATCGCCGGTTCGGGTCTGGCCCTCGTCGCATCGATCGGGTTGCTCCGCCTCGGCGACCCGCGCTCGCGGATGCATGCAGCCACCAAGCCCGCGACCCTCGGTGTGGTGATGTGCGGAACCGGCGCCATTTTGCAATTCGACGCCTGGAGTCCGATCACCAAATTGCTGGCGGTGATTGCTCTGCAGCTGATCACCGTTCCGGTCGGGGCCCACGCCCTCGCCCATGCGATCACCGAACGTGAGAACGGCGAGGAGTGATCCCATCGACTTCGTCTGGATTCTGATCGGACTCGTCCTGGCTGCCGTGGGTGGGTCACAGTTCGTCGAGGGCGCAGTCGGGGTGGCCCGAGTTCATTCCCTGTCAGTGGGGGTGGTCGGCGCCACGTTGGCCGCTTTCGCAACGTCGAGCCCCGAACTTGCGGTGGCGGTGGCCTCAGCGATCGACGGTCGTTCCGAAATCGCTCTCGGCGACGTCGCCGGGAGCAATGTGGCGAACCTGGGACTCATCCTCGGGTTGGCGGTCCTCTTCCGGCCCTTGTTCGTCGCCAAGGCCGAGTTGAAGCGGGACCTTCCATGGGGTGTGGTGTCGGTCGTCGTGGTGTCGGTGATGATCCTCGACGGTCGCATACAACGAGTTGAAGCGATCGTTCTGCTTCTCGTCTTCGTCGCGTGGTTGTCGCGTGTTCTGACTCGGCCCGTGTCTTTGACGATCGACGAGGTGACCGAGAGTCGTCGCAAGGTGTGGGGGCGAGTCGCCTTCGGGCTCACTGCGCTCGTGGTGGCCGGTCGGGCCATCGTGGTGGGGGCCGAAGGGGTGGGGGAGCGATTCGGCTGGAGCGACTTCGTCGTCGGAGCACTGCTCGTCGCAGTGGCGACGTCGATGCCTGAACTGGTCACCGTCCTGGTCTCGGTGCGACGTGGTCACACCGATCTCGGCGTCGGAACACTCGTCGGTTCGAACATCTTCAACACCATGTTCATCGTGGGTGTTGCATCGGCGATCAGCGAGATCGACGTCGATGGATCAGCCGTGGTTGTGACCTTGCTGCTCGGCGCGGCGGCCTGCGTGTTGATGTGGCCCTGGCGCGGTTCGAGACTTGGCCGCTGGCAGGGGGCGGTACTCGTCGGGGTGTTCGGTGCTCACCTGATCGCGACGGCATCGATCGGCTGAGGGCCGACGATCACGACTCTGTGAAGCCGCATTGCTCGGCGCCGAAGTTCTCGAGCACCGTTCCGGCTTCCATCACGTCGGGATCCATCATGAGTCCCATGAGTTCCCCGATGGCATCGGGGTCGTTCTCGTCGATGTCGGCCATCTTCGTGATGACGGGGATGAGGGTCTCGAGGGCGTCACGTATCTCGGGGGTGGGGGAGGAATCGACCAGATCGGAGAGTGCGGCGACCGCCGAGGCCATGTCGTCGGGTTCGACGGCACTTTCGAGGGCGTCGACTTTGGCGCAGAACTCCTCGATCGAGACCACAGAATCGGCAGACGACGAATCGTCATCGCCTCCGCACGCGAACAACGAACTCGCTGCGATCAGGGTGACGGAGGTCGTGACAAGAAGTCGACGCATGCTGGCACCTTAGCGGTGGAGCTTCAGTGCGTGAGTTGATCATTCTTCGACAAAGCTGCGATTGCAACGTCGACGAGGGCATCGGCGAGGAACGTCCCACGGATCTCGGCCGCGAGCCCGGGCCACGCATTCACCTCGAGGACCGAGGCGTGGCCGAGGTGTTCGATCACGTCGACACCGCCGAACGACAGGCCGAGTGCGCGGGTGGCCTGCACCGCGACGGCGCAGACGTCGGGAACGATCTCCTCGGGATCGTGCACGTCCTCGACGGTCGAACCCGGACGGTTCGTGACGAATTCGCCGTCGGGGGCGATCCGACGGGTCACGGCGACGATCGGCGTATACGACGGACCTCGCTCGGCCACGACGACTCGATAGTCGATGCCCGAACCACTCGCCAATGGTTGAACCACGTGATGGTCGACCATGCCGGCGAGGAGTGGTCGACTCGATCTGAGGCCGGACTGGGCGAGGGTCGAAGTGTCGTACCGTTCGATCCCGCGACCTTTCGACGCGCGAGCCGGTTTGCCGATCACGGGTTCGGATCCGAAGACCTCGGCGAAATGGTTGTCGGGGCCGGGAGCGATACCGACGGATGGAATGACGGGTACGCCGGCTTCGGCAAGGACTCGAGACGTGCGCAGTTTGTCGGTGCAGACGTCGGCGGCGCCGATTGACGGTACGACGAGCGCACCCCGTCGTACCCACTCCTCCAGAACTTGGGCGACGAAGGGCCAGGGTCGGTTCGTGCCGCGGGGGATCACGACGTCGGGTCGCATCGGTCGTCCTTCGACGAGAACCTCAATGCCGCTCGAGTCGACGATGAGAGACAGGCTCGACGGCGACACGAGCGTCGCCTCGAAACCGGCGGCCCGAGCCGACCGGAGCAGAGCTTGATGATCGGCGACGAGGCGATCGCGATACCCGACGATGAGGAGGTGAGGGGCCACGAATCGAATCCTGGAGGCGAATCCGAACGAATGAGAAGTCGTGCCCGATCTCGTCGGTCACGCGGATGGGGGAAATCAGGGGCGAGAAAGGGGAACGACAACTCGGGCGATCAATCCACCGCCCGGACGAGGTTCGAGGTGAATGTCGCCACCGTTCACTTCCACCAGGCGACGGACGATCGACAGTCCGATTCCCGAACCTGCTTCGTCGTTGGTGGTCGAACGCCAGAAGCGGTCGAAAGCTCGGGTGATCTCCTCGGGGGTCATACCGCGACCGCGATCGGAGACCTCCAACACGATGGCTCTTCCGGATTCGTCGTGCCGGGCCGAGAGATCGATATCGGGCTCGTCTGTCGATGCATCGAGTGAATTGTCGATCAGATTGTCGACGACCTGTTCGATCGAGCCGGGCACGAGATCGGTCACCAAACCGTCGTCCACGCGAAGGGCCAGCCGTCCCCCACGTTCTTCGACGAGTGGTGCCCACGTCTCGGCCCGGTCGCGAAGCAAAGCGGTCACGTCGACCATGGAACGCGGCGCACTCGAAGGCTCGAGTCGCGCCAACATCAAGAGACCCTCGACCAAGTGCAGTAGACGTTGAATCTCTTCGGTCGCTCGTTCGAGTCCGATCTTGGTCCGTTCGACGTCGGAGTCGACGTGGATCATGGCCTGCTCGACTTGCAGCCGCAGGGCGGTGAGCGGAGTTCGGAGTTGATGCGATGCGTCCCCGGCAAACGAGCGCTGAGACTCGACGAGCGTGCCGAGTCGATCGGCCATCTGGTTGAACGCGGTGGCGAGTTCGCGGACCTCCGATGGTCCGTGAGTCGTCAGGGCACGAGTCGTCAGGTCGCCGCCGGCCAGTTGGTTCGTGGACCGTTTCAGCGAACGCAAAGGTCGACTGATCCCTTGGGCCAGGACGAGGGCGACGATCACGCCGAGCGCCAGCGCGATGGCAACGACGAGCAGAATGCCACGAATTCGTCCGTCGACGAGATCGTCGATCTCGGAGCCCGGTGACGTGAGCCTCACCGCTCCGACCACGTCGTTTCCCGAAAAGACCGGAACCGCCACGAAGACGAGGTCCAGTCCGAGTGTCTCGGAGAAACGTCGCCCGGATGCGATCTGGCCGGTGAGTGCCCGACCGATCTCGGGACGAGTCGAGTAGTCGGCTCCGGCAGCTGCTGATTCGTCGGAGATCATGACTGCCGAACCCAGGCTGTCGACGATCACGACTCGATGACCCTCGGCCGATCGGTAGTCGTCGACGAGGCGCTGAAGGGCGGTATCACCGGCTGCTCGGCCCTCATCGAGGAGTTCTTCGGCTCGACCGGCGATCACGAACGCGTCGCGTTCGAGTCCGGTTCGCTGCCGATCCTCCTCGACATCGCGTAAGTAGCCGATGAGAGGAAGGTTCTGGGCCACGAGGACGACGCCGAGGACGAGAACGAAAGCGACGACGAGTCGCGCTCTCATTCGGGCGCCTCGAGGCGAAAGCCGACACCCCTCACCGAGACGATCCACCGGTGGTCGCCCAACTTCTTGCGGAGTGACGCCACGTGTGCATCGACCGTCTTGGTCGGTCCGTACCAGTGCGCATCCCACACCGATTCGACGATGTCGGTGCGGGTTCGAACCGCTCCGGGATCCTCGGCGAGAAAGACGAGCAGATCGAACTCCTTCGGGGTGACCGTGATTTCGTCACTCGCGAGCAATACCCGGTGGGTCCGTCGATCGATGTGCAGGGGGCCGACATCGATCATTCCGCCGTCGATTCTGTCGGCGAACGCGTCTGACGACGAGGGGTCGTCGATCGAGACACGGCGCGTCACGGCCCGAATGCGAGCGAGGAGTTCGCGAAGGCTGAAAGGTTTGGTGATGTAGTCGTCGGCCCCTAGTTCGAGGCCGAGGACACGATCGAATTCCTCGCCACGCGCCGTCACCATGATCACGGGAACATCGCGCTCGTCGCGAAGTTCACGAAAGACGTCGCGTCCGTCGAGGTCGGGAAGACCGAGGTCGAGGAGGATCACGTCGAAGCGACGTGCCGCATGGGCTTCGATCGCTGCTCGGCCAGTGTCGGCGACGAAAGCCTGATGTCCGGCTGCTTCGAGTCCGTCGCGCAGTGTGGCGGCGATGGCGTCGTCGTCCTCGACGATCAGAACGTTCACGACTCCATGGTGGCCGAACGCGAGTCGGATCACCACCTTATCCAGGTCCGGCGTTTCGTTTTTGGACGTTTCTTGGACGTTTCTTGGATGTCGCTCGCCCCTCTCCTGGATCGACGATTCGTACGGTGAGTGTCGTTCGAAAGGAGACCTATGAACGTCAGAACAGCAACCCTCCTCTCCATCGCTGGAGTCCTTGCGGCCGGAACAGCTGCTGTGGCAGTGAACACCCAAGTGCTGAGTGGAAGTGATGCCTCGTCCGAAGTGCCGACCCCCTTGACCCTTCCGGTGGCCACCCAGGTGTACTCGGTGCCGGGAGCCGTCGATTCGGGGCAGCCGCTCCTGATCGAGAATTCGCCGGCTGGCGAGGTGTCCCCCCAGGCCGCGGGCGAGGTGGTCCTCGACGTCACGACTCCACCGTCGAAGGTCACCGGTACTTCCCCCCTGACGTCCGCTCCGTCCACTTCTGCCCCGGCGAACACGTTGATGGCGTTCAGTGTCGGCGACGCGGCCGTTGCGACGGTCGACACCTTTGGTGGAGTGCTCACGATCGTGTCGGTCGACCCGAGCTCGGGATGGACCGTTACCGAGACCGAAGGTTCCGGCTCGGTGCGTATCGAGGTCGAGCTGACCTCGTCGACCACGAAGATCGAATTCGGCGCGTTCTTGTCGGGTGGCGAAGTGATCACATCGACATCGTCGGAGTCCCTGGTGTCGTCTGGCTATGACGACGATGACGATGACGATGACGATCATGACGATGACGACGATGATCATGACGATGATCATGACGATGATCATGACGATCACGATCGTGGTGACGACGATGACTGACCGAACCCAGCGGACGAAACCCGCCGTCGCAGCGAAGGTCTTGGTGACCGGGGCCTCGCTCACGTCTGTCTTGGCCATGACCGCAGCCATGGGCTCGGCGGCCGCCAACGAGTCGCCCGATGACCTGATCACGACCGTTGCCGCTGTCGACCCGGTCACTCGGCCGGGAACCATCGACGTGGCGCCGGTGCCGGCCGGGATCGATCTCGAAGCATTCGCCGCTATCCCGCCCGAGTTCTTCGCCCGAGCAGTACCAAAGGCTCCGGTCGTGGGCTCTGTCGCCAGCCCCTCGGCTCCGATCACGACGCCAGCTCCGACGGCCCCTGTCGTCGACACAGCGGCACCTGAGGCTCCGTCGTTGGGCCCGGCTCCTGTGACGGCACCGGCACCTGTCGTAGCTCCGGCACCGATCATCGTCCAGGTTCCGACGCCGGCTCCTGCGCCCAGTGCCTCCACGAGCAAGTCGAGTTGAGGAAATCGTGTCGATCGTCGTCGAAAGAAACTTTCGTGCCATGGGGTGCGAGGCCGTCGTGGTGGTCGCTGTCGATCGCCACGAGTCGGCGAGTGACCTTCTCGACATGGCTGAACGGCGAGTCGCCCACCTCGAGCGATGCTGGACGCGATTCGACGACATGAGCGACGTCTCAGCGATCAATCGCTCCGGAGGTCGTCCGGTGATGATCGACCCGTCGACGATCGATCTGGTGCGTTCGATGATGTCGGCTGCGGCCCTGACGAATGGAGCCTGTCAACCTGCATACGCGAGTTCGCCGAAGGTCGGACTCTCGACGTTGTTGTCGACCCGTCTCGACGAGGAACGCTGCCTCATTCAGGTCGAACCGGGTGTTCGACTCGATCCTGGGAGTGTCGGCAAGGGCTTGGCCGCCGACATGGTTGTGGATCGACTCCTGCAGGCGGGCGCCTCAGGAGCGCTCGTGAGTATCGGAGGCGACATCCGCGTGGCCGGAATCGGCCCGCACCACGGCTTCTGGTCGATCGGAGTGACCGATCCCTACGGTGTTCACGAACGATCGGGTCGCATCCTCGTCCAGAACGGGGGTGTGTCCACATCTGGTCTCGACGTGATCGGAGAAATCGGCGGACCGCAGAACGTGTCGGTCGACCCGAGACTGGGCCGGCCGTTGAGCGAACGATCCGACGGTTTGGTGTCGGTCACCGTCGTCGCTGGCTCGGCCGCCGAAGCCGAAGCGTGGTCGACGGCGATTCTCGTCGACGGCAACACGGCCTTCGAAGCGTCGATTCGTCGTGGGTGTCTGGTTCGCACTGTCGACTCCGACCGGAACGTGGTGGCTTCCGACGAGTGGACGCAGATCTTTCGAGGAAGTGAGGTGGCTCATGTCTGAGCAAACGTGGTGGTACGTCTCGAGATCGACAGGAATCGTGGCTGCGCTACTGCTTCTCATGAGCCTGGTGCTCGGAATGTTGATGTCGACTCGCCTTCTCCGGTCGGTCGATCGACCGGCGTGGCTTCTCGCCATGCATCGTTGGACGAGTGGCCTCGCTGTTCTTGCGACGGGCGGCCACATCGCAGCCCTCGTGGCCGACAGTTACGTCGAGTTCGGTCCAGCCGAGATCCTCGTTCCCTTCGCCAGCGAGTGGCAGCCGACGGCCGTCGCCCTCGGAGTGATCGCGATGTATCTGCTCACCATCGTTCAGGTCACCTCGCTTCTGATGAGGAAATTACCGCGCAAACTCTGGCGAGCGATCCACATGGCGAGTTACGGCGCGGCCTGGCTCGCCACCATTCACGCCGGAATGGCCGGTACGGATGCTTCCAACCGGATCTACCGAATCGTGTCATTGGTGGTGATTCTGGCCGCGACGTCGGTGGCGGTCGTTCGAGTTTCTGGTTCGGGTAGGCGTGCGCCTCGAGAGAGGACTCGTTCTCAGGAGAGCACAGAACTCACGAACGCTTGAGTCGTCTCGTACAGTGACGTTTTCGCCGCCCGCGGCCTCTGATTTTCCAGCACTCTGTCGCCGCGGTCCGAATGGCCGCAGTCCGATGGAGGGTGACGATGCGGTCAAGAGCGACGGCCAAGAAATGGAAGTCCGCTTTCGTCGTGGTTTTCGCCACCTGTGCGTGGTCTGCTCCCACCGTGGCCCGTGCCGATGGCACGTCGGGCTCGAGAATCGAGTGGGGCGGCGATGTCGTCGCACGACCAGTTCGGTTGTCACATGATCCGCTGATCATCGAGGCCGTGGTCGAGACGGACGTCGCGTCCGACGCGAACCACTCGTCCCCGGTTCGTTTGGTGATCGAGCAACTGTCGCCGTGGCGACGAACCGTCCTCGACGCACCGATGTCGGTGTATGAGGAAGACGGGCGTCGGATCCACCGCGTCGAGTGGTCGATGTCGAGTGCTGGCTCTCGGGCGCGACCCGGCGAGTACATGTTCACGTTGCTCACGAGCTCCCGTCGCGGCTTCACCCCGTCGACGTCGAGTATTCGGGTCGACGTGTGGCCATCGGCAGTCAAGCGACTTCCCGAGTCGTCGTCCGAGAGCGAGACGAAGCCTGACGTCGAGATCGTGATCATCGGACGCCAACAAGTCACCCCCACGACACCAGAAGGAGAATGACATGAGTCGAAGTGGCAACAAGGGCGCACGACGCCGATGGGGCCGGGTGGCCGTCGTCGCCGCTCTTATCAGCGGGTTGATACTCGTGCTATCGGGGCCGACGTCGGCCTCCGACGACGAGACGATGGCGACCGACGTCGTCGACGTGTTCATGTCGGATCAAGGCCTCTTCGTGAGCGAAGCCGTACGGGGCGACATCGAAGACGAGGTCGTCGGGGCGATTCGCGTGGGCGCGATCCTGTGGGAGACGTTGAACGATCTCGGATTCTCCTGGTCGAATTCGGTCTCGTCCGTGACGTCGACGACCGACTTGACGACGTCTTTTCCGGGAGAACTTCTCCGAGAGCGCATTCGCGAGCGAATCCAAGAGCAGTTGAGGATCTGGGACTTCATCGCCCCGGAGTGGCGGGAGGTCTTCGCTCAGCTCCGAGACAGGGTGCAGGACTGTCGTGAAGACGGCGAAACTTCGTGTTGGGAAGAGTTGCGCATCCGACTCCAGTTCGAGCACGCACAGCGTTTTCAACAGAGTTTCGAGAACGAGTATCGCAACATGCAAGAGAACGGTGGAACGCCCTCTGATCTGGCCGAACTCGAGAGGATGCGTGAACAGGCCGAGGAGCGAATCCAGTCGATGCTCGAGGAGCAGGCTCAGCAAATGCTGGACGATGCTGGCGTGCAACTCGGAGACCTGGAGCGACTACGAGATCAGCTACGCGATCAACTGCGAATCCATGACATGACGTCGAGCACCTCGACCAGTTCGAGTGTGCCCAGTAGCTCGCCGACAACAGGTGGCCAGCAATCCGGACCGGGAGGAAACTGATGATGCGCAACATGAAGATCACTGCCAAATGGCGTCGAGGACTCGTCGTCGCACTTGTGCCACTGACGGTCATGGCGTGCGGCTCCGCCTCCGATGACGAAGCCATCCCGTCTGGTGGCGACACATCGGGGGAAGTCGACGGGTCCATGACGACCACGTCGGATGCTGTCATCTCCGCCGAGGACGTCGACGGTGTCGACGCCGAAAAGGTGCTCCTCGCCGCCGTCCTAC
>CBFHWN010000044.1:0-1916 GCA_965659595.1 uncultured Ilumatobacteraceae bacterium | reverse complement strand
TCCTACTCGGTGTGGGGGATGTGGACGTCGCCTTGTCGGAAGGTTTGGTCACGGCCGACGAAGTCGACCTGGCGGCTGCCGCACTCGCGACGGGCACCTTGGCCGAATGGGCCGACCGTGCGAACGTCGGGAACTGACGTCAGACAGGCAGTCGGTAGTCGGTCACCTGAGCGTCATCGGCTCCGGTGTCGGCGAAGTTGTCGTAGGCGCGAGCGTCCATGAACTCGCGCCACGCGAACGCTCGGTAACGCGCTCCCGTTCCGCACAGTTCGGGAACGGGAGCGATCACCGAGTCGCGCGGCGGGTTGAGGAAATAGGGGATGCTGAAACGTCGTGACGACGTCATGGGCAACACTCGGTGCACAGCTGCCCGATACCGATCGTTCGTCCAGGCCTGCATGCAGTCCCCGAGGTTGAGAACGATGGTTCCCGGAACCGGCGGGACGTCGATCCAGCCATGTTCGAGCGACTCTGCCTGCAGGCCCCCTGTGTCGTCCTGAAGGAGGACCGTGAGGACACCGGGGTCGGTGTGATAGCCGAGTGCCGTGTCGCCGAGTTCGGCCAGACCGTCCCGCTCGCTCTCCGGCACCGGATCGCCGACGGTGTAATGGTTCAGTCGGATCATGCTTCCGCGCCGATCGCCCACCACCTGCCGCCGCGACTCCGGTCCAAGGTCGAGAAGCTGATGAATGAGAGACAGAGCCTTGGTCGCCAGGTCGTCGAATGCGTCGTAGAGGGCCACCATGCTGTGGCGGAATTCGGGCCGATCGGCTGGCCAGCGGTTGCGGGCGTCATGGGGCGGGCTCGTCGGATCGACGAAGTCGAACACTTGCTTGTGGTCGCGCTTGCGCTTCGTGAGTTCGCGATCGAAGTAACCGAGGGGGTTGTCGCGGTCGCGCATGATGCCTTCGTGGACCGAGCGGTCGGCGTCGAAGAAGGACGCTGTCTCCTTCCAGGTGTGGGCGATGAGGTCGTCGAGCCCGTGGCCGGACAGGAGGAAGAACCCATGATCACGACATGCCGAGTCGAGGGCATCGAGCGACGTGGCACTCGGGCTGGAGACATCGACCACCGGAACCTTGTTCATTCCTTGATCTTGGCATACGGCTCGGGACGCACTCCGTGGGCTATCTTCACCACCGACCAAGGCGTCATGCGACGTCGCACCAAGGAGACTTCATGTTCCGTTCATCCCGTTCACTCGTCTCGGCTCTTGCGGCCGGCCTCCTGATTCTCGGGGCCTGCGGCGGCGACGATTCCGGTTCATCCTCCGATTCGGCTTCGACCGAAGAATCGTCGTCGAGCTCTGGCGGTGCAGCCGAGGCGACCTTGGCCGAGGTCGTGGCGGCCGTCGAAGGCACCGGATACGACTGCAATCCCGAGAGTTTCGTGATGACGGCCGCAGTTCGCGAGACCTGCCTGACGACGTCGTCGATCGGCCTGTCGGCCTACGCCTGGGCCAATGCCGACGACTTCACCGCCCAGGTCGGTAGCGAAGTGCGCTGTTCGGTCGATTCGAACCTCGGCGAACTCCGCTCTCTGCAGGGCGACACTTGGGCCGTGTCGGCGGTACCGCTGAGCGGGAACCCGACCGCCGACAACATCGACGCCATCGACAGCGCACTGGAAGCCGTTCAGGCGACTCTCGGCGGTGAAGTCGTCTCAACGCCGTGCTCGTGACCCTCTGAGCAGCGAGTGCGGCTGATCGGCGAGGTGACGAGGTGACATCGGGTCCCTCCTGGTCCCCGGTCGCGGACGCGATTCGCTTCGCGGCCGGGTGCATCGATTTCGACCCCGATCCGCTCAATGATCGTGAGCGCGCCGACGGTCACCGCTATGTGCAGTTCATCGTGTCGACGGCCGTTCAGTACTCGCTGCTCGAGGTCGACCCCGGGTCGCCCCGATTCGTCGCCCCG
>CBFHWN010000043.1:0-17106 GCA_965659595.1 uncultured Ilumatobacteraceae bacterium | reverse complement strand
CGCGGTGCGGCCAACGTTCGCATTTCGCACGGCTCGTGGTTCGACGCATTGCCCGCCGAGTTGCATGGGCGTGTGAACGTGATCGTGGCCAATCCTCCCTACATCGCTCATGACGATCCGGACGTGGAGGAGTCGGTCCGTGAGTGGGAACCCGAGTCGGCGTTGTTCGCTGGTGATGCGGGCCTTGCCGACATCGCCACGATCGTGAACGGTGCGCGCGAGTGGCTGGCACCAGATGGTTGGTTGTTCGTCGAGATCGGTCACCGCCAAGGTGACGCAGTGCTCGACATCGCTCGCCACGCCGGCTTCGACTCCCGAAGTGTTGGATCGTCGCTCGAGATCGTCCCCGACCTCGCCGACCGCCCCCGCTTCCTCCGCGCCTCCCTTGGTGTTCCAGGTCTGTGACTAGACGCGATGCGTCGGATTCTGGACCCAGATCCCCAAGAAATTGAGTTGATGGAGGAGGAGGTTCTCGGCGACTTCGGGTTGAGGGGTCATGTGCGTGACACCCGACAGGGGCAACACTTCGTGTGATCGGCCGGCGGCCAACAATGCCGATGAGAACTGCAGCGTGTGGGCAGCCACCACGTTGTCGTCGGCCAGACCGTGGATGAGCATGAGCGGACGTGTGAGTGACGACGCCTCACGAATGAGCGACGTGGCGTCGTACGGCGCGGCATCGATCGACGGATTGCCGAGATACCGCTCGGTGTAATGCGTGTCGTACAGCCGCCACTCGGTCACCGGCGCACCGGCGATGGCCGCATGGAACACGTCGGGTCGTCGCAACACCGCGAGGGCCGCCAGGTACCCGCCGAAACTCCAGCCACGAATCCCCACTCGGGTGAGGTCGAGATCGGGATTCTCGTCGGCGGCGGCGTACAAGGCATCGACCTGATCCTCCAGAACCGCGGTCGCCAGATCGAGATGCACGGAGCGCTCCCACGACGTGCCGAGAGCCGGCGTGCCGCGACCGTCGGCCACCAACACGGCGAAACCTTGATCGGCGAACCACTGCGATGTGCAGTGCGCGGCGTATGAATCGACTACTCGTTGCGCGTGTGGCCCACCGTACGGATCCATCAACACCGGCAACTTGGTGCCGGGCTGGTGATCACGTGGCATCAACAATGCGGTCGGAATCCCACGCGAACCCCGTTGGGCGAACACGACCTTGGGAGCCACGAGTGGCGCTTCGGCGTAGCTGACGAGAGCAGTCGATCGGTCGGGATGTACGACGGTGGTGGTGGCTCGGGTCATCGTCGACGAAGCCCGTCGCGTGACCACGGTCGATCCGCCGACCGCAACGGTGTGCACACCGTCGAGTGGGGTGAGGGGCTCGAGCGACGACGGCGTCCAACGCCACACCGACAGGCAATGCGGTGACGACGCCAAGTTGGCGGTGAACACCACCGACCCGTCCGATGCCGAGACGATCGACCGAACGTTCAGCGCATCATCACCCACGGGCGTGACCGGCTCACCGTCGATCTCGAGACGCTTCCAACCGTTGCGATCCGACACCGTGACGAGCGTCCCGTCCATCCAGGCCGGTGAACCTGGCACCAAGTCGACCCAGGTGTCACTCGTGTCGCGTGCGATCTCGCGCGTCTCGCCGGTGACGGCATCGGCCAACAGGAAGACCACGCACTTCTGATCGCGCGTTTGAACGCTCAACAACAACTCACGTTCACTCGACCAAGCGACCGTCGCAAGATACGGATATGCGGACGAGTCCCAGCGCACATCGACTCGAGCACCGCCGGTCACGTTCACGACGTGCAACGACACCAGTGGGTTGGCGGTGCCAGCTGCCGGATAGGCAATTTCACGGGAAGCCGTCTCGGGATGAGCCGGATCACTGATGTGCCAACGCTGAACAGGTGCATCGTCGACTCGGCACACTGCCAGCTTCTCGCCGTCGTTCCTCCACCAGTAACCGCGATAGCGCCCCATCTCTTCGGCGGCGATGAAGTCGGCCGATCCCCACGACACCGAGTCGGTTTCGTCGAACACACCCGGCCCCGCCACTTCACGCGAGGTGCCGTCGAGATCGGCAACCCGCAGCGATCGTCCGTGCACGTACGCCACCCGACGGGCCGTCGGATCGGGACGCGGGTCGAACACCGGGCCGACCACCACGAGCTCACGTGCCGTCGCCGACAAGAAGCCGCCGATGAACAGCCGGCCCGACAACGAACAGGCGAACACGGTGGAGTCGTGGTTGGTGGCGTAACTGGTGATACCGCCGGCACCTTCGCGCAGTCGTTCGCGCCGCGCTTTCTCTTCGGGAGGAAGGTTTTCATCGGTACCTAGATCGGCCGACAACAACGCCTTCGGATCGGCCACCAGCCGCTCCTCGCCGGTCGCAGCATCGAGCACCCACAAGCAGTTGACCGGATCACTGCCACCACGGCTGCGAAGAAATGCGACCCGTGATCCGTCGAGCGAGACCGTGACATTGCGCGGTTCGCCAAGAGTGAGTCGCTGAGTGCGGGCGTACTGACGGGGGAAGGTGTCGTGCTGCGTCATGACACCGACGACGCTACGGCGTGACGAGGATCTTGGCGTGGGCTTCGGGGTCACCGAGGTCGGTGAACGCTTGAGGCACGCCGTCGATCGGCACACGGCCGGTGATCAGCGGAGCGAGGTCGACCTTGCCGTCGCCGATGGCGCGCAGGGCGCTGTCGAACTCGAGCGGTGTGTAGCCGAGCACGAACTGGATCGACAGTTCCTTCTGAATACCGAGCATCGGATGGAACGAGTCCTCCTGCATGCACGCACCCACCACCAACACGCGCGCGTCCTTGGGCGCCATGCGCATGGCCTGTTCGATCATGCCCGGCACGCCCACTGCCTCGAAGATCACGAGCGGCTTCGATCCGTCGATCTTGCGCCACGCCGCGATCGCCGGAGTGTCACGCGGGTCGACCACTACGTCGGCACCCAGATGTTCGGCGAGAGCCCGACGCTTCGGCGAGAAGTCGGCCCCGACGATCGGGCCGATCCCCCGCATCTTCAACTCGGCGATACACGCAAGTCCGACGGGCCCGAGTCCGAGGATCACTGCGGCGTCACCTGGCGCGATGCGACTTTTGGCAACGGCGTGCACACCGACGGCGAGCGGTTCGGTGAGCGCGGCGAGTTCGTGTGGGAGGCCGTTCGGCACTTTGATCGACATCATCTCGTTGGCCACCAACATCTCGGAGTAGCCACCGGGATATTTGTTCGAGAATCCGACGCCGTGCACACCTTGTTCGTCGAAGGCGATGGGGAAGCTGACGATCGTGTCGCCAACCTTCAAGTTGTTCACGTTCGGACCGACGTCGACGACTTCGCAGCAGTACTCGTGACCCATCACCATGTCGTGTTCGGGGGCGAACATGACCGGCCGCATGGCGTCGGGCGGTGCATCACCGGCGAGTTCTTCGCCGAGGCGACGACTCTCCTCACCGTGCACCAAGAGGTGCAGATCGCTCCCGCAGATACCGCAGGCGAGAACTTTGGCCAATACCTGTCCGCTACCCGGTGTGGGGACGGGGATGTCGTCGACTCGGAGGGACCAGTTCTTCATGACGGCGGCGCGCATGGCCAGACACTAGGCCGGCGACCGCCCTAGCCGTGCCCCAGCGTCAGTGGCTGAAGTGCGCGATGGCGTCGATCAGAAGATCGAAAGCCGGCTCGTCTTGGATCGTCCAGAGCACGTCGCAGTTCGGATCGGGCACTTCTTTCAGATCACGCTCGTCGACCACCGTCATGCCGCGGGTGTGCGTACCGGTGAGCTCGACTGCGACGTGCGACGGACGAATTGTGAACAACTCGGGATGCGACAAGCACAACACCGAACACGGGTCGTGCACGGCGCCACCGTCCATGTTGTTGTGACGCGACACGTACATATTCATGAAGAACTGCATGAGGTCGCCGAGCACCGACGCCAACTGACCGGGAAGTGCACGCACTCGGTCGATACGCGCCTGCGTGGCCCGGAACTGATGGGTCAGATTCAGACCGGCCATGATGAGTGGCCCGCCGTAGTTGAACACCACATCGGCCGCTTCGGGGTCGACCCAGATGTTGAACTCAGCCGCCGACGTGCGGTTGCCGAACGTGCCACCACCCATGAGCGAGATACCGGCGATGCGGTCGCGCAGATCAGGCGCAAGTCGCAACGCCAGGGCGATGTTGGTGAGCGGTCCGGTGGGAACCAGCCACACCCCTTCGGTGGCGCGACAGGTGTCGATGATGAAACCGACGGCATCGTCGCTGTCGACCGTCGATGTGGGTGCGGGAAGGTCGGCACCGTCCAGGCCGCTCTCACCGTGCACGTAGGCGGCGTACTGCGGCGGTGCAACCAGCGGACGCACGGCGCCCTTGTGCACCGGCACCGACAGGCCGAGCAGATCCTTCATCACCAACGCGTTGTATGTGGTCGACTCGATCGGCGCGTTGCCCGACACCGAGGTGATGCCGAGCAGATTCGTGTAGCGAGCGGCAGCGACGATCGCGATCGCGTCGTCGTGTCCGGGGTCGCAGTCGAGAATGATCGAAGGTGTGGGCATGACGAATGTCTACACCAGACGATGCGTCAGACGAGCAAGCCGCCGGCGTCGTCGAGGCGAACCGAACGTCCGACCCATTCGCCGTCGCACATCGCCGCGCATACCGATGCATCTTCGGAGTCACCCCATGCGCGTCCGCCCGACGGAAGTCGACAGGCGGCGATGGCGCGTTCAGGATTGCCGTCGCGATCGTGCATCACCGTGTAGGCCTCGATGGTGGCGTCGCCGGCCGACTCGCCGATCGGAACCGGTTGACGTCGGGGCAACGCATCGATTTGCGCTTGCGGATACTCGTGCCGGAATCCGTGGGCCGACGGCTCGGCCGAATACACGCCGAATGCGTGCTTGGTGGTGTAACCGCCGTTCGCCCACACGAGTGCTTTCTCCTGCGGACGCTCGCGCAGTTCACCGACCACGGTCGCGATCGCATGCATCACATAGTTGTTCCAGGGGCCGCCGGCGAACGGCAGACCGCCCGTACGTGTGAGTTGCTGGGTGATCGACAAGCCGAGCGCGCGTGCACCCAATTGCACGGCGGACGGGAAGCACGAATACAAGTCGATGATCTCGATGTCGGAGATCGACGTCTCGGCGAGATCGAGCACCCTCTTGCCACCCAGTTCGATAGCGGGTGTTTCGGTGAACTCCCAACGTTCCGACACGAAGTTGTGTTCGTGGCAATCGGTACCGGCGAGCGGGAACACCCAGCGATCACGCGGAATACCCAACCGCTCGGCGGCCTCGACCGAACACATGATCACGGCTGCCGACTGGTCGACGTCGTTGTTCGAGTTCATGAGTTTCGGATACGGCAAGCCGATCATCCGGTTGCGCGGTCCGACCGTGCGGATTTCTTCGGGTGACAGTGGCGTGCGCAACCACGCGTGCGGGTTACCGGCCGCCACGTGCGAGAACCGCGACCACAACTCCGAGATGTGCACCATGTGTTCGTCGAGAGTGCGACCCGATGCAGCGCGCAGAGCCGTCTCGAACATCGGATAGATCTGGATCGGCGCCCAGATCTTGCGTGACGTCTCGATCTCGTGGTTCATCACGAGTTCCTCGCCGATCATGCGCTGCGGCTTCACGTCTTCGTCGACCACCGGCCACGGCAGCTCGATCCCGGCCGCTCGCACTCGCTTACGTACCCGGAACGTCTCGCCACCGCACAGCACCACCACATCCGCGGCACCCGACTGGATCTCCGAGGCAGTGGTGTTCACCAGCGATTGGGGGCTGTTGCCGCCGTTCGTGGTCATAGCGGTCTCACGCGGCGAGATACCGAGTTCGGCGGCGATGAAACGCGCCGGGTCGCGATAGCGCCACGACAAGAACTGCACGACGCGCAGAGAATCGACGGCGTCGAGTGACGACAGTCCGGCGTCGTCGGCCGCCAATCGCACGGCGGTGGCGATGAAAGCCGCTGCGGTCGGTGACTCCAGTGGATCGTCGACTCGTTGCTGGTGTTGGCCGACACCGACGATGACGGGCGTGCGCGGATCGAGGGGCATGAACGAAATGTACGCCCCAACCCACGACGGCCACGACCCGACCGCGACCTAGGATCGCCTCATGTCCGGTTCCAAGCGCATCGCCATCGGCTCCGACCACGCGGGTTTCGAACTGAAACAGCATCTCGTGACGTTCCTCACCGGTCTCGGCCACACGGTCGACGACCAGGGCACGTACTCCACCGAGAGTTGCGACTATCCGCCGATCTGTGCCGGAGTCGGTCGTACTGTGCGCGACGGCAAAGCCGATCTCGGCATCGTGCTCGGTGGCAGTGGTCAGGGCGAGCAGTTGGCCGCCAACAAAGTGCGCGGTGTGCGCGCCGCATTGTGCAACTGCCTCTACACGGCGCGCATGGCTCGTGCCCACAACGATGCCAATGTGTTGTCGATGGGTGCACGCGTGGTGGGTGTCGGTCTCGCCGAAGAGATCGTCACCACGTTTCTGGCGACCGACTTCGAAGGTGGTCGTCATGCCCGACGGGTGTCACAGCTCACCGACCTCGAGAACGAGTTCTGAACCCGACCCCGCGACGAAGCCCGTCCTAGCCTGAGAGGCACCATGCCGTTCCCTTCCGACACCGATCCCGATCTCGAGGTCGAGCGCCTCATCGCCGACGAGTACGCCCGCCAGACGACGGGTCTGCAGCTCATCGCCAGCGAGAACTTCACATCGCCGGCCGTCATGCGCGCCACGGGCAGCGTTCTCACCAACAAGTACTCCGAGGGTTATCCGGGCAAGCGCTATTACGGCGGCAACAAAGTGGTCGACTCGATCGAAGCCCTCGCCATCGAACGCATCAAAGCGTTGTTCGGCGCCGATCACGCGAACGTGCAGCCGCACTCGGGTGCCAACGCCAACATGTGCGCGTATCAAGCGCTCATCGATCAGGGCGACACCGTTCTCGGCCTCAGCCTCGACCACGGCGGCCATCTCACGCACGGCTCACCGGTCAACGCGAGCGGCAAGCTCTACAACTTCATCCCTTACAAGGTGAAGCCGGGCGACGAGCGCATCGACATGGATCAGGTGCGCGATCTCGCGCACGAGCACAAGCCGCGTCTCATCGTGACCGGCACCACCAGTTATCCGCGTCGCATCGATCCGGAGCCCTTCAAGGTCATCGCCGACGAAGTCGGTGCTTACTTCCTGTACGACGCCGCGCATCTCGCTGGCCTCATCGCCGGTGGTGTCTACCCCAACCCGGTGCCGTACGCCGATGTGGTCACCTTCACCACGCACAAGACTCTGCGCGGTCCGCGCGGCGGTTGCATCCTCGCCAAGGCCGAGCACGCGGCTGCCATCGACAAGTCGGTGTTCCCCGGCTGGCAGGGCGGACCGCTCGAACACGCCATCGCCGGTAAGGCCATCGCCTTCCGTGAGGCGCAGAGCCCCCAGTTCCGCGAGTACGCGAAGCAGATCGTCGACAATGCGTCGGCCCTCGCCAATGCACTCGCCAGCGAGGGATTCCGCCTCGTCTCGGGTGGCACCGACTGCCATCTCATGGTGGTCGACCTGCGCCCGTTCGACGCCGAGCTCACCGGTAAGGAAGCGCAACTCGTGCTCGACGAGGCCGGCATCACCCTCAACAAGAACACCGTGCCCGACGATCCGCGCAGTCCCTTCGTCACGAGTGGCGTGCGTGTGGGCACCCCGTCGGTCACCACTCAGGGCATGAAAGAGCCCGAGATGGTGGAGATCGCCCGCCTGATGGCTCGGGCTCTACGCGGACGAGCCGATGCCGGTGAATTGGCGAAGGTCAGGGCCGAGGTGGCCGACCTGTGCGCCAAGTTCCCCGCCTACCCCAACGGCGTCTGACCTCAGATCCCCGACTTTTCGGGGGAGTAGGTTTTGAGGGTGCCTGACACCGCCGGATACGTGCTGATCGGCGCGGTCGCCGCGATCGTCACCTTCGTCAGTACTCCGGTCGTCATCCGACTGGCCAATCGTCTCGGCTGGATCGTCGAACCCGACGAACGCCGCGTGCACACCCGCCCCACACCCGACGTGGGCGGTATCGCCATGTTCATCGGTTTCGTGGTGGCGCTCGGCCTCGCGTGGCAGATGGATCGCTTCTCGTTCGTGTTCGACAACAACTCCGAACCCCTTGGTGTTCTGCTCGCCGCCGCCGTGATCTTCGCAACCGGACTGTTCGACGACGTGCGCGAGATGTCGGGTCCGGGCAAGGTCACTGGTGCCGTGATCGCGGCGCTCGTGCTCGTGTGGTTCGGCGTCACGATGTTCTATTTCCGCGTGCCGTTCCTCGACGTATTCGTGTTGTCGGACGACTGGATTCCGCTCATCACCATCTTGTGGGTGCTCGGCATGACGCAGGCGATCAACCTGATCGACGGCCTCGACGGACTGGCTGCCGGCATCGTGGCCATTGCCGCAGCGGCTTTTTTCCTCTACAGCCGACGCCTCGACGATCTCGATGCACTCCTGCAACCCAACATCGGTCCCCTCGTCGCGATCATCGCGGTGGGCGTGTGCATCGGCTTTCTGCCGCACAACTTCAATCCGGCCAAGATCTTCATGGGTGACAGCGGCGCGCTCTTGCTGGGTTTGCTCATGGCGGTGTCGACCGGTGTGGTGGGAGGCCGCGCCGATCCCGACTCGTCCGCCTACACACCCGGCCAGACGTACTTCTTCCTTGCGCCGCTCTTCATTCCGCTCTTCATCCTCGGTGTGCCGATCCTCGACACGCTGTTCGCGATTTTGCGCCGCGCTGCGAAACGTCAAGGTGTGGCAACGGCCGACAAAGGCCATCTGCATCACCGGCTCATGAACCTCGGTCACGGTCAGCGACGCAGCGTGCTCATCATGTGGCTCTGGACGGCGATCCTCTCGGGCTTCGTGCTGTACCCGATCTTCACCAAGGCGCGCACGGCCCTCATCCCGATCGGCACGGCGGCCATCGCCCTCAGCCTCTTCACGGTCTTGCACCCCGAGGTGCGCCGGAAGCGCAAGGGCGGGGCAGGAGACCAGAATCACTCCCCGGCCTCGGCAGAAGATGAGCCAGCGGGGTTGCCCACCAGCACTCCGGCCGACTAGTTTGGGAAAAGTTTCACGATCTGGTCTCAAAGAGCCCCCTGACCAGCAGAAATCCACCCCCATGACCGACTCTTCCGTGCCTGCCGCCCGACGCGCCACCAAGCCTGTGACTGCCCGTGTGGCGGCATTGCTCGGAGCCCGCCCGAACGGCCGGGGAACGGGTGCCGACGCCGGACTCGGCCAAGGTATGGAAATGGCCCTCACGCTGGCCGTTTTCTTCGGTCTGGGCTGGCTGATCGACGGCTGGGCCGGTACCCGCCCGGCCTTCATGATCGGCCTCGCTGTGTTCGCCGTGGTGGGCCAGTCGCTCCGCATGTGGTTCGAATACGACGCCCGCATGAAGCGCCTCGAAGCCGAGCGCAAGGCCGGAACCAGCGCTCACCAGGCCGCGAAGTCTGAGAATCCCCAGGTAGACGGGACAACAGGCCAGTCGTGATGACCACCGAGCCGAGCCCGATCACCACCCGTCTCGAGGGTGACGCCCCCGAGATCACGGTCTCGCTCGACATCATCAAGCGGGGCACCTACGTGGCCCCGGTCATCGTGGCGGTGTGCGCCGTGTTCGCCGGTCTCGACGGAGTGTTCTCGTCGCTTTACGGCATCGCTCTCGTGCTCGTGAACTTCTTCTTCGCCGCCGGCCTCGTGGCCGTGACGGCCCGCATTTCGCTCGGCCTCATGATGGGCGCCGTCCTGTTCGGCTACCTGGCCCGCCTCGGCCTGATTTTCCTGGCTGTGATTCTCGTCCGAGACGCCTCCTGGATTTCACTCACGGCCCTCGGATTGACCATCATCGTGACGCACCTCGGACTTCTGGTCTGGGAGATGCGCTACGTGGCCGCCTCGCTCGCATTCCCAGCTCTCAAGCCCAAGAAGAACGTTTAACCCGAAGGACCCATCACTGTGATCGCACTCGAGTTCCCGCCGATCAACGAGATCCTGCGTTGGAAGGATCTCTTCCCGTCGTTCAACAAGATCGCGCTCATCGCGGTCGCTGCTGCGCTCATCGGCACGATCGTGTTCTTGTTGGCTGGCCGTAAGGACCACAAGACGGCGCCGAAGGGCGTGCGTAACTTCGCCGAGTCGGTGGTCGAGTTCATCGAGAACGGCATCGTCATGCAGACCATGGGTCGCGACGGCCTCGGCTGGACACCGTTCCTTCTCAGCATCTTCACCTTCATCTATCTCTGCAACGTGCCGGGCGTGATTCCGATCATTCAGATGCCGGCCACCGCTCGTATGGCGTTGCCGCTTTTCTTGTCGCTGCTCGTGTGGGTCGTGTTCATCGGCACCGGCTTCAAGCACCAGGGCATCGGCTACCTGAAGAACTCGCTCTTCCCGCCCGGAGTTCCGAAGGCTCTCTACATTCTCGTGACGCCGATCGAGTTCATCTCGACGTTCCTCGTGCGTCCGTTCTCGCTCACGGTGCGACTCTTCGCCAACATGCTCGCCGGTCACATCTTGCTCGTGACCTTCGCCTTGTTGTCGGAAGCTCTCTTCCAGGCCGAGGGCAACCCGGCGCTCATCCCGGTGGGTGTGTTGCCGATGTTCATGCTCATGTTCTTGACGGCGTTCGAAGTGTTGGTGGCCTTCTTGCAGGCCTACATCTTCACGATCCTGACCGCCGTCTACATCGGTGGAGCCGCTCACCCCGAGCACTGATCCACCCCCGTTTCGTATCAACCCTTCTCACTAACAGCACATAGGAGACATAGAAAATGGAAGCACTTGCTGCACTCGCCGCCATCACCGGTGACGAACTCAAGGCCGCTGAGGCCGCCAGCTCGGCCGGTTTCGCCTACGGCCTCGCCGCCATCGGACCTGGCATCGGTATCGGTTACCTCGTTGGTAAGTCGGTCGAGGCCATGGCTCGCCAGCCCGAGGCTGCCGGCATGGTCCGCACCACGATGTTCTTGGGTATCGCCTTCACCGAAGCGCTTGCCCTCATCGGCTTCGTGGTGTTCATCCTCATCGGCCTCTGATCCGAAATTTGTCGTCATCCATCGATCCACAAGGAGTTGACGTGCTGACAGCCGTCGTCATCCAAGCGAGTGGCGAGGTACGGGTGGAGTTGCTCCGAGCCGGAGGAGAATCCGGCGAAGAGAAGCTCATTTCCCCGTCCGAATGCCTCTTCGAACCGGAATCAGAAGAAGCCAAGAACGCCGACAAGATCCCTCAGTCGGAGTGTGGTGCGGGCCCGAGCCCGATCATGCCCGAGATGAAGGAGCTCGTCTGGAGTGCTAGCGCGTTCATCGTGTTCGCGCTGCTCATGCGTTTCTTCTTGTTCCCGCGTCTGAAGAAGGGCATGGACGCCCGCTACAACTCGATCCGCGAAGGCCACGAGAACGCCGACGCCGCCCGTAGTTCTGCCCGCAGTGAAGTGGCGCAGTACGAAGCGGCCGTTGCGTCGGCCAAGGCCGATGCGGCCAAGGTGGTCGATGCGGCTCGTGCGACTCTCGAGTCGGAGCGTCAGGCCGCCATCTCGGCCACCAACGACCGCATCAACGCCAAGCGTGAAGCGGCTCTGCGTGAGGCCGACGCCGCCAAGGCGGCGGTGCGCGGCCAGATCGAGAGCGCCGTGGGTGACGTGGTGGCGAGTGCCGTCGAGGCGGCCACCGGTCAGCGACCCGACCAGGCGGCGGTTTCCCGTGCTGTTGCCGACGCCATGAGTGCAGGAGTTCGCTGATGAACTACATGACTTTGTTCGCCGTCGATCCGGCTGAGTCGCCGTCGTGGATCTGGCCCGAACTGCCCGAGATCATCTACGGCGGAATTTCGTCGCTCGTGATCTTCGGTGCGCTCTACAAGTTCGCGCTCCCGCAGTTCAAGAAGGCTCTGGCCGCCCGTACCGAGCGCATTCAAAAAGAGCTCGATGCGTCGCAGGGCGATCTCGCTCAGGCCGAGGCCGATGCCGCGAAGATCCGTCAGGCTCTCGGCGACATCGCCAGTGAGAAGGCTCGTCTCATGGCCGACGCTCAGTCGCAGGCCGATGCGTTGCTCTCCGAAGGGCGCGGTCGCCTCACCGCCGAAGTGGCCGACATGGAAGCCAAGGCCGAGGCCGACATCGCTGCGGCCGCCGCTCGTGGTTCCGACGAGTTGCGCACCGAGATTGGTCGCCTTGCCACTGTCGCCACCGATCGTGTGATCGCTTCGGTGCTCGACGATTCCACTCAGCAGTCGCTGGTGGAGAACTTCATCGCAAAGGTGGGTGCATCACGATGAGCGACGCACGTATCGACGGTTACGCACGGGCGCTCTTCGAGATCGCTCGCGCCGAGGGAACACTCGACGAGGTCGAGGACGAACTGTTCCGTTTCGCTCGCTCGTTCGAGTCGAGCGATCAGCTCCGCAACACGCTCACCGACGAGATGATCCCGGCCGACAAGCGTCAGGCCGTGGTCGAGTCGCTGCTCGGCGGCAAGGCGACATCCACCACCACTCAACTCATCGGCATGGTCGTGGGTTCGGGTCGTGGCCGTGATCTTCCGGCCATCATCGACAAGTTGGTGCAGCGGGCTTCGTCGTCGAAGCAGCTCGACGTGGCACTCGTGCGCAGCGCGGTGGCGCTGAGCGCCGATCAGCAGGCTCGCTTGAAGGCGGCCCTGTCGAATGCCACGGGCAAAGAACTCAATCTGAAGGTCGTCGTCGACCCGAGCGTTCTCGGTGGCCTCGTTGCCACCGTGGGCGACACGGTGATCGACGGCAGCGTTCGTACTCGTCTCGACAACGTCAAGAGCCGGCTCTAGTAGGCACGAAAAGAGAATCACATGGCAGAGCTCACACTCTCAGCAGCCGACATTGCATCGGCGATCAAGAAGAACCTCGAAGGCTTCACGCCGTCGCTCGAGGCCCGCACGGTCGGCCGTGTCACCGAAGTCGGTGACGGCATCGCCCGCGTGTCGGGCTTGCCCGACTGCGCCGTGAACGAGCTCCTTGAGTTCGAAGACGGCACGAAGGGTCTCGCTCTCAACCTCGACGAGGATTCGATCGGTTCGGTGGTGCTCGGCGATGCCGATGCCATCGAAGAAGGCCAGACCGTGAAGGCCACCGGCGAGATTCTCTCGATGCCGGTCGGTGACGGTGTGCTCGGCCGTGTGGTCGACGCGCTCGGCAATCCGATCGACGGTAAGGGTCCGCTCGTCGGCGTCCAGCAGCGCCGTATGGAAATTCAGGCGCCCGGCATCATGGGTCGTAAGCCCGTGCACGAGCCGCTGCAGACGGGTATCAAGGCCATCGACGCCATGACCCCGATCGGCCGTGGTCAGCGTGAGCTCATCATCGGCGACCGAAAGACCGGCAAGACCACGGTGGCGATCGACACGATCATCAACCAAAAGGGTCAGGGTGTGAAGTGCATCTACGTGGCGGTGGGTCTGAAGGGATCCACGGTTGCGCAGACGGTGGAAGTTCTGCGTCAGGCCGGAGCCATGGAGTACACGGTGGTCGTGGTGGCGTCAGCCGCCGACTCGGCACCGTTCAAGTACTTGGCCCCGTATGCCGGTTGCGCGATGGGCCAGCACTGGATGGAGAACTCCGAGCACGCTCTCGTGGTGTACGACGACTTGTCGAAGCAGGCCGAGGCGTATCGCCAGATGTCGCTTTTGCTGCGTCGTCCTCCGGGCCGTGAGGCGTATCCCGGCGACGTGTTCTACTTGCACAGCCGTCTGCTCGAGCGTGCGGCCAAGCTGTCCGACGAGAACGGCGCCGGTTCGCTCACCGCATTGCCGATCATCGAAACGAAGGCGGGCGACGTGTCGGCCTTCATTCCCACCAACGTGATCTCGATCACCGACGGTCAGGTGTATCTGCAGGACAACCTCTTCAAGTCGGGTGTGCGTCCGGCCGTCGACGTGGGCATCTCGGTGTCGCGCGTGGGTGGTGCGGCGCAGATCAAGTCGATGAAGGGTGTGGCCGGAACGCTGAAGCTCGACCTCGCGCAGTTCCGTGAGCTCGAAGCGTTCGCCACTTTCGGTTCCGAACTCGACGCCGTGTCGAAGGCACAGCTCGAGCGTGGTTACCGCCTCGTCGAACTGTTGAAGCAGCCGCTCAACTCGCCGATGGCGGTCGAGGAGCAGGTCGTGTCGATTTTCGCCGGCACCAAGGGCTACCTCGACGATGTTCCGGTGTCCGATGTTCGTCGTTTCGAGAGCGAACTGCTCGAGCACATGCGCAGCCGCCACGGAGCGATGCTCGCCGACATCCGTTCGAAGGGTCTGCCCGACGATCTCGGTTCGGTGGTGCAGTCGTTCAAGGATCAGTTCATGGCTTCGTCAGCTGCAGCGGCCAAGGCCAATGAAGCGGCCAGCGACGCCGAGCAGGTGGGCGACGCACAGTCGAACAAGACGTTGGCGACGGAGTAATCACCCATGGCTGGTGGACAGGAACGAATTCTGCGCGGACGCATTCGCAGCGTCCAGGCGACCAAGAAGATCACGCGCGCGATGGAACTCATCGCGGCGTCGCGAATCGTCAAGGCGCAGCAGCGCGTTCAGGCCGCCGTGCCGTACTCGGAGCAGATCACTGAAGTGGTGCGTGACTTGGCTGCGGGTGGCGCGTCGAGCGACAGTCCGTTGCTCACCGGCCGCGACGCCATTCAGAACGTGTGCTACGTGGCGATCACCGCCGACCGTGGTCTGTGCGGCGGCTACAACGCCGGCGTGTTGCGAGCGACCGAGGCCGAGATCAAGGTCGATGTGCAGGCTGGTCGTGGTTACACGATCGTGCCGGTCGGCCGTAAGGCCGAGGGCTACTTCCGCTTTCGCGGTTACAACCTCGAACAGGGTTTCGCCGGTTTCTCCGATCAGCCGGGCTACGCCAACGCGAAGGAAATCGGTCAGCACGTCGTGAAGCTGTATGCGAGTGGCGCGGTCGACAAGGTCGTGCTCGTGTACACGCGTTTCATCACCGCCGGTTCGCAAGAAGTGGTGTTACGACCGCTCGTTCCGCTCGAGCGTTCGGTGGTGGAAGGTGGCGACGGCAAGCCGGGCACCGATGGTGCGGGCGCCGATTACGAGTACGAGCCCGATCCGTCGGCCATTCTCGACACGTTGCTTCCGCGCTACGTGGAAGCCCGTATCTACGCGGCGCTTCTCAATGCGGCCGCCAGCGAGCACGCGTTCCGTCAGCGCGCCATGAAGAGCGCGACCGACAACGCCGAAGAACTCATCAAGAGCCTCTCGCGCATCATGAACCGTGCCCGCCAGGACGCCATCACCACCGAGATCATGGAGATCGTCGGCGGTGCCGAGGCGCTGTCGGGTGATTCGAAGACCACACATCTCATCGACCTCGGACCGATCGGTGACGCAGAACTTTTCGCCTCGGTCCACAACGGCCTCTGAGTAGGAGACATAGCCATGACCATGACAGAGAACGAACTGAAGGACGGACGAGTCGTCGGTATCGCCGGACCGGTGATCGACGTCGAGTTCCCCCGCGGTGCGCTGCCCGAGCTCAACACGGCGCTCGAGTTCACCGTGACCATCGACGGCAAGGACGTGAAGGTTCTGGCCGAGGTTGCCCAGCAGTTGGGTGACGGTCGTGTGCGTGCGGTGTGCTTGAAGCCCACCGACGGTCTGCGTCGCGGGACCGCCGTGCGCAACACCGGTCGTGGCATCACGGTGCCCGTCGGCGACCGAGTGCTCGGCCACGTGTGGAACGTGTGGGGCGAAGTTCTCGACGACGACAACGCCAAGTTCGCCGACATCGAGCGGTGGGAGATCCACCGTCCGGCCCCCGACTTCGCGTCGCTCGAGCCGCAGAAGAAGATGTTCGTGACCGGTGTGAAGGTGATCGACCTTCTCACTCCGTACCTCGCCGGTGGAAAGATCGGCCTGTTCGGTGGCGCCGGTGTGGGCAAGACCGTGCTCATCACCGAGATGATCAACCGTGTTGCCTCGCAGCACGGTGGTGTGTCGGTGTTCGCCGGTGTGGGCGAGCGCACCCGTGAGGGAACCGACCTTCGTCTCGAGATGGAAGAGTCGGGCGTGTTCGAAAAGGCCGCTCTGGTGTTCGGCCAGATGGACGAGCCGCCGGGCGTTCGTCTGCGCGTGGCTCTGTCGGCCCTCACCATGGCCGAGTACTTCCGTGACGTGCAGAACCAGGACGTGTTGTTGTTCGTCGACAACATCTTCCGTTTCGTGCAGGCCGGTTCCGAAGTGTCGACCCTGCTCGGCCGCATGCCGTCGGCCGTGGGTTACCAGCCCACGTTGGCCGACGAGATGGGCCAGCTGCAGGAGCGCATCACCTCGACTCGTGGTCGTTCGATCACCTCGCTGCAGGCCGTGTACGTGCCGGCCGACGACTACACCGACCCGGCGCCGTTCACCACCTTCACCCACCTCGACGCGACCACCGAGTTGAGCCGTCAGGTGGCCGCCCTCGGTATCTACCCTGCGGTGGACCCGTTGGCCTCGACGTCGACGATCCTCACCCCCGAAGTGGTGGGTGAGCGTCACTACAACGTGGCCCGTCAGGTGCAGGAAACCCTCCAGCGCTACAAGGAACTGCAGGACATCATCGCCATTCTCGGCCTCGACGAACTCTCGGAAGAGGACCGTCTGACCGTGTCGCGTGCTCGCAAGATCCAGCGGTTCTTGTCGCAGCCGTTCTTCGTGGCCAAGGTGTTCACGGGTATCGAAGGCGAGTTCGTGCCGGTGGAAGAGACCGTCGAGTCGTTCGACGCCATCCTCCGCGGTGAACTCGACAACGTGCCCGAGCAGGCGTTCTTGAACGTGGGCGGCATCGAGCAGGTGCACGCCAAGGCCAAGGCATTGCAGGAGAACGCATAATGTCCGACGCCATGCGCGTGGAAGTGGTGTCGCCCGAGCGTGTGTTGTTCTCGGGTGAAGCCACGCAGGTGATCACCCGCACCTTGGGTGGGGGAGAGATCGCGTTCTTGAACGGGCACGCCCCGTTCTTGGGTGCGCTCGACTATTGCCACACGCGTATCTACCTCGCCGACGGCAAGGTGGAAGACTTGGCG
>CBFHWN010000042.1:0-17209 GCA_965659595.1 uncultured Ilumatobacteraceae bacterium | reverse complement strand
TACGTCGCGGTTCTGACGTTCGCATGGTTCGCGCCCGGTGCGGTGAACGCGGCGTCGTACACGGTGACAGCGGAGTCGGACTTCTATTTCACGGTCACCGACACGACGTCGACGATCATCTACGGCAACTCCAACGCCGGATGCGGCGAGTTCTCCACCGACCCGTACCTGTGGCTGTACGACTCGACCGGTGGACTGGTCGCGCAGAACGACGACGGGAATCACAACACGGTCGACCAATGCGTGTCAGCGAAGATCGCGACCACACTCGACGCAGGCGACTACCGGCTCCGCGCCGGATACTGCTGTAATCAGCGCGGCGTCGGGGTGAACCCCTACAACGGGGCGACCTACGAGTTAGTTCTAGACTTCACGGCATGGGATCAGCCGGGCATAACGGACCCCGTTATGCCGACGACAACGACGACGGGCGCTACTACGTCGACGTCGACGACGTCATCATCCACAACGACGGCACCGTCCACCTCGACAACGACGAGCACCAGCACCACTTCCACCTCGTCAACGACGACGACGGTTCCGACGACGACCTCGACCTCAACGACCTCAACGACTACGCCGAGCACGACGACAACGTCGCCGCCTTCTTCGCCAACTACCGTCGCCGTTTCCTCCACCACCTCGACCAGCACAACAACGACCACCAGCACGACGACGACGACGGCTGTACCGCTACCACCCGAACCGGTTCCTTCACCGCCGCCGACACCGCCGGTCGTCCAGTCACCATCTCCGCCGCCTGCCCCACCCACAACTGCCACCACCTCATCGACGGCACCGCCGACAACCTCAACGACGGTCACGACTCTGCCGCCGACGACGACTGCTTCGACTGGTCCACCGTCTACGACTACGACAGTTGACCCGACGACCACGATCCCGGCGACAACCTCCACAAGCCCCACCACGACCACGACAGCGGCACCCGGCACCACCGGGCCGACCAGCACCGTTCGCGTCTCTACGACGCTTCTAGGGCCGTCTCCGACGACCACCGTGAAGCCGCCGCCCGCAACTGACGCGCCGAGGCTCGCCGCCGAACAGATCGCCGAGATCGACGACCCCGTTGTGCGGGACGCCGTGGAGCAGATCGTCACCGACCCGGAGGACATCACCGTCGACGAGGCCCGCTCGATCTTCGAGGCGATCGACGTCCTCGAACCCGACACCCTCGCCGTCGTCGTCGACGCGCTGTCCGAGGCGACACCGGACGTCAAGGCCGAGTTCGAGGAGGCGGTGAACATCTACGCAGGCGACTTTGACGCTTACGTTCCGTCCGGCTCCAACGTGACGGTCGCTCAGCGCCGTACCATCGTCGTCGTGACAGCGGCGACCGCGTCGCCCCTGTCGCCACTCGCGCCCGCATCCGTCAGACGCCGAAGGTAACCCGTAACGTGAAACTCATCCGGTATGTAACCGAGCAGGCGTGGACGCTCGCCGGAACCGGCCTAGTTCTGATCACGTTGAGCGGGTCAACACGTACGATCGGGATATGGCTCTCCGTGATCGCAACCGTCCTTCATTTCGCGTCGTATCTGCTACCCGAGGAATCCGACTGATGTTCAAGAACGTCACACTCCGCATCGGTGCGGTGTTCGCATATTCTGCGATGGCGATCATCGGCGGCTCGTCGATCGTCGGCGGCATCCCCGTCTGGAAGGCGGCGGTCCTCGCAGGTATCTCCGCGACCGCGCAGGTGATCGAACGTCTCGCCCGCGCCTACGCCGACGACGGACACCTCGACGTCGACGAGATAAACGAGGCGTTCACCGGTCACCGAATCGACAGCGCCGAGTGACATGGAAGCGGTCGTCGTTCCCATCGTCGTCGCCTTGATCGGCGGACCGATGATGTGGCTCCTGCGACGACTCGAACGCTCAAACACGACCCAGCACGACGCGAACATGCGTGAACTGACTCGGGTCGCTCGGTCGGTGGAACGGGTGGACGAGAAGATGGACCGGCTCGATCAGCGGATCGACGCTCACCTCGAATGGCATGTCGACCGCGACTGGAAAGATCGTGCTCGTGGCCGTCGGACTTCCGCATGAAATACTGACCGACGTCTGGTGTCCGGAGTGTGAGGTCGAATGGGTGTCGGACGCGCTCCCCGGATGTTGGCTGTGCGGCAAGGTAGGCGAGCGGTACTCGGGTCGGAACACGATCGAGGAACAGGCTGACGCCCGCATACGGCAAGCGTTGACGATTAGGGCGTCGCTGAGACCCGCATAAACACTCGGTCTCCGACCGCTATCCGAAATGTTTCGCGGTATGAGTTGCGGACCGGGTGCGGGTCGTGTAAGGTGGTCCTCGTGGGAGAGAGAGGAGACACCATGACCATCAAGTTCCGTCAGATCGCGCCCGGTCTCTACGGGACCGGCATCCACAGGCACGACGGCTACGACGCCGAGTGCTACTGGGAGTGCGACAAGCACGACGTCGAAGTCGTGATCGACCATTTCACCGACGAGGGTCGCGGCTGGAACATCCGCTACTTGTGCGCCTGCGGCATGTTCACCGAATCGCTCGGTGCGTGGTACCGGACGCTCCGCGAGGCGAAGGAGTTCATCATCGAAAGGCCCGAGTTGGCATGACGAAGATTCACGGCTGGCTCAAGACGAACGTCTCCGGCTCCGCCTACCGCTCGAAGGCGAACCCCGACGTGTTCCTGTATCGGACGTCCGGCGAGTGGCGGATCAAGCGGCTCGGAGACCCAACAGTTCTCGCGTCCGGCTCAACCCGGGCGGACGCGATCGCCGAATACACGAAGGAGGAAACAGCATGACACACCCACACGCTGACCCGATCGTCGCCGCGATCCGCGGACACGACCGGATCGGTCGCGGTTCGTGCTCGCCGGTCGACGAGTGCTACAGCGACGACGAACTGGTCGAGGCGTTCGGTTTCGGACGCACCGACAAACCGTTGACCGTTCGCGGCGCGGTCCGCAAGGCGATCTGGTATCACGACCTGTGGGCCGACCGGATGGCTGACATGGAAGGGTTCGCGTCATGGTGATGCGCCGCCCGCCCGACGTCAACCCTGCCGAGTTCGACGCCGCGATGCGACCCGAGGCCGGAGACCCGTGGGAACCAGTCCCGCACGACACCGGCTGGTGGGTCATGTCACGCCAGTTCGGATGGCTCGGTCCGTTCTCATCAAGTCATGAGGCGGTCGCCCGCGCCGAACGGTCCGGCTACGTCGACGACTGGCAGATCGTCATGATCGTGACGCTGACCGCACCACCGGACGGCTCGCCGTTCTAACCATCACACCCGACGACTAACGTCGTCTCCACCAACCAACCAACCCTGAGGAGGTACCCGTGAGTCACGAACTCGCAACCGTCAACACCGTCGGATCGTTCGACCTGATGCTGAAACAGGCCGACATCCTCGCGCAATCGCGCATCATTCCCGCCGCATACCGGAACCGGTCCGCGGACGTCGTCGCCGCCGGACTCGCCGGACAAGCGTTCGGCTGGGACCTGATGACGTCGCTCCGGAACTACCACGTAATCGAGGGGACCGCGTCCCTGCGTCCTGAGGCGATGCTCGGACTGGTGCGTCGTGCCGGTCACTCCGTCAGCCTCGAACTGGTCGCCGAAACGTCCGGCGGGCGTGCCGCCGTCGCGAGCGGGAAACGTGTCGACACCGGCGACGAACACACCGCGAAGTTCTCGGAGTTGGATGCGAAACGCGCAGGGCTGGCTGGCAAGAAGAACTGGCAGACGTATCTGGACTCGATGTTGACATGGCGTGCCGTGTCCGCGCTGTGTCGCGTACTGTTCCCTGACGTCGTGCTCGGAGCCGGTTACGTCCCGGAGGAGATCGGCGGCGACGTTGACTCGACCGGCGCACCGTTGGAGGACGACCCGTTCACCGACCCGACCCTGCCGATCGCCGAGGCGAAACGCCGTGTTCTCGCCGCCTGTGACGGCGACAAGGAGATGGCGCGGCAGGTGTGGGGCGATTACACCGCGGAGCACGGCGAGGACCTGCGTGAGTCGACGATCCTCGACCTTGTTGACCGGTTGCTCGGCGACGGAATCGAGGACGCCGAGGTCGTCGAGGAGTCCCGCATCCCACAACGGGTCGACACGATCGAGACCGAGAAGTCGGTGCTGATCCTCGAATCGTTGCTGGACGAGTTCCCCGGCTCAACCGTCAAGGAATAGAGCGACGGGTGGCGGGCCGACCAACCAGCGGCCCGCCACCCTCGCACCGAGGCGGAGGCAACCTCGGCACTCGGACAGTATCAGCATCATTCCCGACGGCATCTGCGCGATCGCGATATGGTGCGGCGAAACGTAATCGCCCGGGCGACGGCACCACTCCGTCCCCGGGCATGGCACGACCCTCAGGAGGTCGAACAAGTGAACAGTAACAGTCCGGTGTCACAACGTCTCCGAATGATGGGACGGTGACCGTGAGTAAATACGTGCGAGTGATGCGTTCGATCTGGACCGATCCCGACTGGCTGGCGCTCCCATCCCGGTCGAAGATGATCTATCTCCAACTGATCTCACAGGCCAACATCTCGAAGGCCGGTGTTCTCCCGACGGTGCCGAAACGGTGGGCTTCGATGTATCCGGATCTCGACGTCGACGACGTGCTGGCGGCGATCGGCGACCTCGAATCCGCCGGGTTCGTGCTCGTCGACGACGACACCGAGGAACTTCTTGTCCGGACGTACATGAGGTACGACGAGATGTATGCCCAACCGAATGGGCGTAAGGCGATCAGCGCGGCGCTCGACGAGATCGTTTCGGGAACACTCCGCGCGACCGTCGTCGAGGAGTTGGAGGACCTGACCGGAGAGGGTTCCGGTAACCCTTCCGGGAAGGGGTCCCTCACCCCTAGAACCCGGAACCTAGAACCCGGAACCCGTAACCATGAACCCTCAACCGACGTCGACGTCGTCGACGGGTTCGACGAGTTCTGGCGCACCTATCCGCGCAAGACCGGGAAGGCTCAGGCGGTCAAGGCATGGGACAAACTGAAACCCGACGACCATGAGCAGGCGATCGGCATCCTTCCGGAGCACGTCGCCTACTGGCATCGTGTCGGCACCGCCACACAGTTTATTCCGCATCCGGCGACATGGCTGAATGGTCGCCGATGGGAGGACGAGTTACCATCCGAGAAACAGACGACCGCTCGACGTGAGGCTCCCGGCATGGGTGCGCTCCGCCGACTGATGGAGGAAACACAGCATGGAACGTGACAAAGCGATCGCGCTCGTCGGCTACCTCGTCGCCGCGACAACAGGCTGGAACGACGACAGCGTCCTCGTCTACACCGCCGAGATCGAGAAACTGTCGCGACCCGACGTCGCGAAGGTCGCGGTACAGCATCTCGCGACGACATGGTCCGAGGCTCGTCGCCCACCGATCGCCGAGGTCCTCGACGTGTACCGACGCGAACTCGCACGAGTACAGGAGTCGCCGCGTGAGATCGGACCGGGGAAACCTGCCGAGTTTGTGCGTGGCGTCGAGATCGCTCGACGGGCGTATGAGGGCGAACGGCGTCGCCTCGGGAAACCGATCAACAGCAAGATGTTCGACCGGTGGGTCGCGACGATCGCACCGACCCGATGAAACGCTCCGGACCGCTCCGCCGCGGAACACCGCTGAAACGTGGACCGGGACCGACCCGAAAGACAAGACTGTCTCCGATGTCACCGAAACGCCGCGAGGTATCCCACCGTCGACGCGAGTTCGTCGCCGACGTCCTGTCGCACCGGACACGATGCGAGGCGGGAGCGCTGATCCGATCCGCCGAACCCGATCACCGATGCTTCGGCTACTCGACCGACGTTCACGAAGTTCTGACCCGCGCCCGCGGCGGCGACATCCTCGACCCGGACAACGTGCGCGCCATCTGCCGCCGATGCCACGACTGGATTCACGATCATCCGAAGATCGCGCTCGACCTCGGACTGTTGGCGATCCGTGAGGCCGACGATGCCGAATGATGGCGTCTGGCAACTGTTGGACAGCGAACGTCCGTGGACCGCGAACGCTGAACGCCGCTGGCATCATTACAAGCGAGCGCAGGTGGTCCGTGACGCCCGCGCACGCTGGGCGTGGCACGCGCTCGCGGCTCGCATCCCGCGACTGGAACAGATCACCGTCGACGCTCAACCGCTCGCAAAGGATCGCCGCTGGCGACCGGACGTCGCCGCGTGCTACCCGGCGGTCAAGGCGGCGATCGACGGACTGGTCGACGCTCGTGTCATTGAGGACGACGACGACCGGCATGTCGTCGCGCTCCGGTTCCTGCCGGTGGTGATCGGCGAGGGCGACGGTCTCCGAATCACCGTCACCGACGTCTCAAACTGACTCCGAAAAAAACCCGGAAAGATTCCCCTAATAGGGTTGTGTCCCGGTTGCGACTCGTGTAAGGTTGTCCTCGTGGGAGAGATCAACGAGAGAGGAGTTCCCATGAGCCATTCAGTTATCGAGACGATGATCCGTCACATCGGTCGCGGCGACCTGCTCGCCACCTCCGGCGGACGGTACACCTACGACGCCGAAGCCGGTGTCGTCGTTCTTCCCGTCGCGAGCGGGTACTCGGTCCGCGTGACCTACTGCGCGGTTCCCGACCTGTACCGGGTCGAGCGGGTTTACCGGCGCGGCTTGAAGGAGTGGGTGAAGGGGTGCGCTGAGGGCGTCTACGCCGACCACCTCGGCGAGATGGTCTACCGGGCCGGATGCTTCCGTGACGCTTGGGCCGCGGGAGGTGCGGCATGAGCGCCCGCTTCGAGATCGGCGGTCGGTATCCCGACCGCTACGGCATCGTTCACGAGGTCGTCGCCCGTTCCGCGAAGTTCGTGACGCTGGACGACGGCACCCGCTACAAGGTCCGCAACTGGTCCGGGTCGTCTGACCGCGCGGAGGGAACCGAGTACGTGATTCTCGGCTCCTACTCGATGGCTCCGGCGATCTGGTCGGACAAGGTCGAGGACGGCACCGAGGCCGAGACCCGCTGGTACTGGATGGTGACGTCGTGAACCGCGGCATCGTGAGTTACTGCGACAACTGCCTCGTCGAGACCCCGTCGCACAAACTGGCGCACCTCGATCTCGGAGGCCACTCCGACACTCGGAGCGTGTTCGCGCCGCGATGGGTCGACGCCTGCCCCGTCTGCGTCCCGACGCTGGAGGCGCGAGGGTTCACGCTGGGAGTGGCGTCGTGAGCGGCTTCGTCATGTCGAAGGTGTTCTGCGACGTCTGCTTCAAGGAGGAGATCGGACACGAGAACGACCTGTCCGTGATGCGACGTCGCCTCGCCGAGAAGCACCTTTGGAGTTACACCGACGACACCGGCGGCATCTCTCCGCCGCAAGACCTCTGCGCCGACTGTCGGCACGCGATAGTCAAGAGCGCGACCGCCGCCCTCGACCGCGTATTCGACCCGACGAGGAAAGGAACGTCGTGAGGCTCATCGACTGCGACATTCACGTCGACCGGCATCCGCACCCGTCCGCCGGAGGCACCCTGTCCGGTGCGCTCCTCGCCACACTCGACGACGCCGGACTGACCCCGATGCTCGACGAGGACGGCTGTATCGCCAAGTTCGCTGACGCGACGTTCGACGAGTTACCGGTGAAAGCGTTCACCGCGCTCGCTGATTCCGGACTGGTGCGTCCGGGTTCGTGGGTCCGGTTCGACTCCGGCGAGTTCACGTTCCGAGTCATCTTCCGAGACCGACATCTTCTTGTCCTCGATCACGAGGGCCGCAACTAACCCCCCTACTGGAGGAACAACATGACAGTCCATTGGACTATCGAAAAGGTCGACGCGCCCGGTGGCGCGTGGATCGTCACTCGGTCCGTTACCGAGACCGAGCACGAAACCAGCGAGACCGACGGCGTCGAGGTCACCTCGTCGTACGAACGTCTTGTGTCACGAACGACTTCGGCGTACACCACGCTGGCGCACGCCCGACGGTCAATCGTTGACGAACTCAACTTGTCGAAGCGTGTTCGCATGACGAAACACTCCGGCACCCGTTACACGTACAAGCACACCGAACAGCCGTTCTGAGGAGGAACGAATGACCAACCGTAAGACATCGAAGCGGGCGACGTCCCGCCGCACTCCGACCGTTCACGTCCCGTCGAACGCTGTCGCGATCCTTCAAGTTCTCGAACCGCAGGAGCGTCGCATCATGTCGCTCCGCTGGGGTATCGAGGGCGGACATCCACTCCACCAGACCGAGATCGCGAAGATCGTCGGTGTGAACCACTCGACGGTGTCCCGCACCGAGAAGGCTGTCCGGGAACGCATCGAGGAACTCTCCCCGTCGCAACTGAACGTGCTGGTCGAGGCTCACGAGGCACGAAAGAACATGGACACGATCGAGGAGTTCACCGAGCAGGTCCAGAATCTGATTCGTGAGGTTCACCACATCGAGAGTCGGCTGATGGCTGAGATCACCCGCGTCGAGAATCGAATCAGTCCGTCAGATCCGCCTGCCGCTCCGAAGCGTGTCGGACTGTTCCGTCGGGGACGGTGATGGGACGTCCCCGAACGATCGCCCCGGACGGCGAGATCGCTCACGTTTCCTTCCGATTGTCCGCTGATCTCGCGGATGAACTTCGCCGAGAGGCTGAGGCCACCGGTCGGACGATGGGTGCGGTGATACGTGACCGGCTCACCCAGTCGGTGCGACGGCAACCGGTCGCCGTGGGACTGCTGTCATCGGCGACATGGTACACCGGTGGCGGTAACCCGCTGGTGACGCTGGACATCGTCCCGGATAGCCAGCCTGTCGGAGTGTGGGAGCGACTCCCTGCGAACGCTCGGATCGTCGTGACGGCGGAGAAAAACCGATGACGTCCACGGCACTCAACCGGCAGGAACAACTGGTCCGCGATCTGGAACAGGCACACATCTCCCGGTCGTACGGCGCACCTGAAGCGACATACACGCTGTTCGGTGCGGCGGCGACCGAGATACGTGAACTCCTGCTCCACATAGAGCGACTGAATGAGGCACTCATCGAGACCCGCGCCGAGATCAAGCGACAGGAGGGGATGATCCGTGACCTCCGAGGATGACATCGTGCGACGACTCCGGAATCCGGAACCGCTCGACGGCCTGTATTCGCTGTGCCGTCGGGCGGCGACGGAGATCGAAACACTCCGCGACCGTCGCCTGACGTTCGAGGAATGGTACGACGCCGGGATAGACAACAACTGGGTTCTGCCGTTCTGCGCTGAGCATGGCTCGGTGCCGCTCGTCTCCGAGGAGGAAGCGGACCGGATCGACGCCGGTGACGACCCGTGCCTCCCAGCGTTCAGACTGTGGAACGGCGTATGACTGTCCGATCGGAACTGTCCCCACTCGACCACCGGATGTTCGCGCTCGCGAAAGCACGCGGACAGGTGAGGGTCACTCACGGCGAGCGGGTGCGTCTCGCCACCCTGATCGCGTGGAGACCGCGCGACAACCGTGGTGTCCGCACGAACAAAGCCCGCGTTCAGTTCCCGACCGGCACCCGGGCGACGATCCCGCTCGCCGAGATCGACACCGATACTGTCGTGATACCGTGACATCACGACATCGGGGATGACATGGCGTCGACGGTCGGCTAAGGCCGAAGCGCACCGACCGGAACCGGGTTCGACTCCCGGCATCTCCACTACTGGCGGCGGCGACGTTTCTCGTCGAACCTTTGCCGCTCCGTCATTCCGCCCCACACTCCCCAATGCTGATGATTCGCGAGCGCGTATTCGAGACAGTCGTCGCGGACCGGACATCGGGCGCATATCTCTAACGCCTGTGTCGGTCGTCGACCGGACGGCGGAAAGAAGAACTCCAACGGTTCACCGCGGCACGCACCTTCTCTGATCCACGGACCCGGCGCGGGTGGCGGGGTCGGCAGGTCATACACGACGCCGCAGGGTACACGGTCCGACGGTCGCCTGCTGAAACTCGTCGCGGGTCGCACTATGCTTCGCCGCCATGTCGGAGGAAAACATCGAACACGTCCCTGTCGTCGACCTGATCGTTCACCCGGACAACCCACGTCAAGGGGACCTCGGCGCGATCATCACCTCGATCAAGAAGAACGGCTGGTACGGGACGGTCGTCGCTCAACGCTCAACCGGTCACGTCCTCGCCGGTAACCACCGTCTGATGGCGGCTCAACACCTGAAACTGGACACCGTCCCGGTGTATTGGGCCGACGTCGACGACGCGACCGCCCGCCGCATCCTGCTGGCCGACAACCGGACCGCGGAACTCGCCACCTACGACAACGACCAACTGGTCGACCTGTTGACACGGCACGCGAACGCCGATGACCTGATCGGCACCGGCTGGGATCACGACGACGTCGAGGACCTGATTCGTCGCCTCCAATACGACGACCGTGATCTCGGCGACGTCATGGATGAATGGGTCGGGATGCCCGACTACGACCAGCCGTCACGTCGCGCCGCGTTCCGAACCATCGTGTCGTTCGAGACCGACGCCGACGCCGACCGATTCTTCCAACTGATCGACCATCCGAAACACAAAGACCTGTGGTGGCCGGTAGACCTCCTAAAGGGCAGTACCGGGTTGGAGAAGAAATGGGTGAACGATGCCTGACCTGTCGGTCGCTCACCCGCGATTCCCGATCTACATTCCGTCGATTGGACGGGCCGACAGCGGACAAACAGCACGACAACTCCGCGCGATGGGAGTCCGCTTCCGAATCATCGTCGAACAAGCCGAACACGACGACTACGCACGCGAGTTCGGGATACAGAACCTCCTGATCCTCGACCCTGAATATCAACGCCGCTACGAAACCTGCGACGACCTCGGAACCGAGAAACGAGTCGGAGCCGGAGCCGCCCGAAACTTCGCATGGGAACACTCGATGAGAGAAGGCTACCCGTGGCATTGGGTGATGGACGACAACATCCGATCGTTCAAGCGTCTCCACCAGAACCAGCGACGCGAGGTCACCGACGGCACCATGTTTCACGCGATGGAAACCTTCTGCCTGCGCTACACGAACGTCGCGATGGCCGGACCGAACTACGTCACGTTCGCTCAACACCGCGAACCCCGACCACCATTCCAAGTCGGCACCCGAATCTACTCCTGTAACCTCATCCGGAACGACGTCCCATTCCGCTGGCGAGGCCGCTACAACGAGGACACCATCCTGTCCCTCGACATGCTGACCGCCGGATGGAACACCGTCCTCTTCAACGCCTTCCTCACCGAGAAGAACGGCACCCAACTACAGAAGGGCGGCAACACCGACACCCTGTACCTCGACGGCACCTACGACAAGTCAAAGATGCTCGCCGACCTATTCCCCGAAGTGACCCGGCTCGTGAAACGCTGGGACCGCTGGCACCATCACGTCGACTACAGCCACTGGCGGAAACGCCCACTCATCCGCCGCGACGACCTCGAACTCCCCGCCGACAACCCGTACGCCGGACTGAAACTCGTCGACGCCCCACCGCGCAGTATGCGATTCCTCGACGAACAACAGATCGCCACCTTGAAACACGGACAGTCTGAACACTCTGAACGCTAAGGTCAGAACATGGCACGAGGACAAACACCTGCGCTCACCCCTGAGCAGGCCGAGCGTTACCGCGAGGTGATCCGGCTCCGCACCGCCGGATTGAAGTTTCATGAGATCGCCGAGCGTGTCGGTTACGCATCCCGGTCGGGTGCGAAGGAGGCGTACGACGCGGCGCTTCGTTGGTGGGGACGGGAGGCGGTGGATGATCTCCGCACGATCGAAGGTGAACGTACCGAGGAACTGTGGCGGTACACGTTCGCTCGGATCATTGCGAATCCGGAGTCGACCGCGGAGTTCGTGTCGCTGGTGAACTCGGCGGTCAAGGTTTCTCAACGTCGCGCGGCGCTGTACGGGTTGGATGCCCCGCGGCAGGTGGAGATCAGCGGCGAGGACGGCGGTCCGGTCCGAACGGATGTCGGACAGATACTGCTCGAACGGATTCGGGCGCTTGCTGTGGAGCGTGGCGTCGAGTTGCCTGAACTGCCGGAGGCCTGATGTCGGGTTCGATGGCGGAGATTCTCGCCGAGTTGGATCGGCAGGCTCCCGGGTTCTCTGCGGAGGTGATCGGGACGCTGTCGGAGGCGGAACGGTTCGAGGCGATGTTCGACTGGTCGGTGTGGCGCAGGCCGAAACAGGCGACCCCGTCGGGCGATTGGCGGGTGTGGCTGATTCTCGCCGGTCGAGGGTTCGGCAAGACACGCACCGGTGCCGAGTTCGTCCGTGAACAGGTGAACTCGGGTCGTGTCCGTCGGGTAGCGCTTGTCGGTGCGACCGCCGCCGATGTTCGCGACACGATGATCGAAGGCGAGTCAGGTCTGTTGGCGGTGTTCCCTCCCGGTCAACGTCCCCGATATGAGCCGTCGAAACGGCGCGTCACGTTCCACAACGGCGCAACCGCGTCAGCGTTCTCGGCGGACGAACCTGACCGTCTGCGCGGACCGAACCACGATCTCGCATGGGCTGACGAGTTGGCGGCGTGGCGTTACTCGGACGCATGGGACCAACTGATGCTCGGTCTCCGCCTCGGCGACCATCCCCGGGTCGTTGTCACGACCACCCCGCGCCCGACCGACCTGATTCGCAGACTGGCCCGCTCCGAGGACGGCACCGTTCACGTCACCACCGGTTCGACGTATGAGAACTCGGCGAACCTCGCACCGGACTTCATCGCGGAGATGCGTCGCCGCTATGAGGGAACACGGCTCGGACGACAGGAGTTGGAGGCACAGATCCTCGACGACGTCGAAGGTGCGCTGTGGGATCGGGCGGTGATCGACGAGACCCGTGTCACCGACACTCCGGCGCTCCGCCGGATCGTCGTCGCGATCGACCCCGCGGTCACCTCCGGCGAAAAGTCCGACGAGACCGGCATCGTTGTCGCTGGTGTCGGCACGAACGGCGAGGCGTACATCCTCGACGACCGCACGATGCGCGCCTCACCGAACAACTGGGCGGCGGCATCGGTCGCCGCATACCACCGGCACAACGCCGACATGATCGTCGCCGAGGCGAATCAGGGCGGAGACCTCGTCGAGAACGTCCTGAAAGCGGTCGACCCGCGTGTCCCGGTCCATCTGGTGCGGGCATCCCGAGGGAAACGAACCCGGGCGGAACCGGTCGCCGCGCTGTACGAACAACGGCGCGCCCATCACGTCGGCTTCTTCCCCGAGTTGGAGGACCAGTTGTGTTCGTGGGTGCCGGACGTCGGCTCGTCACCTGACCGTCTAGACGCCCTAGTTTGGGCGCTAACAGACCTGATCGTGGATCGCGCACGGTCGGCACCGGTCGTCGTTCCGGCGTCCTTAGAACAGGTTTCACCGTGGCGTATCTGACCGGTTCACGTCACGTCGAGTTCACGGTGTTTCGGGACCCGCACCGAGACGGCGGTCCCGTCGAGGTCGTCGTCACCGGTCAGCGTCGCCCAACCGTCCCGGGTTGACACAACGTCACGCACGACCACCGGGCGGAGTGTGTCAGCGTCCCCGGTGGACAGCATCACGCGGTCCCCGGGGAGCACCATCATCGCCTCGACTCTCACGACGCGAACTCCGCCTTCGTCGGACGATTGAAGAATCCGAACAACCGGTCATCCTCGGAGGGCGTGATCTCAGCGTCGAACCGGACCCGATCGTCGACCTCGACATCGCTCAGGCCGCGGGGGACCGTTCCCCACACCGCCCAACCTGCGTCGGTGACGACCCGCATCTTGTACCCGCACCGGTAGTCGTTCTCGAAGAACCGGATCGTCTGGACCGTTCCCTCGACCGTGACCCTGCCGACGGGGACCGACTCGGCGTTGGCGCGGCGCGCCTCCTCCTCCTCGCGACGCTTCGCGGCTTCGGCCATCTTGCCGCGCCAGTCGTCGAACCCGGCGGGCGCGTAAGCGGCGATGCCGAGCGCGGCTTCCTTGATGTTCTCGGAGCGGGCGATTACCGCGAGGTTGTGACCGAACGACCCGGTCTGTTCGAGCATCCACTCGCGGAGTTCTTCGCGGGTGATGCGCGGCTCGGGGGAGTTGGCGAGCGCGGTGCGGTACTCGGCGAACTTCTCTTGGTGCCAGAACCAGCCCTCCAGCATCGCGGTCACGATCTGCTTGGTGGGGAGTGCGTGCTCGGCGTCACGCTTCGTGTAACCGAACGCGGTGTAGGCGTGGATCGCGGCGTCGAGAACGATGCCGGTGTCGAACTCGCGCGGGTAACAGCCGCCGGTCGAGAACTCCTCCTCCTCGTCGTAGGCGACCGCCTCGTGAAGGTTGACAGCGGAGAACAGGTTGACGCCGAGGAACTCGTGAGCGCATGACCCGCCGACCTGCTTGACCTCGCCCGCGGCGGACCGGATGAAGTAGGCCCGCTTCCGGGCGGCGCGACGTCCGCAATGATCGCAACGCTTCAGGTCGACGTCGCCGATCTCGAACTCCTCGTCGAGCAGGAAGATCAGCGGCTCGTCGGTGGCGCGGGCGTCGGCGACGGCGACGAGCGCCCAGTCACCCTCGAACGCGAAGTGTCCGGTGAACGTGATCGTCGCGTCGACGTAGTAGACGGTGAACTTGCCGCGCACCTCGTCGTCGATCGTGTGGAGGAACGGCTCCCCCGCCTCGATCGTGATGTCGGCGTTCCAGCCTTTTTTGTGCGCCTTGCGGAGCAGGGCGTTGACTTTGCCGCGGACGGCGGACAGTCCGGCGGGCGTGTATCGGCGCGTGATGACTGTGGTCATGGGGTTCTCCTCTCGGTTCGTTGTATCTCCCACGAGGACAAACTTACCGGAGTCCGACCCCAACGTCAACACCTATTCGGAAATATTCCGATTAGCGGTTGCGCTATCGGTTGGGACGGCGTAAGATCCTTCCCGTGGGAGAGAGAGAGGAGACCACGATGAGCAGATGGGTGAGACGGCAAGTCGAACGGGCGATGGCTCGCGCGACCGAGGCGATGGTCGAGGCGTTGTCGACGTTCGAGTCGGCGGCTGAGGTCGTGCTGGTGGGTGCCGCATGAGCGGGTTCTACGCGCCGACCACCTACGCCGACGCCGCCGACCGCGCCGACGACATCACCGTCGACGAACTCGACGCCCTGATCCGCGGCAACCGAGACAGCGACATCCACCTGTACCCGGCACCTCGACGCTGGGCATGGCGAATCGACCACCTGACCCTGATGCTCGGACGCGGCGGAGCGACCCTCCGGTTCTATCGGCTCGCCGCCGACAACCGGACCCGCGTCGAGAAACACGTCGCGCTGATGCCCGAGGTGATCCTGTGTTTCACGGATGCCGGTCGGGTGGTGCGCGTCCCGACGATCGACTGATACGCTGACGGTCGACACACAGCAGGCCCGTCCCGGCAGGAGAGTCATGGCTCCCCGGGGCGGGTCGTGTGGCATCCTGAGACGGTGAACGCCACGCAGAACGTATCTTGGTGATACGTTTCGAGGATGTCGTCAGCCACGGCGGGTCGTGTGCTGTCAGGACTAGGATCGTCGCGTGACGGAGGCCACCTACCAAACAGACACGATCACCCTGTATCACGGCGATTCGCTGATCGTGCTCGGCGACCTCGACGACTGTTCCATCGACAGCATCGTCACCGACCCGCCCTACGAGTTGGGGTTCATGGGCAAGTCGTGGGATGCGTCCGGGATCGCATACAACGTCGACCTGTGGGCCGAGTGTCTGCGGGTGCTGAAACCGGGCGGACATCTTCTCGCGTTCGGTGGCACCCGGACCTATCACCGGATGGCGGTCGCGATCGAGGACGCAGGGTTCGAGATCAGGGACTCGCTTCATTGGGTGTACGGCTCCGGGTTCCCGAAGTCGCACAACGTCTCGAAAGCGATCGACAAGATGGCAGGGGCTGAGCGTGAGGTAGTAGGAACCAAGTTAGGCAAACCCGGCTACTCGCTGGCTGACAATGGTAGGACGAATGAGGTCTACGGGAACCTCCATGACCCTGAAGCAGAGTGTTCCATCACCGCTCCTGCCACCGACGCCGCGAAAGAATGGGAGGGTTGGGGGACGGCGCTGAAACCGGCGCACGAACCGATCGTCCTCGCCCGTAAGACGCTGGCCGGGACGGTCGCCGCGAACGTGTTGGAGCACGGCACCGGCGCACTCAACATCGACGGATGCCGGGTGGGTAGTAATCCCGGATGGTCATACCCGAACGGAGCAGGCGGCAACACCTTTCACGGTCAGGAACGCCGCACAGACCCCGAGGCATCCACCGCTGGTCGTTGGCCTGCGAACATCATCTTCGACGAGGAGGCAGGAGCCGAACTCGACGCACAGTCCGGCATCCGCGCACCCGGCCACACACCGCGCCGCCGGGGTAACGGCGGCATAAGCACGAGTGGACACGCTGGTCAGAATGACATTGTGGAGGTATTCACGAACGCTGGCGGGGCGTCACGGTTCTTCTACTGTCCGAAAGCGTCCCGCGCGGAACGCAACGCCGGACTCGACGAACTGCCTGAACTCCCAGCAGGCGTGAAAAACAGTAGCGGCAGGGGATTCAGCGAGACCGATCCTCACAAACCGATCACGGCTCAGAATCATCACCCCACCGTGAAACCGATCGCTCTGATGCGTTGGCTGGTCCGGCTCGTCACCCCGCCCGACGGCATCGTCCTCGACCCGTTCACCGGTTCCGGCACCACACTCGCCGCCGCCACCCTCGAAGGCGTCAACGCTGTCGGCATCGAACTGACCGACGACTATCTGCCGATCATCATCGGACGATGCGAACACGCCGCCGAGGTCCGAGCGGAAACCGTCGACGATGACACCCAGTTATCGTTCGACTGGTGAACGCGACGTCGCCGCCGACCTGTGACCTGTCGACCGTGTGCGGCTGGTGCGGCGGACCGATGCGACCCGAACACGCCCACTACCGCTGTACCCGATGCGGAGCACGCGACTCATGTTGTGACGGTCCGTACTGACCGACGTTCACCGACGGCACCGATGCGCTACCCTGTCGCCCTGTGGACACCGCGCCGACTGACCCGCTGAGCAAGGCTCGCCCAACATCAACTGATTTCATGGAGATCGGCTCGTCCGGTCTCCACCAGTTCGGCGGCGAGATTCAGCAGGACTTCCTCCGGCAACTCCGAGGTAAGCAGGCGTACGCCAACTACCGGGAGATGGCTGACAA
>CBFHWN010000041.1:0-17230 GCA_965659595.1 uncultured Ilumatobacteraceae bacterium | reverse complement strand
ACGATCACGACCGGGACCCCGAGCAGTCGCGGATTCGTCGAGCGTCATCCGCAACCGTGGTGAAAGATCCGCCGAAGATCGACGGTCGGTGAACGAGTGTGAGCGATCAGGCCACGCGGATGGCGACCTCGAATTCGCCCTTGTCGGCTGGGTCGGTGATCGCTCGGATCTTTCGGTCCTCGTCGATCACCAGAGTTGGCCGAGGCAGTACGGCCGGACGACCGCGGGGCTTCTTGTCGCGAATGATGCGACCGTTCTCGAGGAGCTCACCTCCCCAGACGCCCCACGGCTCGACTCGTTCGAGTGCTCCGGTGAGACATGGTCCACGGAGTGGACATCGCGCGCAGATCGCCTTGGCGCGGGCGATGTCGACGATGTCATCGCTGAAGAAGAGAGGAGTGAGGGTTCCGTGACCGTCACCGCAGCGGGTGACGGGCTTGACGATCGGGCCGGCCTCGTCGAAAGCAGGTGACGAGATCGCGAGGTCAGTGGTGATGTGAGTGATGGTCATGGTGGTCTCCTCGATATTCGTGTTGTTGGTGATGGTTGTGGGGTACTGATTCGGGACAACGAAAAAGGCCGCCGGGTTTCTGATCCCAGCGGCCTCGGTGGCTGTCTCGACGTGTCGTGTGACTTACGTGAGTTGCTCTCCGAGCCGCTGGGGCGGGCGCTTGGTCGCCGTGAAGGCGGGCTTCACGAAGGCCACGGCCGCATCAGCGCTGGCATACATGGCATGCGACGCTGCGGAGCCGTTCTGCCACATCGAACCGAGACGCGACGACGAGCCGGCCGAGCCGGTGATCGAGTCGAAGGTGCGCACGGAGATGGACATAACGGTGAAGAAGGAAACCACGTCAGCGACGACTCCGCAAACGAATTACCGAAAATATGCCCGTGAACAGGGACTTCACTCCTCGGCGAGGGCACGGTCGTAGCGCTCCTGACCACCGTCCACCGAATAGCCGAGCTTTTCGAGCCGGACCCGGAGGCGGGATTCGGCCATGAGAGCGTCTTCGGGGTCGAACCACGGGTTGACGTCCGCCAGGTCGAGGCGGGCTCGTACGAAGTTCTTACGGACCTTCATGCTTCCCAGACGACTGGCTGCGTCGAGATGCTCGGCCAGACGTTCCTCGAACGTCTTCGAGGTCTGACCGACGTACAGCCAGCCTCGGTGCTCGGGCCTGTGTGAGCCGTCGAGCTCCAGGACGTACGTGCGGTACATCCGGCTGTTTCCGTTGACGGCGTGTCCGAGACGGGTAAGACGATCGATCGTGGCCTCTCGATGTTCTCGAGCGGTGATCCGGTCGTCGAATGATCGACGGTCCATGAGGTCGTAGCGGATCGGTCCCCAGACTCCCGGCGACTTCGTCCTTTTGCGCTCCCAGACGGAGTCCAGGCGAGATCCGGGTTCGGTGATCGTGCTCGATACGTGCACGTGCGCGAGATCCGGGTCGCGTCTCGCCACGTCATCGGCTCGCTCCACGACCACGATCCAGAGCTTCGAAGGTGTGGCCGCTGAATTCTTCTCGTGTGTACGTGTTCGCATGCGCATATTTTCTCGCCGTCTCGTCGGCACCCCGCATGGCGCTCGACTCGAGACAACGAACGACCGTCAGGCGATTTGCTGTGCGAGTTCACTGAAAAGCGGGATGCCGATCACGAGATTGAAAGGAAATGTCACACCGATGGCCGCGCCGAGGCTCACTCCGAGATCCGCTTCCGGGAGCGCGACGCGCACTGCAGCGGGTGCGGCGATGTAACTTGCGCTCGCCGACATGATCGCCAGGACGGCGGCACCACCAGCCGACAGACCAGCCAAGGTTCCGGCAACCGTTCCGAGCACACCGAACAGGATCGGCAGAGCGATGGCGAGTGCGACGAGACGGACACCGGCTCGACGAACGTAGGTGAATCGTTGTCCGGCGAGAGTTCCGAGATCGAGAAGGAAGAGGCACAGGAATCCTGGGAACAACGTGATGAAGAACGGTTCGATCGCGGTGACAGCGTCACGTGATCCGATGCCACCGATCACGAGACCACCACCGAGCAGGAGAATGCTCTTTCCGGTCAGCACTTCGTGAAGAGCGGTCTTCACAGTGGAGCCGAGATGACGACTTGCGATCACCAAGGCGACGACGATGCCGGGAATCTCGAGGATGGCGACGAGCGCGGGGAGGAAACCTTCTTCGAGGATCCCCGAGTTCTTGTTGAACGCCTCTGCGGCGGTGAACGTCACCGCCGACACCGAACCGTAGTGAGCGGCGAGGGAAGCGGCGTTCGTCGTGTTGAGGCGGCCGATTCGGCGGGCGGCGACGAAGGCGACGAACGGTGTGATCACACCGAGAGCCACAGTGGCGAGGACCGGACCCCAGATGTCGGCGAATTCGGCTTCGCGGAGTCGGGTGCCTCCTTTGATGCCGATCGCCAGAAGCAAGTAGATCGATACGAGAGAGGAGACCTGGTCGGGAAGTCGAAGGTCTCCGCGAATGGCGACGGCCGTGATTCCGAGGACGAAGGCGAGGACGGCGGGTGAGGTGAGGTTGTCGATGACCAGTTCCGAAAGATGCACCGGGCGAAACTACTGGCCTTGATTACATGAAATCAACTTCTAGTGAATGGATCGTATGACATGAGTCGAGACTCGTCAGAGCACACCCTTCAGCAGGTCGCCCACGGTCTTATGGGATTCGAGCGGATGCCGTAGTCGGGCTCGACGATTGATCTTGTAGGAGTTCCGTCGACCTGACTTGAACACGGTCACGATCCCGGCCGCTTCGAGATCGGCGAGGATGCCGTTGACCCGACGTTCGGTGATCCCGACCTCGGCGGCGATATCGCGAAGGCGTGAATCGGGATCGGCAGCGAGACACACGAGTACATGAGCGTGATTGCTCAAGAACGTCCAGTTCCGGGGTGCGTCGGGCATGGCGGAACGATATCCCTCCGGCCCTGTTCAGACCTGGATGTCCCGCCGGTCGAACACGAGGACGCTGGCCGTGAGACCCACTGCACCGATCGAAACGAGGAGAGCGATGTAGCCGAGCGACACGCCCGAGGTGAGAGGCTGCGCGCCGAGCATCCACTGGAGGGGGTTGTAGGGGTTGACGGCCTCGAAGAAGCCGACCAGTGGTGCGAGGGAATAGAAGACGAAGCCGGCAATGAGACACGTCATGGTCACACCGAGCCCGATGCCGCGGCGTCCGGTGAGAGTCCCGACAGTGGCGGCCAGGGCGTAGCTGGCGAGGCCGGTACAGCACAGCATCACGGACGCGTTGGCGAATCGGCCGACCGAGATATTCATGTCGAGAAGAGAGCCCCCGACCCACAAGGCCAACATGAAGACGATCGAGGTCGCTACAAGAACCAGGACCCCGCTCAGCCAGCGGCTCACAAGGAAGCTGCGTCGGGTGATGGGGAGTGACAGCAGAATGTCGGCCGTTCCCTTCTCCTCATCGTCGGACGTGGCGCGAGCCCCCCACGAGGCTCCGAGAGTCATGAAGATGAACGGAACGACGAACGACAAGAGTTCCGTCGAGAGGTAACCCTCCGGAGAGGTGTAGTTCTCCATGCGAAAGATCTCACGAAATACCTCGGGGAAGGACTCCAATGCGCCCTCCCAATCGGATGACGTGTCGCGAACAGTCGGGTAGACCGACATCTGCACCGTCACCAGCGCGATGAGACCGACCTGCCAGGCGATGAGACTTCGCCAGCGATCTCGGAGCGATCGAAGAACGACGGCTTCAAGAAACATGATTCGACCTCGTGAGAGCGATGAAGACATCGGCGAGCGTCGGTTCGTGGGACACGACCTTGACTACGCCGTCGTCGACGGCACGTCGCAGGACCTCCGTGTGAGGAACGACCGCTCGCACCACGACGCAGTCGTCGTCGAGACATGCGTCGACCACTCCCGGGCAGCTCGCGTATTTCTCGAGGTCGACAGGACGATCGAAGGTGAGGTTGATCTCGGTGGCGATGCGGGCGCGTAAGCCGTCGACGGTGTCCACGGTGAGAAGTCGCCCGTGATCGAGAATCGCCACCCGATCGGCGACCTGCTCGACTTCGTGGAGAACGTGCGACGACAGCACGACGGCCGCTCCCTCGTCACGACGCTGTCGGATCAGATCGGCGAATTCCTCTTGCGCGATCGGATCGAGACCCGATGTCGGTTCGTCGAGCAAGAGAATGGTCGGACGATGCATGAAGGCTTGCACGACTCCGACCTTCTGTTTGTTGCCTTTCGAGAGACCAGCGATTCGCGCCGATCGATCCAGGTCGAATCTTTTCGACAGAACGTCGATGTCGGTCGAGCAATCGATTCGACGAATATGTGCGAGGTACGACAAGTAATCGTTGACCGTCAAGTGGTCGTACAACTCGAGCTCGCCCGGGAGGTAGCCGATACTCCGTCGCCATTCCCGGGGATCACTGTCGACGGGAGATCCGTCGACGACGACCTCGCCGCTGGTGGCGCGCAGAAGTCCCATGACGACTCGGAGAACGGTCGTCTTTCCCGAACCGTTCGGTCCGAGGAAACCGAGGATTTCGCCGTACTGCACTCCGAGCGCCACGTCTTCGACTCCTCGGTGACGGCCGTAGTATTTGGTGAGACCGACGACTTCGATGGCCGTGGTCGTCGTCACCATGTGACCAACTTAAGGTGAACGCACGGTGGTTGACCGTGACGAGGGTCCTCAATCCCGGCGAAGGTGCGCGGTGACCTGCGGGAACGGGATCTCGATCCCAGCGTTGTCGAAGGCGTACTTGATGCGGCGTCGCAACTCGCGCGACACGTCCCACTGTGCGGCGGGTTCGGTGACCACCCACATGCGAAGAACGACCGATGAATCACCGAGGTCTTGCACGCCCAGCAACTCGGGCTTCTCCAAAAGTTTCGTGTTCCACGTTTCTTCGTTCGACATGGTCTCGGCGACTTCCTTCATGATGGCGAGGGAGGTGTCGATGTCGGAGCCATAGCCAATCCCGACGTCGATCACCGATCGCGACCAACCCTGGCTCATGTTGCCGACCCGCCGGATCTCACCGTTCGGGACGTGCCAGACGGTTCCGTCGACCGACCGGAGTCGCGTGGTGCGAAGCGACAGCGATTCGACGACACCGGAGGCTTCGCCGACGTCGATGATGTCTCCGACTCCGAATTGATCTTCGACGAGCATGAGTATGCCGCTCAGAAAGTCCTTGACGATGCTCTGCGCACCGAAGCCGAGAGCGATACCGGCGATACCGGCGCCAGCCACGAGAGGTCCGAGGTTGATACCGAGAGTGCCGAGGATCATGAAGATGGCGACCAGCCAGATCACGACCTTGATCAGATTGTTGGAGATGTCGGACAGAGCGTCGACACGCTTGTGATTTCGATTGACAGTGATGTCCCTCGGCGGAGCTTCGCTATCAGCAAGGCCGAGCTTCTCCAGGACCTGACGCGATCCGATGAGAGGGCTGTCGCCCCGTTCGATGAGTTTCTGGAACGCGGCGCGGGTGGTTCGGCGTAGGACGATCACCGCGACTTCGGCCATGACGACAACGATCAGGATTCGCAGTGCGGGAACGGCGATGTCTCCGAGCCAGGACACCACTTCGTCTCGGGTGAGGGCGAACATGCTTCGAACCTAGGACCTGTCCGTCCGTTGCACGAGGAATTCCAAGAAACTGTCGCGAAACGGTTGCGAAAGGCCAGCCTGACTACGCTCGGCACATGTCAGGAACGGTCGACCTCGCGGTGGTGGGAACGGCGTATCAGGCCGCTCGCGCCGATCGTCTGGACGTTCTCGCCGATCACGTGATCGCCGTCGATGCGACGGGTGTCATCGTCGACGTGATGCCCATCGACGACCAGCGAGCCGATGATCTCGTGTCGTCGGCTCGACACGTCGTACGTCTCGGAGATTCCGAGCGCCTGCTTCCCGGCTTGATTGACACGCACATCCACGCGCCGCAATGGCCACAAATCGGGACCGGCCTCGATCTTCCTCTCGAAGAATGGTTGTTCGCCTACACGTTCCCGTTGGAAGCGCGTTATGCGGACGAGTCGTTCGCCGATCGGGTGTGGCGCCACATGGTTCCATCTCTGTTGGCCCATGGGACCACGACCGCCGTCTACTTCTCGAGCATCCACGAAGGAGCCAGTCGGCAGCTGGCCGAGGTGTGCGGCGAACTCGGCCAGCGCGCCTTCGTCGGACGCGTGGCCATGGATCATCCCGAGGGCGCGCCCGAGTGGTATCGAGACGTGTCTCCTTCGGCCGGTGTCGAGGCGTCGGCGCGTTCGATCGACGACGTGTTGCGTGCAGGAGGGGACGCGTCGCGTGTGCGACCGATCGTGACACCGCGTTTCGTTCCGGCGTGCACCGACGACCTGTTACGAGGCCTGGGTGATTTGGCGGCGAGTTCAGGGCAGATCGTGCAGACGCACTGTTCGGAGTCCGATTGGGCCCATGGGTACGTTCTCGAACGATTCGGTCGCACCGACTCCGAGGTGTTGGACGGTTTCGGATTACTGCGCGAGTCCACAGTTCTCGCCCATGCCGACCACCTGACCGACGAGGACATGAATCGAGTCCGGGGACGCCAGGCCGGCGTCGCCCATTGTCCGCTGTCGAACTCGTATTTCGCCAATGCTGTGTTTCCTGTGCGTCGGGCTCTCGATCGTGGTGTCCGGGTCGGGCTCGGGTCCGATGTGGCTGGTGGTCCGACGGTTGGGCTTCTACCGCAGTGTTCGCACGCGGTCACGGTGTCGCGGATGTTGGAAGACGGAGTCGACCCACGTCGGTCGGCTGAAGAGCGGGGTGTGCCCAGTTCGCGGATCGACACCGTCGCGGCGTTTCACGTGGCGACTGCAGGCGGAGCCGAGCTTCTGGGCATCCCAGTCGGGTCGTTCGAGGTCGGGCGGAAGTTCGACGCCTTCAGTGTCGACCTGGAAACTCGCGGATCAGCTCTTCGGCGGTGGGACGAAGTCGACTCGGAGGAGAGGCTCTTCGAGAAGATCGTCCGAGTGGCCGGATCGAACGACATCACCCACGTGTGGGTCGACGGTCGACGCGTGGCCGGCCGCGAGCACTGATCACGGGCAGTTCGTCGGCGCCGAGTCGATCCACAGGCACTCCGTCGCCAACCACTATGTTGGCTACGCCGTGGACTCGAACGCCCGTCTTCTTCGCATCCGGTTGGTCGTTCTGTGCTTCCTCATGCTCTTCGTCGAGCTGGCCCTCATTCGCTGGCTGGGCGGCAACGTCCTCTACCTGGCCTATTTCTCGAACATCGTTCTGCTCGGAAGTTTCCTCGGCATCGGACTCGGGTTTCTCTTGGCCAAGCGGTCCGATGTGCAGATCTACAAGTTCGCCCCTCTGGCTCTGGCCGCCCTCGTCGTGTTCGTGCACAACGTGCCGGTCACTGTGGTGTCGACCGGTGGCGATCTCATCTTCTTCGGCGCTGAACTGAAGCCGTCGGGGCCACCCCGAGAACTCGCCTTACCTGCGGTCTTTCTGGCCGTCGCGTTCATCCTCGCCTGCATCGGGAACGGCATCGCGCACACGTTCCGACAAATGAAGAACCTCGACGCGTATCAGTTCGACTTGATCGGCTCGTTGATCGGCATCGTCGGATTCGCTTTGCTGTCGTTCGTCGGTGCACCACCGATCGTGTGGGGGATCATCGTCACAGTTGTGTTCGTGTGGACACTGTGGCCTCGTCGCGTCGCCGAGGCGGCACTTCTGGCGATTCCGCTCCTCGTCCTGCTGGCCACATGGGGTGTCGAATCGAGAGAAGACAATGTTCTCTGGACGCCGTACTACAAAGCCAACTATCTGCTCGGCGACAGTGGCGCCGGTGTTCTGGTGAACGGTGTTCCGCACTGGTTCCAGACATCCGACGAAGACTGGCCTCTCTATCAGACTCTCTACGAGCGACGTGCGTCGCAGGAGCCGGTGGAGGATCTCCTCGTGATCGGATCGGGCAGTGGCAACGACGTCGCCGTTGCTCTGGCCAACGGAGCACAGCACGTCGACGCCGTCGAAATCGACCATCGTCTTCTCGATCTGGCGAAGAAGTATCACCCGAACGATCCCTACGGAAACCCTCGTGTCGACACTCACGTCGACGACGGCCGTGCCTACCTCGAACGAGCCGACAAATCGTGGGATCAGATCGTGCTCGCACTTCCCGACTCGCTGACCTTGGTACAGGGCGCGTCGTCGATTCGTCTCGAGAGTTACCTGTTCACGGTCGAAGCGGCTGAGGCCTATCGAGATCATCTGACCGATGACGGCGTTTTCGCCATGTACAACCTGTATCGCGAATCGTGGTTGGTCGATCGGTACGCGCAGACACTCACCGACGCCTTCGGTCATGAACCGTGTGTGACGAAACTCGAAGGAACTGTGGCCGTTCTGGTGGTCGGTGTCGACCCGTCGGTGGTCGACTGTCCGTCCGGTCAGCAATGGGTGCCGTCGAGCGACGTTCCCGAGCCGGTCTCCGACGATCGCCCCTTCCCATATCTGAAGACGCCGTCGATCCCCACCTTCTACGTCGTGGCCCTCGGACTGATTCTGCTCGCCTCGGTGGTGTTGGTTCGTCTGGTAGGCGGGCCGATGGGAGCCATGCGCAGTTACGCCGACCTCTTCTTCATGGGTGTGGCTTTCATGTTGCTCGAGACGAAGAACATCGTGCAGTTCGCGCTGCTGTTCGGAACCACTTGGTTCGTGAACGCCCTCGTGTTCTCGGGTGTGATCGCGTCGGTGCTCTTGGCCGTGGTGGTGTCGAAACGCGTACGCGTGAAGAACCTGAATCTGATGTATGGATTGTTGGCCGTTTCGATCGTCATTGGGTGGCTGATTCCGCAGAACGCTCTCTTGCCGCTCGGTTTCTGGCCGCGTCTGCTGGCGGCCTGTGCCATCGCCTTCGCGCCGATCTTCATTGCCAACGTGATCTTCTCCCAGCGCTTCCGTGACGCTGGTGACTCGATGACGGGTTTCGCCGCCAACCTGATCGGTGCCATGGTCGGAGGAGTACTCGAGTACACCGCACTCGTTCTTGGTTACCGAAATCTCCTGATAGTTGCCCTGTTGTTGTACACCGCGGCGTTCCTGAGCGGACGACGTACGTTGGCGGCATCGACGTGAAGTTCAGATCGGCGTTCCTCGTCCTGGCTGTGCTCGGTGCGAGCGCCTGTGGATCGTCGAACGACTCGAGCCCCAGCACTGCTGAGGCAGTCGCAACGACGGCTGCAGCTACGACGATCGCAGTCGATCCCACGACGACGACGGTCGCCGAGACGTCAGCTCGCGACCAGATCCCCGATCCGGTGGTATCGACCGTCGATGAGTTGCTCGGCCTCGCCCGTCCGATCGTGCTGGCCCACGCCAGCGGCGAGGAAGAACACCCACACAGTTCGATGTACGGGTTCATCAGTGCGGCGATCGCCGGTGTCGACGCGCTCGATCTCGACGTGAGGCTCACATCGGACGGTGTGCTGGTGGTACATCACGACGACGACACCGGTCGCACCGCCGACCGAGACCTCGTCGTTCATGAAGCAACCTTCGACGATGTGCACATCCTCGACAACGCCTATTGGTTCACCGACACGTGTACTTGTAAGGATCGGCCCGATGATGCCTACACATGGCGCGGCGTTCGGACCGGCGATCAACCTGCGCCCGATGGCTTCACCGCTGACGATTTCGCGGTTGCCTCCTTCGAGGAAGTGCTGCAGACGTTCCCCGGCTGGATTCTGAACATCGAGATCAAGCGACGCGCGCCCGAGGCATTCTCAGCGGCCGACGAATTGGCACGACTGCTCACCGAGTACGACGCCCTCGAACGGGTGATCGTCACCTCGTTCGACGACACAGTCGTGCAGTACTTCCATGACATCGCACCGACCGTCGCCATGACACCCGGTCTCGACATGACGACCGCTTTCGCACTCGGTGGCGTGGTGCCACCTGAGTGGGCCCGCATCATGCAAGTACCACCGGTGTACGAAGGCATCGAGGTCTTCACACCGGCATACGTGGAAGCGGCCAAAGCGGCTGGTCTCGTGACTTGGGTGTGGCCGAACGGTGGAGAGAGTTACGAGCTCTATGTCGATCTGCTTGCTCTGGGTGCCGATGGCCTCAACGCCGCCAAGCCGACGGAGGCGATCAGAGCACTCGACGATTCACTCGCCAAGAGTTGACCTGCTCGTACGAAAGTGGCGCGCCCGGAGGGACTCGAACCCCCAACCGTCTGATCCGAAGTCAGATGCTCTATCCATTGCGCTACGGACGCCGCACTAGGCAGGCTAGTGATCGATCAGGCCTCGATTACGACCCGATCCATCGGCCACCTGCAAAGCAAATGACCAGCGTGCCCCCAAGGAAACCGCTGGTCATCTCGCGCGCTCGAAGGGACTCGAACCCCTAACCTTTTGATCCGTAGTCAAATGCTCTATCCATTGAGCTACGAGCGCTGGTAGGTGGAAGTTTAGGGTCGAAAGCCCTGCTCCCCACCGAAACTGGTCAAGATCCGCCTCCCCAGGTCAGGAGGGCGGACACCACGACGAGGTGCACCACGGGCGCCAACTACCTGAACGCTGCCAGGTGACGAGACCCATGCGGGCGTTGACTTCTGGGTCGAGAAGTTGCGTCGGGTCAGTCACGCCATAGTTAGCGAGCCACGACCGATGCGACCGCCAGTTGATCTGGAAGAGCCCGAGGCAGCAGTAACTGCGAGCCGATGGATTGAATCGACTCTCGCGCTGCACGACGTAGAGCGCGTCGTTCTCGAGTTCGTCGGGCCAGACGTCGCGCACGATCTGTTCGACCTCGGCGCGGGAGTAGGTGCGGGTCGGGTCGTAGGGAATCTGACGCATGTCGTTCGATGACGATGACGATGACGATCCTGACGACTGCGGTGGGCGAGTAGTCGTGGTGGTGGGCGAAGGTCGGCGTGCACCTTCGGGGAGGCAGATCGTCTGTCCCACTTTGAGCGGTGACGAAATCGTCTTGCCGTTCACGGCCGCGAGTGGTCCTGCTTTCACACCGGCGCGTTCGGCGATTCCGTACCACGAGTCACCGGACTGCACCACGTAGTCGAGCCCACAGCGAGGCGCCGAGGGATTCTGTTGCGATGTATCCGGAGCGGCGGTAGGTGGTTCCGGTGGGGCCACTACGACGCCAGCTGGCAGACAGAGTTCGTCACCCGGTGACAAGGGGGCCTGCACGGTGACACCGTTCGATCCGGCGATGAGTCCAGGTGCTACACCCGCACGCGAACCGATGGCGTACCACGAGTCACCAGGAAGAACCAGATACGTGGATGCGCAGGTTCGGCTGGCAGCGGTGACCGTCGGTGACACGATGGGAGCGACGGCGGGAGAGGTGATGGGAGTGGTAGTCGCTACGACGGACGGTTCCGAACTCGACGGGTCGATGCCATCACTCGAGGACGATCCGTCGACCTGAACGAGAGCGGCGGCGCCCGGGGTGGGCGAGGACGACACCCCGTTCCCGTCGCCTCGCAGCGCGAGGGCTACCGGGGCGATCAGACCACCGAGGATGGCGATGGCGACCAGTCGACGTCGGAAGTAGTCGGGTCGAGGCGCGAGCGGATCTCGCCGAGACTTCGGTCGACGCCAGCCCGGCTGACTCGGGTCGAGTGGACCCGGATGAGACGACTGTTGATAGGTACTCATTCCCCGCTCCGTGGCAGATGCCGACAGTCAGTGTGGTCGGATCGTCATCAAATCGCAACAAAGCGACGGCTGAGCAGGTGCAACGCTGGCGGAGAGGGTGGGATTTGAACCCACGGACCCCTTTTAGGAGGTCAACGTCTTAGCAGGACGTCCCGTTCAACCAGGCTCCGGCACCTCTCCCTGGTCCGGACGAGTGTACAGGCGGTCACGAAGGTGACATCAGGGCGGAACGGGAGGGATTCGAACCCCCGGGCCCTTTCGAGCCGGCCGCTTTCAAGGCGGCTGCATTTGTCCGCTCTGCCACCGTTCCGGAGTCGAGGCTAGCGACCCGGCGACATGCTTCCCGGGTGATTGCTACGGCGCGAGACGGACCCCGAACATTCTCTCGAATTCGGCGTAGTAGTCCGCATCGTTCTCGAGCGCGCCGAGGTTGACCCAGTCAGTATCGGACATCGTCTCGCGCCGAGCGAGGATCTCGGGCCCGCCCCAACTCACGGGATAACGAAGCTTGGGCGTATCGGTTCGGATGGCATCGAGGATCACGGCTCCCACTTCGAAGGGATCCGTCGCCTGGGCCATACCGGCCGCATAGAACTGGAAGAGGCGTCGGTAGTGGGCGTCGTAGGCGCCGCTCGAATTCGGGGCATCCACATTCTTGGCGAAGATCGCCGACTTCGTGATGCCCGGTTCGACGATGGCCACCCGAATGTTCCACGGCGCGAGTTCTTGGGCAAGACCTTCCGACATGGCCTCGAGTGCCCACTTCGACGCGACGTACGGAGCCTGGGCGAGAGCGGCGAATCGTCCGACCACCGACGACACGTTGACGATCGTCCCGGCCGAACGGGCGCGCATACCGGGCAATACGGCTTGCACGCACCGCACAGCTCCGCACAAGTTGATGTTCATGACCTCGTGATAGAGCGACGGCGGACATTCTTCGATCACGGCGTTTCCGCCGACACCGGCGTTGTTCACCAAGACGTCTATCACCGGAGAGAGTTCATGGATGCGAGCGAAACCTTGGGTGACGCTGTCGTCGTCGGCGATGTCGAGCTCGATCCATTCGATCGACACGCCGGCTTCGTCGGCCATTTGTTGGGCCTTGGTGGTCTTGCTCAGCCCGCGTACAGTTCCGAACACGCGGTACCCGTTGGCTGCCAAATGAATCGCGGTGGCCCGGCCGATTCCGGAATTAGCCCCTGTGACGACTGCTGTCTGCTCGCTCATGCGAGAAGGGTAGTGCTGCAGGTCAAGAGAAGCGGGAGCGCAGTTCTTCGACCCAGTCGTCGGCTTGACGCCAGCGTGAGTCGGCGTGTTCCCGGGCGGTGTGGTTCACCTCGCCGGCGGCCGGGTACGAACCGAGGAACTTGACGGCAGCCTGTTTCGAGTGGAGCGAACGCAACGCGTCGGCCACCAGTTCGTCGGCGATGTGGCCGTCCATGTACATGACGAAGCAGTAGTCGCCGAGTCCGCCGTCCTTGGTGGGGCGAGACAGCAGGTTGATGATGTTGATGCGGCGTGCTGCGAACTCTTGCAGGATCGAGATCAGGCTTCCGGGCTCGTCGGCCCGCTGATACACCACGATGCCGGTGCGATCGTTTCCAGTGGGCGCTGGCACTCGCTCGGGGGCGACCATGACGAACCGCGTCTGGTTGCCGTGGTGATCTTCAATCTTGCTCGCCAACACCTCGAGTCCGTAGAGCGCGGCGGCATTGCGAGGCGCAATGGCGGCGATCGTCACGTCACGGGTGTCGGCGACTGTCATGGCGGCGTCGGCGGTGCTGTTGGCAGCATGCACCTCGACCTCGGGAAGGTTTTCGCGTATGAAGCGGTGGCACTGGGCCGAGGCCACAGGTATGGAAAGAACCGTGGTGATCGCATCGAGCGAGGCGCCCGGAAGGGCGACGAGACAGTGTTCGATGTCGAGCACGATCTCGCGCTGTATGAGAAGGGTGTAGTCGAACGACAACGCGTCCTGGGTGAAGTTGACCGTGCCTTCGATCGAGTTCTCGATGGGGACCACACCCACGTCGACCGAACCGTCGGCGACGGCATCGAGCACGTCGGGCACGGTACGGAAGGCCACCAACTCGCCGGTGGCCAGGTCGGATTGTGAGCGCACGGCCTGCTCAGTGAAGGTGCCGAACGGCCCGAAGAATCCGACGCGCAGTAGGGAGGTTGACGGGGCCTTGGCGTTCACTGGCTCAAGGCTACGGCGCAGGGTCGCTCGTGCGAGGATGGTTTCGTGGACGCCAAAACCCTGCGCCAACTCGTGGACGACATCGCGCGTGGAGCCCTTTCGCCCGACGAGGCAATGAGTCGCCTCTCACGGCTTCCCTTTGCCGATGTGGGGGACGCGCTTGTCGACCATCATCGACATCTACGTCAAGGTGCACCCGAAGCGGTGTACGCGCCAGGCAAGTCCCCCGAGCAGTGCGTGCGCATTGTCGGTGAACTCTTGCAGCATGGATCCGGAGCCGTCCTCGCCACGCGCGTCGACGACGATCAGCGCAAGGCTCTCGTTGCCGCTCATGGGGAGGCCACCACTGCGCACACGTCGATGCTCTGGCGCGCTCCGCAACCCTCGTACGACGGTCGCATGCTCGTGATCTCGGCCGGAACCGCCGATGTGCCGGTGGTCGACGAGTGCATTCTGTCGTTGATGGCGCATGGCATCGAGGCACAGCGCATCACCGACGTCGGAGTCGCCGGACTCCATCGACTCTTGTCGCGGCTCGACGACGTGATGGCCGCCGACGTGGTGATCGTGGTGGCGGGTATGGAAGGTGCACTGGCCAGTGTGATCGGCGGTCTGACCGGCAAGCCGGTGATCGCCGTGCCCACCAGTGTGGGCTACGGGTCGGGGCTCGACGGGGTGACGGCACTGCTCGCCATGCATGCCACGTGTGCCAACGGCGTGGCGGTCGTCGGCATCGACAACGGTTACGGTGCCGCGTGCGCGGCGGCGCGAGTCGTGCGAGCGACGACTGGTGGTGCACGATGAGTCGAGTCGCCTGGTTCAACTGCTCAGCCGGTGTCGCCGGCGACATGGTTCTCGCGTCATTGGTCGACGCCGGTGCCGACCCGCTGCAGATCGCCGAGATCATGAGCGGTCTCGCGCTCCACGACTATGCACTGACGTTCGAGCCCGCGCAACGGGCCGGTGTTGCGTCCACACGGGCGATCGTCGTCGAACACGTTCACGGAGATCAGCACCATCACCGTGCGTGGCGCGACATCCGCTCGTTGCTCGAAGCTTCCGATCTGCCCGAACGGGTTCGCTCTCGTTCGTTGGCGGTGTTCGAGGTGCTGGCCGACGTGGAGGGGAAGATCCACGGTGTGACCGCCGAAGCCGTCGAGTTTCACGAAGTGGGAGCCGTCGATTCCATCGTCGACATCGTGGGCGTGTGTGCCGCGCTCGAGGTGCTCGACGTTGGGCAGATCGTGTGCGGTCCGATCGGAACCGGACACGGGACGATTCGCACGCAGCACGGTGAGCTGCCGAATCCGTCGCCGGCGGTCGTCGGATTGTCCGCTCTGCGCAATGTCGTCCTGACCGGGCTGGACGATCGCCGAGAGCTGGCGACTCCCACGGGGGTTGCGATCATGGTCGCCCTCGCCGAGTCGTTCGGGCCGATGCCGTCGATGGGCGTGTCGTCCCGCGGTTTCGGTGCCGGCACGGCCGACATCGACGGACGAGCCAACATCGTGCAGGTGTTGGTGGGAGATACCGTCGGTGACGTGGCACGTTCGGGTGAGAGCGTGCGACTGCTCGAGGCAAATGTCGACGACGTAACCGGTGAGGTGTTGGCGCACACGATCGCCGCGTTGTTGGCTGCCGGCGCCCACGATGCGTGGGCAACACCGATCGTCATGAAGAAGGGCCGCCCCGCTCACACAGTTCACGCGTTGTGCGACCCCGTCCTCTCGTCGCGGATCACCGAGGTGTTGGTGGCCGAGACCGGCACGCTCGGAGTGCGTGGCACCGTGCTCGAACGTTGGCCGCAGGCCCGGTCGGAACGTGTCGTGATGGTCGACGGACACGAGATCCGTGTGAAGGTGACAGCGGGTCGGGTGAAGGTCGAACACGACGATGCTGCGAGGGCAGCCTCTGCCCTCGGACTCCCGTTACGTGAGATTCTTCGTCGTGCCGAAACCTCCGCTTCCACCTCCTGAGCTTGCCGCCAGTTTCGAGGTGTTCCGGTTCGGTCAGATGGGTCGTTCTCGACTGCTACGTTGCCGGCATGGCAAGAACCGGACGTTGTCTCTGCGGAAAAATCTCGTACTCCATGGAGGGTGATCCGATCGCTACGGCGGTGTGTCACTGCTCGCATTGCCAACGCCAAGGCGGTAGCGCGTTCTCGGTGAACCTGATCGCGATGTGGTCGCAGATGACCGTGAGCGGTGACATGGCTGCCTACGACGAGATGGGTGAGAAAGGCGATCAGGTCTACGTACGACGTCGTTTCTGTTCGTCGTGCGGTTCGCCGATCCTGTCGGAGATCATGTTGAGTGAAGGTGTGATCGCGGTGAAGGCCGGGACTCTCGACGACAAGTCCGACGTCAAGCCGACGGTTGAGGCGTGGTGCGTCGACCGTCAGCCGTGGGTGAACCTCCCCGGTATGGCGGCATCGCTCGAGCGCGAGTAATTCGCTTGTCCGAATCTCGCTGGACTCTTGACGGGGTCACGGTCAGCGAAGGAGCCCTCGACGTCGGCTGAGAGCGCCGACGAGAATTCCGGCGACCAGTAATGCCATTGACCAGTTGAGAACGACGTCGCTGTTGCGCCCGGTGATGGGCAGTTCGAGGTCCGGTGTTTCGATCAGTTTCGGCTCGTCGACCAGCAGGCCGATCCACGTGGTCTGCAGATCGCCGGCGAGATTGATTCCGACAATTTCCAGGGTGTGCTCACCAGGCTCGATCTGGTCGGGAAGATTCGAGGTGAGGACGAAGGTGTTGTCGATGCCGGCCGTCGCCGTCCCGAAGAGGACGCGCGTCGAGTTGAGCCATATCTCAATGTCGGAGTCGGGTTGAAACTGGGTCCCATGGACTGAGAAGCGAGCACCCACAGGGACGCTCATGTCGGTGGCGATGCGTTCGTTGCTGTGTTCAACGAGGAACGACGAACCATCACCCATGTCGATCGTGAAACTCGATGGTGGCGGGGCAGGTGCGATAACGGGTGGGGCGGGTGCGATAACGGGTGGGGCGGGTGCGATGACGGATGGGGCGGGTGGGGCAACCTGAACCGGGATTTGAGTCCACTGGGCGAACAACGTGAAGTCGCTGATTTGGCCGTGGGGGTTGCTGGTGGTGATCTGGGAGCCGCCGGATGTTGCTGTGAACCAGCCGTTGAAGGTGTAGCCGGATCGGGTCGGGTCGGTTGGGAGGGTGGAGATAGATCCGCCAGTAGTCGTGGCCGAGTCGCCGTCAGCGATCGGGGAACCGGATTGGCTGTCGTAGGTGATGGTGAGTGTGTCGGCGGTCCACTGTGCATACAGCGTCACGTTCGCTGCGCCTATCGTGAGCGTGTCG